>DATAPE010000152.1:0-18227 GCA_036265345.1 Actinomycetota bacterium
AGAACCGCGGCGCCATTCCCCAGCTTCCGCCGTCCCTTTTCATCGATGATCAACCACCAGAAAAGCCACGCGGTACCAAAGAAGCACGCGTGCTCGAGGGCGTGGACGGCGTCGTTGCCGAGGGCTGCTTGATAGAGGACCGGAAGGTGCCACAGATAGAGGGCCGTCAAATGAAGGAGAAGGACGGGCACGGGGCGAGTCAGAACCTCTGTCACCGACCGGGTCCACGAGTTGTGCTCCCAGCCGCGCACCGTCCGGCGCGCCGGCAGCGGCAAGGCGAGCCCGATAGCGGTCCCGGCCGACCCTGCAACGAGCAGCGGAGCCGCCACGAGGATCAACAGGAGGTGTTGGATCATGTGAGCCGAGAACAGCGACGAGGACAACCGGTCTAGCGGAGAAATCAGGGCCGCGACGAGGACTCCGATCCCTGCCGCGAAGCTGGCACTCTGCAGGACCGTGATACCCCGGCCCCACCCCCGGCTCCACAATCGCTGAAGGCCGCGGACGTACGTCACCGAGAGCAACACGATTCCCGTGACGATGAGGGGGTCGAAGCTCCAAGAGCGCCACAGATCGGAGGGCGAGATCACGGGGGCCGTCATCGCTGGCACAACCCCAAGAAGAACACCGCGACGACGCTCACGACCATCAGCAGCAAGAAGAACAGGCTCGAAACAAGACCAACAAACGCCATGAAGTAGCCACGCTCCTCACGGTCGTCGCGGCTTTCGATCGCTGCCAGCGCCCGCACGTTTCGCAGTGACATCAGCGCCGACGCGACCACGGGCAGGGCGAGCACCGCACTCGCGATCACCAGGAAGGTGCGGATGCCCAGTCCGAGCATGTTGTTCGGCGTGTAGCCCCGCGAACAGGCGACCTCGGGCAATTCCCCTCCCACCGCCAGCTGAGTGATCCACAACAAAGGGGGGGCCGCGACCGCGAACCACAGCGTGAAGGAACCCTTGCTCTTGGGCCTGACTATCGAGCTGGCCATCGTCCCTAAAACCTCGGGGAAAAATAGAGGGTCAGGAACACGAATATCCAGATGACGTCAACGAAGTGCCAATAGACGGCCACGTTCAGCATGGTGAGGTGGTGCCGCTCGTCGAAGCGCCCCCGGGCAGCCTTGACCTGAGCCCAGGAATTCATCACGAGACCGACGAAGACGTGGCTGCCGTGCAGGCCGGTAATGAGAAAGAAGAGCGAACCATAAACATCGGTCTGAGCCGTGAACTCCTTCAGCTTCTCGGGATACTCGAACCCCAACATGACGACGAGGAACCCGGCTCCCAAAAGAAAGCTCAGGGCGAGACCGGCCTTCAGCCACGTCTGCTTGCCCTTCTTCACACCGAGCTCTGCGACATGCATGGGGATGCTGCTTGTGAGGAGAAACGCACTCATCAACAATGGCAAGCCGAGCGTCGGCTGCTTGATGCCGTCGGGGGGCCACACGGGCATGTTCTTGAATCGCAGATAGAAGTAAGTGGCGAAGAGGATCCCGAAGATCGTGGCCTCGGTCACAATGAACAACAACATCCCCCACCAGCCACTCTCGCGAGTGCGTGCGTGCGGAGGCGTCGTGGCGGTCGCGGCAAACGAGGAGCTCATCCCGAGTTCACATCCCCGGTGTCCCACAGCCATCCCGATATGCCGATCGACATCACCACCAAGCCCGCGGCAGCCAGAAGCAGATGGCTGATGAGAAGGGCGCAGAAGATGATCAGTAGTCCGACCGCGGAGGTCAGTGGCCACGGTGATTCGCCGGGCATCTCCAGCACGTCTTCACTATCGGCGTCGAGCACGCTCGTGCCCACGGTTTCGTGGCCCTCAGCGAGGACCGGTCCCGCCGTGCCGCGCCGGATCTGCTGAGGAAGGTCGGGCTGGTCCCATAGCGGCTCGCGGCTCGAGACCTGCGGGATCGACTCGAAGTTGTACGCCGGTGGGGGCGACGAGATCGCCCACTCGAGGGTGTCCGCAGCCCACGGGTCGTCTCCTGCAGGAAGACCTCGCCGGAGGCTGAGGTAGTAGTCGATGATGAAAGCCAGCACGCCGGCCGCAAGAACGAACGACCCGATCGACGAGGTCATGTTCCACACGTCCCACCCCAAGCCGCTTTGATAGGTGTAGATCCTGCGGGGCATCCCGAGCAGACCCATGATGTGCATCGGAAAGAACGTCACCTGGAAGCCGACGAAGATGAGCCAGAAGCTCAGCTTGCCGAGCCGTTCGTTCGTCAGACGCCCGGTCATCTTGGGAAGCCAGTAGTACAGCGCGGCGAAGATCGGGAACACCGCTCCGCCGAACAGCACGTAGTGGAAATGGGCCACCACGAAATAGGAGTCAGTGATCTGCTGGTCGAAGGGAACCGCGGCGAACATCGGGCCGGTAAGACCGCCGATCAGGAACGTCACGATGAAGCCGATGATGAACAGGAACGGCACGGTGAAGACCGGCCGGCCTTTGATGATCGTGATGACCCACGCGAACATCTGGATCCCGCTCGGGATCACCACCATCATGCTGGCCGCGCTGAAGAAACTCAGCCCCAGCTGCGGCAGACCGGTGGCGAACATGTGGTGCACCCAGACTCCGAAGCCCACGATCCCGATCGCGACGGTGCCGAGGACGACATAGGGATAGGCGACGATCGGCCGGCGGGAGAATACCGGCAGGATGGTCGAAACGATACCCAGAGCCGGCAGCACGATTATGTAGACGTCGGGGTGTCCAAAGATCCAAAACAGGTGCTGCCAGAGGATCGGATCCCCGCCGTGAGCCACGTCGTAGAAGTGAAAGCCGGCCTTGCGGTCCAGCTCGAGCAGGACGTTGGCGACCGTCAGGCTGGGCAGCGCGAAGACGATCGCGAACGCCGTCGTCAGGACGGCCCAAACGAACAATGGCATCCGGTTGATAGACATCCCCGGTGCGCGCATCTTGAAGATGGTGACGATGAAGTTGATCGCGCCGGTCGTAGATGAGATCCCCACAAAGATGATCCCCAGACCGTAGAAGTCGATGTTCAGTCCGGGCGAATAGTGGGTCAAAGCGAAGGGGACGTAATTGAACCAACCGTCGGTGGGGGCCTTTCCGATGACCAGACTGAAGCTCATGAACAGGCCCGCGAAGAAGAACACCCAGTAACCGAAGGCGTTCAGACGCGGGAACGCCATGTCCCGCGCTCCGATCATCAACGGCACGAAGTAGTTTCCGAAGCCCGACAGGATCGGCGTCGCGAACAGGAAGATCATCGACACGCCGTGCATCGTGAACAGTTGATTGAATGCGTTGGGAGTGAAAACGGCTTGACCGGGGCGCGCCAATTGGATGCGCATCGCCATCGCCTCCAGGCCCGCGAGGACGAAGAAGACGAATGCGGTGGCGATGTAGCGCTTACCGATCCGCTTGTGATCCACGGTGGTCAACCAGGACGCAAGCCCCGGCGTCTCTTCCCAGATCGAGGTGAGCCGTTCGGCGATCGCGACCACTACTTCAGCCCTTCCAGGAACGTCACGAGTGCTTGGAGCTGCCGGGGTTCGACCACCGCCGGGGGCATGAGGGCGCCCGGTTTGATGCCCTGAGGATCTTCGATCCAGGCAGCCAGGTTCCCTGGGGTGTTGGCAACCGAGTTGGCCGCGATCGTGCGACGGCTGCCAAAGTGGGTGAGGTCGGGGCCGTCTGTGGCGTCGGCGTTGGTCCCCTGGATCGTGTGGCAACTGACACAGGTCGACGTCAGAAACACCCTTTTGCCCTGAGCGGCGGCTCCCGTCACGGACCCGATCGGCTGACTCTCGCCCGCCAGCCATGTTTGGAACTGGGACGGAGGCTCGGCGATCACCAGGAACGACATGCGCGCGTGCTCCAGCCCGCAGAACTCGGCGCATTGTCCGCGATAGATACCGGGGCGATCGGCCTCCAGGAGCATCCGGTTGGTCTTGCCCGGGATCATGTCGGTCTTCTCGCTCAGCTGCGGCACCCAGAAGCTGTGGATGACATCACCGGTGGAAAGGTGAAGCAACACCTGGGTACCGGTGGGGATGTGGATCTCGTTGGCGGTGACGACATGCCGCTGCGGATAGCGAACCTCCCACCACCAGTCGTGACCGATGACGGAGACCGTCATCGCGTCGGACTTAGCCGGTGCCGACAACGCGTTGAGATCGCGCAGCGACACCACGAACAACGTCGTGAGGATGATGGCGGGGGCCACTATGCCCAGGAGGACAACCGCGCGCTCGCCACCTCCACGCGCAACAGACTCGCCGCTCTTTCTTCTCCGGAACAATCCGAACAACAACATCCCGATAACGACGGCAAACACACCGAGTGCGATCCAAAACATGAACCACCAGAGACCATCGATCCGCTGCGCAGCCGGCCCCCGCGGTTGCAGTGTGGAAGGTGAGCCTGAGGAGCACGCCGGGAGCAATGCTGCTGCAGCAGCGGCCACCACCAACAACAGGGCGCGGGAGCGACGCACGGCTGGCATCCTCCCGCACAATCACAGGAAGTGCGTCATCCCGTCACAAACGCACGAAAGGTGATGCCAAGAGTCAGGACTCCGGCCGCAGCAAGCACGACCGCACGGGGGCGAGGCGGGGCTTCGGCGGCAAAGTAACTGCCAAACGGGATCGCAACGAGGGCAGCGGCTCCATAGAGAAGGTGCAACGTTTCTTCCGGCCGGTGCCCTGTCCCGTACAGGATCATCCCGGCGATCGCCTCGAGGACTATCAGAGCCGTCGTCGCCCTTCGGAACCACTCGAGCCAGGGCCGGCTGCCGTGGCGCCACGCCGCAACGATCGCGCCGGCAGTGAAAGCGGCGCCCATCACCACCACGGCGATGGCAAGGCTACGGTGGGCTGCCTGCATGGGCAGCGAACATACCGTCGGCCTCTCCGGCGTGGTTACAATTCCGGCATCCCCATCCGGAGGAGTCCCATGACATCGCAAGTCGAGGCGTACGTCCTGGTTCAAGCCTCCGTGAACTCGAGCGAGGTGGCTCGAGAGATCCGCCAGATCGAAGGTGTCGAGCGAGCCGAGGATCTCTCCGGCCCCTACGACGTCATCGTCAAGGTCACGGCTTCCGACATGGACAGTCTGGGCAAGCTCGTCGTGGCCCAGATCCAGAGTGTCGAAGGGATCACCCGAACCCTGACCTGCCCCATCGTTCAGCTGTAGCGCGACCGCATGCCGGTCGCCGACAGTCTCTTCCTCGAGATCATGTCGAGCTTCCCTACCGGAGTAACCGTGGTGACGACCACCGGCCCTGCCGGTATGCCCAAGGGTTTGACGGTGAGTGCGTTCTGCCCGGTATCCCTGGATCCGCCGATGGTGCTGGTGTGCCTGGACAACCAGTCATCGACGCTGGCAGCCATCGTGACTACCGGCGGGTTCACGGTCAATTTCCTGGCGGCGGGCCGCGAGAAGCTCGCCCGTCGGTTCGCGACCAAGATGGAGGACAAGTTCGAGGGAGTGCAGTGGCAACTGCCTGCGTCGGGCGGCGGCCCGATCCTGTCCGAGGACTCGGGAGCTCATGTCGTATGTCGTCTCGAGAGGACGGTCGAGGCGGGAGACCATCAGGTGCTGATAGGGCGCGTCGAGGACGGAGGCTTGCGGGAGGACCACCTGCCGCTGCTTTACGGGCGCCGCAGGTACACCGACTGGGCCGGAGCCGGGTGATCCGAGCTAGGACGACCTTCTCACGGTCGGCGTCAGCACCTCGTTCAGAGATCCCGACCTGAAGCCCGCGAGATCCAGGGTCACGTAGCGGAACCCCAAGGCGCGCAGGGCGGTCGCTATCTGATCGTGCAGTGAGGCGGCCCTCTCGAGGTCGGCTCGGGGAACCTCGAGACGGGCTAGATCACCATGGTCCCGCACGCGGAACTCGACGAAACCCAGACCCCGGAGCACCTCTTCGGCTCGGTCTATCCGGCGTAGCCCCTCTCTGGTCACCCCCACACCGTATGCGAACCGCGACGCGAGACAGGGCGACGCAGGCTTGTCTGCGGTGGGAAGGCCGGATTCCCGTGAAAGCGCGCGGACCTCGGCCTTAGTGAGGCCGGCATCGGCAAGCGGCGTCTTGACGTTTCGCTCGCGGGCCGCGGCAAGACCCGGCCTGTAGTCCGAAAGGTCGTCGAGGTTGGTGCCGACTGCGATCTCCGCACGTCTGGCACGCGCGAGAGGGCCGAGCATGTCGAATAACTCGGTCTTGCACCAATAGCACCGGTGCGGATCGTCACGGGCGTACTCCTCGCGGGCCAGCTCGTGGGTCTCGATCAAAACGTGATTCCAACCGAACAGCCGGGCCAGCTCCTCCGCTTCGGCCAGCTCGCGCTCGGCGACCGCGGGGGAGACGGCCGTGGCCGCGATCGCATCATCCCCCAGCACGCGATGAGCAGTCGCGGCGAGGAACGCAGAATCCACCCCGCCGGAATAAGCCACGACGACCCGTTCCAAGGCAAGCAGACTCTCGGTCAGCCGTTTCTCCTTGTCCTTCAGATCCTCCATGAGCCCAATCTATGACTTCTCCGCGGTCACCAGCAGATACTCGGAATCGACTACCGCGTCATCGCGTCCCTGATTGAACTGGGCGATGACGTCTTTCAGCGATGTGGTCATCTCCTTGTACTCGTCTTCCGAAAGCATGCTCCTCAGCGCTAGCAAAGGGCCGAGGTTAGCTTCGAAGAAAGCCAACATGTCGGCCGGGGAACCGAACGCGAAACGGTTCTGCTTGCGCTCGGTTGCGACCGCCGAGGCCAGATCGGCGAAGCGTTCTTCGACCACCTCCGGATCACCCCAGGCCAGGGGGGACGGCACCTCGGGGGGCCGTGGCGGTGCGAACGGCTCCATCCGCTCCATCACTTGCCCCATGAACCCGGTCGCCGTCCAGTTCACCATGCCGACCGTTCCACGCGGTCTAGTTACCCGAAAGAGCTCGCTTGCAGTTACCTCCGGTCGCGGGGCGAACATCGCGCCGAAGGCGGAGGTAACAACATCGAAGCTGTCGTTCTCGAAGGGCAACGCCTCCGCATCCGCTTCATGCCATTCGATATCTATGCCTTCTGAATCTGTACGCTGTCTCCCAAGCTCGACCATGGCCGGTGTTAGATCGGAAGCAACGACCGATGCGCCGCGCCATGCCGCGGCGACCGCGACGTTCCCATTCCCAGCCGCGACGTCCAGCAGCGTGATCCCAGGACGCGCCTTGCAGGCGTCGACGAGCTCGCGGGCTGGTTGTTCTGAGTTCTTTGCGATCTCCGCGTAGTTCCCGAGCGACCACAGCACCTTGGCTATCTGCTTGAACGGCTCAGGATCCACGCGTGTCTCCCTACTCGATGTAGCCAAGCTCCTTGAGGTGTCGGGCGACGGCGGCCGCCTCGGCATCGGAGTATGCGGGCTCCGACGCGCGAGTGGTCACCGCGGCCCCCGTCCGCACGGGATGCGCCGCAAGGAAAGAGCCGGCCAGTGCCTGATCGACGGCTCGCCCATCCAGCCCTGCCGGTATCTCTTGCTCCAGCAGCGCGAGCGCGGTGGGGCAGACATCGTAGAGAGAAAGCTCCTGGCTCTCGCCGGAGGCGACACGCCCTCCGGCGGCGACGAACACCCCGAGCGGGCGGTGATCCGAAGACCAGGCTGCATGGACCCCGGCGAGGGGAACTGGAGGGATCACCACTTCATCGGACGCCTTCCGACCGGGGGCGACCCGGTAGCCCGCCGACCAGGAATCGAGCATCAGGTCGGGAGCAAGATCGAGCGCCGGTCCGGAATACAAGTCATCGCGGCGATGGGCAGCGGCGAACAAGGGAGCGCCGGAGCGGGGGTCGCGCAGGCCCAGCGCGCCCTCACGGATCTCATCGACCAGCGCCGCCGAAGCGGATGGGGCGACCATCCCCTGTGGCTCTCGCCCTTGCTGGTTGATCCACAGGTCGCCATTGACGCCCATGAAGGCTCGGGTCTGCGACCAGTCGAATGGGCCCAACCCTTCACTCAGCGTGTCCTGCATCGCCCGGCGCGCAAGACCGGGAGCAAGACGTTTCGCCGCACGCCGCGCCGCGGGTGGCAAGCGCCACGCGGCCCCCAGGGCAGAGCGAGCTGCGGTCCCGTAGCGCGCGTAACCGTTGCGGGCCAGCCACGCGCCCATGTTCACGTCGCCGTGAAGAGAACCCGCGCCGTGATCGCTGACAACGAGCACATCTGCCTGCGGAAACGCATCGAGCAGGGCGGCGGTCGTCCGATCCATCTCCTCGTAAACGCGATCGACTGCCCCCGCCAGCGGATGGTCGGTGTTCCGGAACTGCCAGAAGAAATGCTGAGCTCTGTCCACGTGCGGCCATACCGCGGCCACGCAGCCGGCATCTGTCTCACGGATGGCCCACGGCAGCGCTTCCGCCTGGGCGCGAAGGCCACGCACCAGCTCTTCCAGATAACGATCGAGGGACCGGTAGGGAGCGCGATCGACGAGGTCGTCCAGATCCCACTTCCTAGCCAGCGCATCCTGCAGGGAACCCGGACTGCAGAATCGCGACCCGGCGGGCGCGCCGTAGCCCGCGACCATGGCTCCCTTCACCGTCTGCGGAGGAAACGTCATCGGAACGTTCCACACGAGGAAAGTGATCCCTTCGGCCAGCTCCCACAACGCGGGGGCAACGCGATCCCGGGACGAGAAGTACCGGCACTCGTAGGCCCCCGGCGCCCGGTACCAGGAGCCGAAGATGCCGTGCTTGCCGGGGTTGCATCCGGTGAATGCGGACGTCCACGCGCAATCGGTCATCGGGGGCCAGGTGGAGCGCAACGGGGCTCGAAACCCTCGCTCGACGAGGCCGGCGAGCGCGGGCAGCCGCCCTTGCTCGATCAGAGGGTCGATGACGTCGAAGGTCGCGGAATCCCATCCCAGGATCAGAAGCCGGGGCGCAGCCATCTACGGAGAGGCGGTGGGGGTCGGCGTCGGGGTGGGAGTCGGACTGGGTGAGGGCGTCACGCCGGGGAGAGGTTCCTTAACGCCGCCGTGGCCCGGAGCATTATCGAAGCACGTATTCCGGCAATGACGGCCGCTGAAGATGGTCTCGACTGCCCATCGGTAGTAACGGCGGGAGGGGCCGAAGCGAAGCTTGCTCAACTGGATGCGGACCTTGACGCTGCGCCGTCCCGGGCGCCACACCCTGAGGCTGCTCACCCTGTAATCGGGATGCCCTCTCCTGTCACGGAACAAGCCTGCTGTCATGTGGCCCCCAAGGGACCGGAGGAGCGCGTAATAATCGAAGCGGCCGCCGCCGAAGGTATCGAGCCGCACCAGCACGTAGCCCCGGTCGAGGATCGTGCGAGCACTCCAACCGCTCCACGTCACGACCTTCCATCGAGGCTTCTTGTGTCCGTCGAATTCGACCCGTCGCACGTCGAGCCGGCCCCTGGCGTCGTTCGCGTCGTGCAGAAGGCGGCGGTCGGCGAGAGCGAAGAGTGGTACTGCAAGCGAGCCCAGGACCACGATCGCGATCGCGGCTCTCCTCACTGTTTGCGCATCGCGTCGGCGACCTCGCGGCCTATCCACAGAACCATCACCACACCGAGCCCGGCGAGAGCAGCAGGCAGAAGACTTGTCGTGTTGGGTCGAAGGGATCCCGTCAACAGGCGATCCCGCCCGCCTATGAGGATGATGCCCGCCAGACAGGCGAGACCAGCGTTGCGCGCGACTAGCAACCGATAGTCATGGGGTGTCGCTCGTCCGAAGCACCCACACGGTAGCCGGTTGCCCTGTGCCTGTCGCGCGCTGACAAGCGCCAGAGAGAATCCTGCGAGCAATGCCATCGTCAGGGCCGCACCTGCTCGCGCGTGGCCGGTTCCAAGCAGCGCCGCCACGGTCAGCTCCGCACCAGGAACGACCACGGATGCCGCAAGGCCGATCCGGGAAGGCAGACGGTAGGCCCGCAATGCTTGCTGCCACTCTGAGAACCGGATGATCTTTGCGACCGCCCCCCAGCCAAAGACGATGGCGATCACAGCACCCGCCAGCAGAGTGATCAAAGACATCCCGCGCGCATCCTAAGTGGGGGCCGACGCAGGAGAAGTACTCTCCCTTCGTCGGACGTTGAGAGAGGGCCAACGTGCACGGATGGTGGACTGCTTCCTATCTGGTCCTGTGGATGCTGGTGATCGTGCTGTCGGTCGTCGTGGTAGCGCTGGCGCGGCAGATCGGGACGCTGCATATGCGGCTCGGCCCCCGGGGCGCGTTGGAGATGGACGACGAGGGGCCACCACTCGGCGAGGCGACCGAAGCTCGAGAAGTCAGCGACCTCGCCGGAGCCACCGTGAGGTTAGGCGGCCCGGGACGGCAGCAGCTGATCCTGTTCGTATCGCCGGGATGCGGCGTGTGCGAGCAGGTTCTGCCCGCGCTACCCGCGATCGCTCGCAATGGACAGCTGGTTCCCTATGTGGTGACCGATGTCGACAACACTGAGGCCGAGCTTGCCTTCGGTCGCCGGAACATCCCTGCCCCCCTGATTTCGGCACCCGACCTGATCCAGCGATACAACGTGCCGGGCACGCCCTATGTCGTGATCACCGACAGGCTCGGTATCGTTCGGGCCAAAGGAACGGTCAACAATCTCGAACAGGTCGAAGGATTGGTCGATACTGCGCGCCGGCGCGCGAAAGAGGCCGCGAACGAGGTGCAGGTGAGCTGATTGCTGGAGCGAGCGGTGGAACAACTGTCCGTGCAACTTGCACAGCGGACGTCGCGCCGGTCGTTCCTGGGTCGCTGCGGGATAGGGATCGTCGCCCTGGTGGGAGGGCCATTCGTCGCACAAGCTCTTCGACCGGGGCGGGCGGAAGCGCATCACATCTGCGGACATACCTACACCACCAACTCCTGCCCGCATCCGTATTACCCGCACACACGCATCGATCGTGAGGGCTGGCCACTGCATCCCAAGTACGGGTATCCCATCGACATCCACGGCAACATCTATCTGTCTCGCGAACAGACCCGAAGGAGGGTCTGTCAGGGCACCGTGCGGCGGCGCTATCCGTTCACGGGAAAGACGACGATGGGCGGGATCTGGAGCCGCTGTTGCCACGGCCAGATCAGGCACCTCACCGACTGCTGCTCGTTCTCACCCACTCGGATCAACGGAGACATGAGCCTGGTGGGCTATTGCCACCACGGCCGCCGGGTCTTTTGCGTGATGTACCGCGACACGAATATCCCCTGTTGACAACACCACTGCTGATCGCCGCGACGATCGCCTCGCTCCTGGCGGGGGTGTCAACGCTCTTCTCCCCCTGAGGACTGTCGATGGTGCACACCATCACCCCCGTGGTCGACGGGGCAAGCAGCCCTAAGTCACCGTATTGGGGCTCGGTCGCCCTCTACACGCTCGGCACCACCGCGTCGGCGGCCCTGTTCGGGCTGCTCCTCGGGACCGCCGGCATGCTCGCCCGGGCCCCCTGGGGATCTTCAGGCGTGGCAATAGTGGCGGTGATCGCCTCCGTCTACGCGGCAAGGGAGCTGTTCCGGCTCCCGATCCCGCTGTTCGACCGGCGCCGGCAGGTGCCCGAGTGGTGGCGAACCTTTTACTCCCGGCCGGTGGCGGCGGTGCTCTACGGTCTTTCTCTCGGGATCGGTTTCCTTACCTTCCTCACCTTCGGAAGCTTCGTGGTCGTCTCCGTGATAGCGCTCGCTTCGGGCAGCCCCGTGGCAGGGGTGGTCCTGTGTGGCAGCTTCGGGCTCGCCCGGGGGCTTGCGGTGCTCGCCGGCGCCAGCTCGTCGGCGCGAGCGGCCATCGAGAACGTCTCCATTAGGGCCGCGGCGCGGCTCGCCAACGGGGGCGCCCTGGTGGGGGTGGCGCTCGTGGCGGTGGCTGCGGCCTGGCCCTGAGCCCCAGAGACCGAACTGCACGGGGGATTTGCCAGCCTCGGCCCCCAGGCGCTATCGTTAGCACTCACAGCATGAGAGTGCTAATCCACCATCGGTATCACCCAAGGAGGTAGCGCATGGCGAAGTTACTGAGCTTTGACGAGGAGGCCCGGCGGGCGCTCGAGCGAGGCATGAACCAGCTTGCCGACGCCGTGAAGGTCACCCTCGGGCCCAAGGGCCGGAACGTCGTTCTGGAGAAGAAGTGGGGAGCCCCCACGATCACCAACGACGGCGTCTCGATCGCCAAGGACATCGAGCTCGAAGATCCACTCGAGAAGATCGGCGCCGAGCTCGTCAAGGAAGTAGCCAAGAAGACCGACGACGTAGCCGGTGACGGCACCACGACCGCGACGGTGCTCGCCCAGGCGATGGTCCGCGAAGGACTTCGCAACGTGGCTGCGGGCGCGAACCCCATCGCCCTCAAGCGTGGGATAGAGAAGGCGGTCGACAACGTCGTAGAGAACATCAAGACCCAGTCGCGGGATGTCGAGGGCCGCGAGCAGATCAGTCAGGTTGCTTCGATCTCGGCGAACAACGATCCCGAGATCGGCGAGACGATCGCCGAGGCCATGGATAAGGTCGGCAAGGACGGCGTCATCACCGTCGAAGAGTCGAACACGTTCGGCCTCGAGCTCGAGCTCGTCGAAGGTATGCGCTTCGACAAGGGTTACATCAGTCCTTACTTCGTAACCGACGCCGAGCGGATGGAGGTTGTGCTCGAAGAGCCGTACATCCTGATCGCGAACCAGAAGATCTCTGCGGTCAAGGACCTGCTCCCCATCCTCGAGAAGGTCATGCAGGCGGGCAAGCCGCTGTTGATCGTCTCCGAAGACGTCGAGGGCGAGGCCCTCGCCACGCTGGTCGTCAACAAGATCAGAGGAACCTTCCGCGCGGCTGCGGTCAAGGCTCCGGGCTTCGGCGACCGCCGCAAGGCGATGCTGCAGGACATCGCGATCCTCGCCGGCGGCCAGGTCATCAGCGAGGAGGTCGGCCTCAAACTCGAGTCCGTGACACTGGACATGCTGGGTACGGCGCGCAAGGTTGTGGTCACCAAGGACGACACGACGGTGGTTGAGGGCGGCGGCGTCGCCGACGAGATCACGGGCCGCGTGAATCAGATCAAGGCCGAGATCGAGCGTTCCGATTCCGATTACGACCGCGAGAAGCTGCAAGAGCGCCTCGCCAAGCTGGCCGGCGGTGTGGCGGTCATCAAGGTGGGGGCCGCGACCGAGGTCGAGCTCAAGGAAAAGAAGCACCGCATCGAGGACGCCGTCCAGACCACGAAGGCCGCGGTCGAGGAAGGCATCGTCGCCGGTGGCGGCATCACCCTCTTGCACGCGCAGGAGGGCCTCGAGAAGCTCGAGCTGGAAGGCGACGAGCAGACCGGAGCATTCATCGTTCGCAAGGCGCTGGAAGAGCCCCTCAAGGTGATCGCGCACAACGCCGGACTCGAAGGCGGAGTGGTGGTCGAGAGGGTTCGCACGTCCGGGCCGGGCGAGGGACTGAACGCAGCTACCGGCGAGTACGTCGACCTGTTCCGCGCAGGCGTGGTGGACGCCGCGAAGGTGACGCGTTCTGCGCTCCAGAACGCCGCCTCGATCGCCGCTCTGTTCCTTACGACGGAGGCCATCGTCGCCGACAAGCCGGAGAAGGCTCCGGCGATGCCCGGAGGCATGCCGGGCGGCGGGGACATGGACTTCTAGGGCGTCACTCCCGGGCACACAAGAGAAGGGGCCGGATCTCCGGCCCCTTCTTCAGGTTATGGGTGAGCACTCCCTCTCGGGCTAGCGGGTCTCCCGATGGGCGGTGTGGCCCGAGCACCAGCGGCAGTACTTCTTGAGCTCCATCCGGTCGCGCGTATTCTGGCGGTTCTTCTCGGTTATGTAGTTGCGACGCTTGCACTGAGTGCACTCCAGCGTCACGTGGACGCGGCGATCACTGGCCATGCTCTACCTTTCGGGTTCGGGAGCAAGGAAGTATACGGGAGGCCGTAAGAGCGGCTAGGTGTCGCCTTCCAGCTCATCGTCGTGATGCGCCAGCTTTCGCCAATGCGGTCCCCAGTTGACGGTTCCGTCCGGAGCGAAGGAGTTGATCGCGTCGTCGCAATCTTGAACAGCGTGGCCTTCCTCGGTACCTAGGTCGAGTCGCCCCTGCAACGGATGGGGATCCTGACCTGGGGCCTGGAGCACCTCCGCATCGGGAACGAGCACCTCCGGGCTGGAGGCCGGCTCGAGACCTGGCAGAGTCATTGCAGCCGGAAGGGGGATTGCAGCGAACGCGGCTGAAACGTCGGCGAGAGCATCATCGAAGCCCTCGTCCACCTCTCTCTTGAAGTCCGCGACTCCCGCAGCGTCTTCTTCCACCTTTACTCCCCTGCTTGCGATCCCCCCAAACTCTAGACGGTGGTGAGGGCGAGTGAGGCCAAGCCGACCCAGTTCGGCCAAAGTCCTTAGATCGGCGATGCGGCCACATTCGGGTGCGCCTGGTTGCACGCACTGCCCGCCGCGTAGCTAGCTCACTCGATCGCCTGATGCGTCATCACCGCGGGCTCATGACCGGCGAGCACCCAACCGATGATCGCCGCTAACGCGGGCATGCCGAAGACGATGAAAAGGAGGTCCGCGACGGGGATGTTCCCGAGCGCGGCGATCCCCCCGTTCAGCGAGTTGTTCCGCAGCCAACCGATCATGGCGATGTAGCCGCCCAGCGTCCCGAGGAGGGCTCCGAGGAAGCCCAGCGCTCCAGCAGTCACCGCGGTCAGCGTTCGCCGCGTGTACGTGGACGCCCCCGTTGCGGCGAGCGTCTGGAGCTCGCCGGCGGTCTCACTTCGAACGAGGCCTACCGACATGCCGAGAATGCCGAGCGCGATGACGATCCCGAAGATCGTCGCCCAGCTGAGGACGGCGAATGAAGTGGGCTCGTCGTTCTTCGACTCGACCAAGAGCTGGGTGGTCGATGCCGCCAGCTCGGCGCTGTTGATCTGGGTAGCACTAAAGGAGTGCGTTCCCTGGACCAACCAGTCGTTCGTGGTCGCATGGATGTGGAACTGGCGCATCGCGCGCTCGGTGATCAGCGTGTTCGGCGCCGACGTGCCGCTCGGTAGTGCGCCGAGCTCTTGGATCACCGGGTGCGGAAGACAGCTTCTCGCGGCCGTGCATATCTGAGATGGCCCGAATTTGCCGCCACTTGCGTAGATAAGCCCGAGACCTGAGACACCAGAGAGACCAGGACGGGAGCTCAAAACGTCCGCGTTCGCGTCGATCTCGGAGGACCTTATCCCGAACGCCTGGAGCAGCCGCGGGGTCGCGACGTAGATCGCCCCACTCCACTGCCGACCCAGGTGGGCCCCGATCAATCCCGCGTTGGGAATCTCGAGCGGGATGAGTTGTGCGCCGAGGGCCGTTGCGATCGAGGCCGCGCGCGTCGCCAGCTCCTTCGGGCTCGCCGCCTTCGAGGGCTGCGAGGCGGGCTGATCGCCGTTCGGTCTCCTCACGATCGTCCCCGGCGGCGGCCTATTGGCGTGGAGAGCGAGCTGATTCGAGGCAAGATTCGGCCCCACGTAGTCGAAGATGTTTGCGTAGCGGGAGGCGGCGGCAATGACGACGATGACCGCGACGAGGACTCCTACACTGATCGCCGCCAGCGCCGAACCAGAGCGTGCCCGGTAGCGGGCGAGATCTCGCAGCGCGAGCCGAAGGGCGATCGGCGCGCGCCGGGACAGCCTCGCGGTGAGCGTAAGGAAGAGCGGCGCGAGCAGGATGAGCCCCGGGATGAGGAACGCGATCCCGAGCGCCAATTCTGGCAAACCAGTGCTGCCGCTCCCGTTGGCTGTGCCCCCCGAGTAGCCAAGAAGCAAGAACGCCGCGACGAGGCAGGCGATCCCGGGAACCATGGACCGATACACCTGCCGAGGCGGCGATGGACGACCCGACAGAGCTTGGACGATCGGCACCTTGGTGATCGCCCGCGCGGGACGGGAGGCTGCGAAGTACGCAGCGACGACCGCAAGCACCATTGCGGCGGCGACTACGGTCCACGGCAGCGCAAAGACTCCGATGACGTGATGCGAGCTCTGCTCGAGGCTTGGTCGATAGGCAAGCCAGACGACGAGCCCCAGGACGAACCCGAGGATCGCACCGGCGACACCCACGAGAGTGCCGTTCGCGCTGATGACGAGTCGGACGTGGCGATCTGTGGCGCCGGTCGCTTCGAGCATCCCGATCGAGCGGAGGCGCCGCTGCGCGAGGACCGTGAATCCACCGACAGAGACGAGCGCAACAAGCAACATGCCGAAGACGAGGGCCGCGAGCGAGATCGTCTCGGGGTTGAGCGGATTCGATCGTGCGACCGAGGCGGGCGTCTGCACGTGCTGGCCGATCGAGCTCGGCCGAATCTGCCCGGCATCGAACAATGCGGTGACTGCCGTTGGGTCCTTTACCTGCCCAGGTGCAACGAGAGCGAACTTCTCCAGCAGGCTCTGGGGGTTCTGCACGATGCCAACAACATGGCGTTCAACGCCGGCGACTCGCCAGGCGGCTCCCACGCTCAACTGGAACGCGGACGCGACGCCGCTGGTTACCGCGACCTGGTCGGCGCCCGTTGGGAAGTGCCCGGAAACCAGCGACAGCATCGGCCCGCTGAACGATCCGTGTGGGTCTTGTGCACGGAGCTGATAAGTATTGATCGATCCGGGGACAGATAGCTGCTCGTTGTCGATCACCTCGACATGGCCGAAGCGCTTCTCCAACCTCGCGATGACGCTCTCCGTGTGTGCGTCGTAGGTCGCAAAAAACAGCCGGTCCTGAGCCGTGCCGAAGCCGAAGTTCGCCGGCTGGGGGGCAGTTGTCGCGACGGTCGAGCCCACGATCGTCGCCGCGACCGCGACTGTGATGAGTGCGAGGATCAGGAACTGCTGACGCCCCTCACGTCGGAAGAGGCGCCAAGCCCATCGGACTACTGCACGACGAGCCGGGCCGCCGCCATTGGCGCCGCGGGCGGAATGGAGCGTTGCTGAAGCGGCGCTACTCATCGTGAATCCTCAAAAGCCCGTGCTACAGACGCGGGCTCGACGCGGGCATGCCGGCAGCAAGGGACTCGGGAGTCGGCGGCGGGATCGTCTGGTCCACGATCCGGCCATCCCGGATGAATACGACACGATCCGCCCACGATGCCAGCTGCGCATCGTGGGTGACGACCATCGCTGCGACGCCACGGTGGCAGGCAGCGAGAATCATCCGCATCACGGTCTCGCTGTTGGTCGAGTCGAGCGCACCTGACGGCTCATCCGCGAGCAGCAACGAGCGCTCGCCGACGATCGCCCGTGCGATCGCGACGCGTTGACGTTCTCCACCGGAGAGCTCGTCGGGGTAGTGGGTGGCGCGATCCGCCATATCGAGCTCCTCGAGCGCCGCCATGCCGGCGAGACGTGCCTTTCTAGCCGGGATACCGTCGAGCTCGAGCGGCAATGAAACATTCTCGGCGGCGGTAAGCCCCGCGAGAAGATTGAAATCTTGGAACACATACCCGACGGTTCGGCGGCGCAGCCGCGCCTTGTCATTGCGCGCCATGGATGACAGCGCAGCGCCGTCGACCACGACCTGACCACTGGTCGGCTCTTCCAGACTGCCGGCGATCGAGAGAAGCGTCGATTTTCCCGATCCCGACGGACCCATAACCGCGACAAGCGAGCCACGTTCGACGGCGAGATCAACATCGGAGAGCGCGTGCACCTCGGCGTCGCCCGCCCCGTAGCTCTTCGACACCTGGCGCAGCTCGAGAAAGCTCATCGGCGACCGACCAACCTCCGCCGGATGAGCGGGCGAGGCTTTGCCGAGGGAGCCTCCAGCGCCGTTCGCTTCAACCGACCATCGGCTGCGTCGAGCCACCGGACGACTGAGTCGAGCCGGAAAAGCTCGGCATCGGAGACAAGGGCGAAAGTCAGGTCGAACTCCGCTTCGTCCTCCTTCAGCCTCGTCCACTGCTGCATCAGCTCGACGAGATACCGGCGGTGGACCTGGATAACGTCGTGGACCGAGACGTCGGGGACGCGGAGGGCAGCCAGGATCTTGATCACCAGTTCGTCACGGGGGGGCTCGGTCATGTCCGGTGGCGTGCTCAGCCAGGAGCCGAGCTCGTTCCGCCCGGCCTCGGTGATGTGGAACACGTTTTGAGGCCCGGCCTCCTCTCCACGGTCGTCGGACTCGATCAACTCATCACGCTCGAGGCGCTGGAGCGTCGTATAGACCTGTCCGACGTTGAGGGGCCACACCTCACCGGTGCTCGCCTCGAATTCCTGTCGCAGTTGTAAGCCGTACTTGGGGCC
>DATAPE010000153.1:0-13529 GCA_036265345.1 Actinomycetota bacterium
CTTGCTCGCTGCGATGTTCATCCTGTTGCTGACGTTCGGGTCGCTGCTGGCGATGGGGTTGCCCTTGATGACCGCCCTGTTCGGCATCGGGATCGGACTCGCCATCGTTACCCTCTCAGCCCACTTCCTGACGGTTCCCAACTTCACGCCGCAACTAGCATCCATGATCGGTATCGGTGTGGGCGTGGACTATGCCCTCTTCATCGTGACTCGGTACCGCCAGCAACTCTCGGAGGGGATGACGCCCGAGCAAGGCACGGTGGTCGCCATCACGACCGCGGGTCGAGCCGTCCTGTTCGCAGGCACGGTCGTGGTGATCTCGTTCCTCGGCATCCTGCTGATGGGATTCGCCTTCGTTCAGGGGATCGCGGTGGGCGGAGCCGCCGCCGTGCTGGTCACGATGCTTGCTTCCATCACTCTGCTGCCTGCCGTGCTCGGCTTCGTGGGCAACAGCATCGATAGGTTCCATCTCCCCCATCTCCTTCACCGGGGCGACACCGCGACGCGGCAGTCCATCTGGTTCCGGTGGAGCCGAGTGATCCAGCGCCGTCCGTGGCCGGTGGCGATCCTGTCTCTCCTGGTTCTGATCGCGCTGACGATCCCGCTGTTCTCGCTGCGCCTCGGATCCGCAGACGCCGGTACTGGGGACAGATCCCGTTCGAGCCGACGGGCCTACGACCTTCTCTCGCAAGGGTTCGGGCCGGGATTCAACGGACCGTTGCTGGTGGCCGCCGGGATCAACTCGCCGCAGGACGTTGCGACGTTGACCGCTCTCCAGAAGCGGTTGGCGCAGGTTCCCGGAGTCGCAGGCGTTACGCCTCCGGTCCTCAGTCCCAAGAAAGACGCTGCGATCCTGCAAGTGTTCCCGACCACTTCACCGCAAGCGGCCGAGACCACACAGCTCGTTCATACGCTGAGAGACCGCGTCATCCCACCGGTTACGGCAGGGACTGGCACCGAGGTATTTATCGGCGGTCTTACCGCGGGCACCATCGACTTCGCGGACCAGAGCGGCAGCCGGCTCCCGGTATTGATCGGCGTCGTCTTGCTGCTCTCGTTCTTGCTGCTGGTGGCCGTGTTCCGATCGGTGGTGGTGCCCGCCAAGGCGGTGGTGATGAACCTGCTTTCGATCGGTGCGTCGTATGGAGTCGTCGTCGCAGTGTTCCAGTGGGGGTGGCTCAAGTCTGCGGTGGGTTCTACTACCACCGGGCCCATCGAGGCGTGGGTTCCGATGATGCTGTTCACGATCTTGTTCGGGCTCTCTATGGACTACGAGATCTTCCTTCTCTCCCGCATCCGCGAGGACTACGTAAAGAACCGCAACAATGGACTGGCAGTCGCGAACGGCTTGGCTGCTACGGCACGGGTGATCACGGCCGCGGCCGCGATCATGGTCACCGTCTTTTTGTCCTTCGTGATCGGGTTCGACGAACGCGCCATCAAACTGTTCGGCTTCGGCCTGGCGGTCGCCATCTTCGTCGACGCCACCCTGATCCGCATGGTCCTGGTGCCGGCAACGATGGAGCTTCTCGGAGACGCCAACTGGTGGTTCCCGAAGTGGCTGGGCCGCCTGGTCCCCAAGATCTCGATCGAACCGACAACGACAGACGTCCTAGAAACCGGCTAACAGCGCCGTTTCTTTGCGAGCTTGGCTCCCAGACGGTAGCAACGCGACCTAGAAATCCGCGCGGCCCCCGTCTGGCAAGCTTGAGGTAGTGCCCTCCAGCTATCGCACGCATGTCAGCAACGTCCTGGTGATCGGGTCCGGTGCGGCCGGGCTGCGAGCCGCCATCGCGGCCGACCAGGCCGGCGCGCAGGTGCTCGTCATCGGTAAGCGGCGGCGGCTCGATGCCCACACCGTGCTCGCCTCGGGCGGGATCAACGCAGTGCTCGGCACTCGCGATCCGGAGGATTCCTGGCAGCAGCACTTTGCCGACACCGTCAAAGAGGGGTATCGGCTGGGAGATCCCCGGGTGGTCGAGATCCTCGTTACCGAAGCGCCGGACGCGATAAGAGAGCTTGCCGAGTGGGGGTGCCCCTTCGCCTTGACCGAAGAAGGGGCGATCGATCAGCGATTCTTCGGGGCTCATCGCTGGCGCCGAACCTGTTACGCCGGTGACTACACCGGCCGTGCGGTTCTGCAAACACTGGCCAACAAGACCGCCGACTTACGTATCCCGGTGGTAGAGGACCACTACATCTCTGCCTTGCTCGTGGCCGACGGCGCCTGCTTCGGCGCCTTCGGGTTCGACCTCCACTCCGGCGACCGGACCACATTCCTCGCCGACGCGGTCGTGCTGTGCGGCGGTGGCCACACGCGACTGTGGCGACGCAGCTCGTCGCGCCGCGACGAGAACTTCGGCGAGGGCATGTTCCTGGGCCTGGCGGCACAAGCCGCGGTGATGGATATGGAGCTCGTGCAGTTCCACCCCACCGGGATGGTGGCGCCACCCGGCGTGGAGGGGACGCTGGTCACCGAAGCCGTCAGGGGAGAAGGCGGCCGCCTCACGAACGCCAACGGCGAGCGCTTCATGGAGCGATACGACCCTCAGCGGATGGAGCTCAGCACCCGCGACCGCGTTGCGCTTGCGAACTACACCGAGATCTCCGAAGGCCGGGGCGGACCGAACGGCGGCGTCTTCCTCGATATCAGCCATCGGGACAAGAGCTACATCATCAAGCGTCTGCCGCGCATGTACCGCCAGTTCATCGAGCACCAGATGCTGGACATCTCGGAGTCCCCGATGGAAGTTGCACCGACCGCGCATTACTCGATGGGGGGATTGGTGGTCAAGCCGGAAACGCACGGCACCGACGTGGCGGGGCTGTATGCAGCCGGAGAGTGCACCGCCGGCATGCACGGCGCCAATCGGCTCGGTGGCAACTCGCTGTCCGAGACGGTGGTCTTTGGACGGCGCGCAGGCAGCGCTGCGGCGAGTTTCGCTCTCAACACCGAGGTCACCCTCCGCCCGAAGCGAGTGATATCGGCAGCCTCGGATCGGCTTGACGAGTTGATCCATTCGGGCAACGAGCTGGCAAGGCCGGTCCAGCGCGCGCTGCGGGATCTGATGTGGGAGCACGCGGGGGTGGTTCGGAGCGGGCAGTCGTTGCAAGACGGGCTGGCTCAGCTTTACGGCCTCCGCTCCGTCCTCGGCGACATCGACGTGCGCTACAGCGACGAGGGCTGGGCCGACCTTGCCCAGACGCTCGATCTGCGCGCCGGCGTGACGATGGCGGAAGCAACCCTGAAGGGAGCCCTGGCCCGAACGGAGACACGGGGCTGTCACATCCGCGCCGACGCTCCCGAGCTGGATCCCGATCTCCAGGTCAATCTCGTCTTCCGCGTGGATGCCGAGGGACATGTCGGAGAGCCGTGGGCCGCAGACGTGCCGCCGATCCCCGCAGCGCTGGAGGAGTGGGTGTCGGGGACAGACGACGTGATGCTCGGGGGCCGTCTGCTGGAATGACCCCGCGCGACTTAGCGGCACGTGCTAGAAGGACCCGGCGCTACTTACTGCCCTCCCTTTAGAAGCCCCTGTCGATCCACTCTTGCAAGTGGGAAGCCTCCGCTCCGATAGTGGTGGTGGGCCCGTGTCCCGGGAACACCGTCGTGGTCGGGGGCAGCGTCAGCAACCTCGACCGGATGGACTCGATGATCGTGCCGAAGTCGGAATACTTGCGGCCGGTTGCACCCGGCCCCCCCTGGAACAGGGTGTCACCGCCGAAGAGGTGGCCCGCCCCGTCGTACAGACAGATCCCACCCGGCGTATGTCCCGGGGTGTGGATCACGTCGAGCGATTGACGCCCCACGCTCAGGCTGTCGCCATCGTTGAGCTCCAGATCGGGGGACCGTTCCGGATGGAGCTCGTCCCACAGCATGCGGTCGTCGGGATGCATAGCGATCGGGGCGCCGCATGCATCCGCGAGCGGCACCGCCGCGTTGATGTGGTCGTTGTGACCGTGCGTCAGCACGATGGCCGTGACGGTGCGGTCCCCCACACTCGCCAGGATCGGATCGTGGTCGTGGCTCGCGTCGATCACGATGACCTCGTCGTCGTCACCGACTATCCAGATGTTGTCGTCAACCTGGAACTCGGCGCCGTCGAGAGCAAAGACCCCACTGGTTACCACCAGGTCGATACGGAGGCTCACAACACGACTACCGAGCGAAGGACACCGCCTCCCTGCATCTTCGTGAAGGCCGCTTCGACCTCGTCCAGCTTGATCGTTTCGGACACGAACCCCTCGAGATCGAACCGGCCCTTCAGATACAGATCGATGAGGTGAGGAAAGTCACGCGTCGGAAGGCAATCGCCGTACCACGACGGCTTTAGGGCTCCCCCACGGCCAAAGAACTCTGCCAGAGGCAATTCGTAAGTCATCGAGGGATCGGGAACGCCCACCTGGACCAAACGACCGGCGAGGTCACGCGAGTAGAAGGCTTGCTCGAACACTTCCGGACGTCCCACCGCTTCGATCGCAACATCGACACCCAAACCATCCGTCAGCTCTTGTATGGCCGGCACGGGGTTGCTTTGGGATGAGTCGATGACGTCGGTGGCTCCGAACCCTTCTGCCATGCGCAGCTTGGATTCGTCGATGTCGACTGCGATCACCTTGCGCGCTCCGGCCAGGGAGGCTGCGGCGATCGCCGCGTCCCCGACCCCCCCACATCCAAAAACGGCCACGGTCTCGCCGGCTCTCACCCGACCGGTGTTGACCGCGGCTCCGTAGCCCGCCATGATCCCGCACCCGACCAATCCGGCCACCTCGGGCTTAGCTCTGGGATCGACCTTGACGGCCTGTTTGGCAGCTACCAGCGATTTCTCTGCAAACGCTCCGATACCGAGGGCCGGGCTCAGCGCCGTGCCGTCGGTAAGCGTCATCGGCTGTGACGCGTTAAGGCTGCCGAAGCAGTACCACGGCTGACCCCTAGAGCAGGCGCGGCACATGCCACAGGGGGCGCGCCAGGCGAGGATCACGTAGTCCCCAGGCGCCACATCGGTGACGCCGGGTCCAACCTCCTCGACGATCCCTGCCGCCTCGTGGCCGAGGAGGAAGGGGAAGTCATCGTTGACAGCGCCATCGCGATAGTGGAGGTCGGTGTGGCAGACCCCGCAGGCCTGCACCTGGATCAACGCCTCACCCGGACCCGGGTCCGGGACCACGATGGTGGTCATCTCCACAGGTTGCTGCTTCGATCGTGAGATCACTCCGGAGACTTCGTGCGGCATCGAAAGACCTCCCCTTGATCTGTTAGGAGGCGAGAGCGTACTTCGAGGGCCGCCTTCGTAATCAATTTGTAAGAAACTGTGGGAACTTCGAAGACGGACCGCGGGTTCTCTTCAGGTAGACCGACAAAGGAGAGGTAATGGCACAGGCAACTTTCGCAGCGGGCTGTTTCTGGGGGGTCGAGGCGAACTTCCGAACCATCGAAGGAGTCACGGGCACGATGGTGGGCTACACGGGCGGTCACACGGTCGACCCCACTTATGCGGAGGTCTGCAGGCACAAGACCGGGCACGCCGAGGCCGTGCAGGTCCAGTTCGACCCCTCGGTCGTCACTTACGAGGAGCTCCTGGATCACTTCTGGAAGATGCATAACCCGACGACGCGCAACCGTCAGGGGTGGGATTTCGGCGACCAGTATCGAAGCGCCATTTTCTTCCACGACGACGAGCAGCGCGCCGCCGCCGAACGTTCACGAACGGAAGCGCAATCGCACCGTCGCCGCAAGATCGTGACCGAGATCGTTCCTGCCACGGAGTTCTACCGTGCCGAGGAGTATCACCAGCGCTACCACGAGAAGGGGGGCCGCGCCGCGTGCACGGTCGCGCTGCGGGAACGCGAGGCGGCAGGTTCCGAGTAGGGGCCGCGTTGGGAGCTGATTTGCCCGTCCGCTCGTTCGCATCGCCGCGCGCGTGGAAGGCGTGGCTCGAGAAGCACCACGAGGATCCCCAGGGGCTCTGGCTCAAGATCGCCAAGAAGAACTCAGGCGTCACCACGGTGTCCTACGCGGAAGCGCTAGAAGTCGCGCTCTGCTACGGATGGATCGATGGACAGAAGGGCAAACTGGACGAGCAGTATTTCGTTCAGCGGTTCACCCCTCGGCGATCGCGGAGCAAATGGTCGAAGATCAATTGCACCAAAGCCACCGAGTTGATCGAGAAGGGCGAGATGAAGCCCGCCGGCATGCGCGAGGTGGAGCGGGCGAAGGCAGATGGACGCTGGGCGGCGGCTTACGAAGGCCAGCGCACGGCAACGGTGCCCGAGGACCTACAACGGGAGCTCGACAGGAATAAGAGGGCTCGGGAGTTCTTCGCCACGCTGAGCAGCGTCAACAGGTACGCGATCTTGTATCGGATCCAAGATGCCAAGAGACCCGAGACGCGAGCCAAGCGCATCGAGAAGTACATCCAGATGCTGGCCGACCACAAGACCATCCACCCCTAGCGCCGCGTACTCACCACGGTGGAAACGCCAGCGCGCACGGCCTCCAACTGTGCCGCGAAAGAGATCCCCAGGAAGAGCGCCAGAGAAGTGAGGAACGACCAGAACAGAAGCCCCAGGATCCCGGCGATCGGCCCGTAGGTCTGCCCGAAGTTCTTGCTTGTGGCCAGATAGAGCGCGAGGAGCAGGGTCAATACGACCCACAGGACCACTGCGACGCTGGCTCCCACTGCGAGCCACGACAGCTGCGGTTGGTGACGATTAGGCGAGGTGCGAAGGATGATGGATATCGCAGCGATCGTCGCGACCACCCCGAGCGGCCACCGAGCGATCTGCCAGATCGTCACCAGGGTGTCGCTCCACCCAGCCGACGGTCCTGAGGTCGCGATTGCGCCGCCGGCTATGAACAGAGTGAACGCGATAACGCTCAAGACTCCGGCCGTCAGGGCGAGGACGAAGGCAAGCCCGTATTTCTTGAGGCTAGGTCGATCGTTCTCGATGCCGTAGATGCGGTTCGCTCCCCGTTCGATCTGTGCCATAGCGGTGGTGGCCGCCGTCAACGCCGCCACCAATCCGAGTACCAGTGCGGTAGAGCCCGAGCTCCTGGCGTCGTTGGCGCCTTGATGAAAGGCCTCGTGGAAGATCTGCCCGGCGGGGCCCGGAGCAAGCGACGCGGCGGTGCGCTCGAAGATCTTCCGCAATCCCGACTGATCGAAGAAGGTGGCGAATCCGACGATGGCAATGACTCCCGGAAACGATGTGAGGACGATCTGAAAGGCAAGAGCTCGTGAGTGACTGGTCCCATCGGCGGCACGGAATCGCTTAACCGAATCGGTGACGAGCTTGGTCCACCCGGTCCTCCGCAGGGCTTCCATCGCATCGTCGCCTTCAAGCTCGAAAGTGGGGGGAACCGTCGTGGCTGTGCTCATGCCTTCCTTCCGTTGGTAGTTGGTTGAGGTTGCAGATCTCGTTGCAGCGCGCCCAAACGAACACCCTTGACCGCGACGAGCAGCCACACGGCCCCCAACGCGGCTCCCGAGAGAACGTCGGTCGGATAATGCATGCCCCGATAGAGACGAGATAACCCCACCGCAACCGGGATCGCTAACGCGACTATCCACAGCAGCTTGCGTATCGCGCCGCTTTGCAACCGGGAGACGAGCAGGAGTGCGATGAGGAGATACAGAACGACAGATGCCGCCGTATGCCCGGATGGGAAACTCGACGTTGGAGGGGCGGGATCCAGGTGAGACACCGAAGGCCGGTGACGATCGATCAATGAGGTCACGGAAACGAATATCAAGACTTCACCGGCCAACGCAACCACTACCAGGATGGACTCTCTCCAGCGCCGCCACAGAAGCCTAGAGGCGATCGCCAGCAGGGCGCCCACGGCCGTCACCGTGATCGTCTCTCCCAGATCGGTCGTGTAGTGGGTGACCTTGTTCAACTCCGGCGCCCGTTCTCGAGCGAACCATCGCTCGGTTGCGGGGTCGGCTCGGCCGATGGCATCGTGAGCGCCCAGCTTTGTCACCAGGAGTCCGATCCCAATGAAGACGGCGAGCAGGAAGATGGCCCAACCGACCAGGTAGAGCGCGGGAAGAAGGCCCGGCTTCCAATCGCGGCATCGCTGTGCCAGGGCCCGGTGCTTCATGGTGGCACGGCCATCGTCCAGGGGACTGGTCTGAGCTGTCGTCGCCATGGCAGGGCCGGTCACCTTTGCGTTCTTACCCTGGGACGAACGGCCGGCAAACTCAGTTGGTTCCTGGCTGCGGACGGCGCCCCTCGGGAGCTTGCTAGCTTTGTGCCATGCCCAGAGTTCACGAACTACCTCCAGAGGAAACGGAGACCGCCCACCTCGTGATGGCCGAGCTCCGGCCGAAATTCTCCTCCGCGACCCGATTCGTTCGCCAGGTGAACGAGGTCCAGCGACCCGAGGGCTACCGCCTGGTGGGATCGTTCGATGACGGCGTCGACCACGCCGTCGCGGCTGCCGGGTTCAGGACGGGCCACAATCTCGTGTCCGGCTTCTATCTCTACGTGGACGATCTCGTCACGCTTCCTGCCTTCAGAGGGCGAGGGCATGCGGACGCGTTGATGCAGTGGTTGTTCGAAGAAGCAACCCGGCTCGAGTGCGACCGACTAGAGCTCGACTCGGCGACCCACCGCCACGACGCCCACCGTTTCTATCTGAAGCACAACCTGGTGATCTCTGCCTTCCACTTTTACTCGGGAGACCTGAGCCGATGACGTCCCGTCTCTTGATCGATGGGCCGAGTCTGATATATCGCGCCTTCTTTGCGATCCCCAAGACGATCACAGACCCCCACGGGCAGCCCGTCAATGCTGTTCGCGGGTTCCTCGACATGATCGGGCAACTGATGACCGATCACCATCCCGACGAGGTCATCGCAGTTGTTGACGCCGACTGGCGGCCGGCGTTCCGGGTGGCGGCGTATCCGGGATTCAAGGCGAACCGGGCCGAAGAACCCGCGGAGCTGACACCCCAACTGGAGATGATCGACGTGGCGCTTGACGCGGCGGGGATCGGCCGGGCGGAGGCCGCGGGATTGGAAGCCGACGACGTGATCGCCACTCTCTCTGCACGCACGACCGGCGCCGACCGCGACGCAATCGTGACCGGCGATCGCGATCTGCTGTCCCTGGTAAGAGATCCGAACGTTCGGCTTCTCTTCACGGTCAAGGGAGTGCGCGAGCTCAAAGTCTTCGACGAAACCGAGGTACGAAACAGCTACGGCATCCCCCCTCAGGCATACGCCGACTTTGCCACCTTGCGCGGAGATCCTTCGGACGAGCTGCCCGGTGTGCGGGGGATAGGACCCAAGATCGCCGCCGATCTGCTTGCCAGATTTGGCTCTCTCGACAACCTGATGGACAACCTCGA
Source organism: Actinomycetota bacterium (assembly GCA_036265345.1). Lineage (GTDB taxonomy): Bacteria > Actinomycetota > CADDZG01 > CADDZG01 > WHSQ01 > DATAPE01. The sequence goes on from DATAPE010000153.1 coordinate 9,356, forward strand.
CTCGGTGCCGGCCCAACTGAGCTCGCGTCTCCGCGCTGCCTCCGACTACCTCGAGGCGATGAAGATCGTGGTGCCACTCATCACGGATGCCGACGTCACCGTTACCGCATCCCACCCACCCGACCGGGAGAAGCTTGCTGTCATGGGAAAGGAACGAAACCTCACAGGTGCGATAACTCGTCTGCTCTCTGCGTTCGATAGGAACGGTTCGGCCGCGTGACGGCGACGCTTGAGTTCCGCCGAGTGTTGCTGACGGGCGCGGGGGGCAACATCGGGTCGGTCTTGAGGGAAGGTCTGCGCCCCGGTCTGGAAGAGCTCAGGCTTACCGATCGGGTGCCGGTCGATCCTACCGAGGGGACCTCGGAAACCTTCGTGCACGCCGACCTTCTCGATGCGGCCGCGATCGATAGAGCCGTTGCGGGGGTCGACGCGGTGATCCATCTGGGAGGTCGTCCCGACGAAGCCTCTTTCGACGATCTCGTGGGGCCCAACCTGCAAGGAACCTTCAACCTCTTCGATGCTGCCAGGCGGGCCGGGGTAAGGCGTGTCGTCTATGCGAGTTCCAACCACGCGACCGGGTTCTATCGACCGGGGGACCGTCTCATCGGGGAAGAGCCGACGCGGCCCGATAGCCTCTACGGCGTCACCAAGGTCTTCGGCGAAGCGATAGGGCGCCTCTATGCGGACAAGTTCGGCCTTCAGGTGATCGCGCTTCGCATCGGGTCCTTCAAGCCTCGACCGAAAGAACCCCGCGAGCTGCACACGTGGCTCAGTCCCGGCGACGCCGTCCGGCTTTTCAGGTCATGCCTGACGCCCGACCCGGTCGGTTACCTCGTCGTCTACGGAGTCTCGGCCAACACACGTCGGTGGTGGCCGTCGACAGAGGCCGCGAGGACCATCGGATATGAGCCTCGGGACGACGCCGAGCAGTACGCAGAAGAGCTGGGTGAGTCCTCCGAGCGGTGGCAAGGCGGAGGGTTCACCGCCCGCGACTACGGCGGTTGGACCTAGGACGGCCACTCCGTATAGACGCCCGGCCCCCGCTTGCGAAGCTCTCGATCGATGATGACGCGCTGTATCTCGGAGGTTCCCTCCCAGATCCGGTCCACACGCAATTCCCTCCATAGCCGTTCGACGGGCTGTTCCCGCATGTAGCCACGGCCCCCATAGATCTGAACCGCATTGTCGATGACGCGCCCGGCGGTCTCGGAGCAGACGAGCTTCACCGCGGCTGCTTGTGCGTGCAGCTCCCCGCGCGACAACCCGCCGCGCGCAGCCTCTCCCGCGACGCGGTAGAGAAGGGACTTCGCCGCCATGATCTCTGCCGCCATGTCGGCAAGCATGAATCCCACGCCCTGGTGCTCCGCCAGCGGTTTGCCAAAAGCCAGCCGTTCGCCGGCGAATGCGGTGGACAGCTCCAGCGCGCGCACGGACGCTCCCACGGTGCGGGCTCCGATCATGAGGCGCTCCTCGACGAACCAGTCCTTGGTGAGCTCATACCCCTGACCGATCGTCCCGAGCACCTTGTCGGCTCCCACCCTGACGCCGGTGAAGCTGAAGATCGGATGCTCGAATACGAAGGTGTGCATGTAGCGCGGGGTCCGCACCACCTCTACACCCGGAAGGTCCTTGTCCACGATGAACACGGTCGGTTTCCCGGCATCGCCATCTACGTGCGCGTGAACGAGGATGAAATCGGCTACGTCGCCAACCGTCACGTACCACTTCTCACCGGTGATGACGTACCCATCTCCGTCCCGCACGGCGGTGGTGACGATGCCCGACGCGTCGGATCCCGCCGCTTCTTCCGTGATCGCGTAGCAATCACGTCTATCCCCCCGGCAGGCAGGACGGAGATACTCGTCCTTCTGAGCCTCGGTGCACCATTTCAGCGGGATGGATGGGCGCCACACGACGTCCCAGAGCGCTCCCGTCGCCTTCCCGAGCTCTTCTTGGACCAGAACCTGTTGGAAGAGGTCGAGTCCCCTGCCCCCGTCTTCCGGCGCATGGTTGATCGCGTTCAGCTCGTTCTCGAGCGCCGCCCTCTTGATCGCGTCGATCGTGGCAGTAGGAAGGCCGTTCGACTCTTCGCACTCGAGCTCGTAGGGAAACAGGTACTGCTCGGTGAAGGCGCGCGCCTTTTGTTTCAGCTCCAGATCGGCGGCGGTGAGGCGGAGGTCCACGCGGCTTAAAGAGTCATCGAGAAGCTCGCGGCACCACAAGCGCGTCGACCGCAACGCACCCGCCGGGGCCGGCGATCAGCGGGTTCACGTCGAGCGCATCCATCACGGGCCCGAGGTCGTCGGCCAGACGGGACAGAGCGACGACGGCGTCCGCAACCGCTTCGACATCGGCCGCCGGCCCTCCGCGGATGCCCTGGAGGAGGCGCCAGAGCTCCAGCCGGGTCAACATGCCGAGGGCGCGTTCGTGGTCGACCGGCGGCAGAACGAACACGCGCTCGTTCAGAAGCTCCACCAGCACACCGCCGGCTCCCACCATCAGCAGAGGGCCGAACTGTTCGTCCCGCACGATCCCGAGCGCGACCTCGATACCGGGCGGAGCCATAGCCGTCACGATGACTCGAGGCCCGAGCCGGGCCGCCAGGTCTTCGTATGCGGAGCGAAGAGGGTCAGCCCCAGCGATGTCCAGCGCTATCCCCCGCACCTCGCTCTTGTGCACGAGACCCGGCATCGCGGTCTTGAGGCCCACGGGCCATCCGATCGCTTCGGCGGCCGCGACGGCCTCTTCGATGGTGCCCGCGGGGTGCGCGGCGACCGTTGGGAGACCGTAATCACCGACGAGCTCTAGAGCCTCGGCCGGCGACCACGGAAGTGGTGCGGTCAGGCGGTCCCGCCACCGCCGCGACAGGGCAGCGTCGATCGCGGTCGCCGGAGGCCGAGACCGGCCGAGGAAATCGCGGTATCCGAAGAGATGCCGGAACGCAGCCAGACCGGTGACGGTCCCCTCCAGCACCGGGACGCCGGCTTCCCTCAGCCGGCCCGAGTCGGTGCGATCGATCGCGCTGGCCAGGTTTCCCAGCATCGCCATCGGCTTGCCGGTCTTGGGATAGACGTCGAGCGCCGTTTGCACGTAGCTCCCAACGCCATCGGACTCGGTCGTCATGTCCACGCAGAAGGCGAGCGCGGCAGTTGCCGGATCGTCCAATAGAGCATCCATGCAGTCTCGAAAGATCTCTTCCGCGTCGTTCCCCGTCCCCCAGGCGTCGAGGGGATTCGTGGCAGTAAGCCCTTGCTCGAGCACCGCCTCGAGACGCTCGATCGTCGGCGTGGCGAGGGTGGCGAAGTCAACTCCAACATCCGCGGCGATGTCGACCAACAACGCCCGTTCTCCTCCGGAGTCGTGGATCGCAGCCAGAGCCCCGGGCCCGGCCCTTCGCCCGCCGGCGAACAACTCGGCGGTGTCCGCAAGCTCGTCCAGAGTCGCGACCCGCGCTACTCCGTAGGCATCGAACAACGCTTCGAAAGCCGCGTCCGATCCTGCCAGCGCACCGGAGTGAGCTTCCACGAGCCTCTTCGCTCGTTCTTGCCGGCCCACCTTCAGTGCGACCACGGGTATCTCGCGTTCCGCGGCTAGCGCGAGCACCCGCTCAAAGTCGCCTGGGTCGCGAACCGTCTCGAGGAACAGCGCGACCACCCGCGTCGATTCCAGCCCGAGGGCATAGCGAAGGTAGTCGGCGGTGGTCGTAACCAGCTCCTGACCCGCCGACACGACCAGATTGAATCGGAGGTTGCGATCGTTGTGGGCCAGAGCGGCGAACGCAGATCCCGAGTGCGTGATGAAGGCAACCCCGCCCGGGTCCAGGCTGGGCATCGAAAAACCGCACGCTCGCAAGCCGCGCTCGAGGTTCAGGAAGCCCATGCAATTGCCCCCGCAGATAGACATGCCGGCGGTTCGGGCGATAGCAGCGATCCGTTCGGTCAGCGGAGGCACTCCCGGACGGGGCTCTTCGTAGCAGCTTGCGAAGATGATCGCTCCGGCGGCTCCCGCGGTGGCGGCAGCCTCCATCTGCGACTCCAGCAGCGCGTTTGGCACCCCCAGAAGGACGGCGTCCACCGGCCGCCCGATCGCCTCCAGGCTGGGATGACAGGGCACGCCGTGAATGTCGCCGTAGCGCGGATTTACCGGAAAGACGTCACCGTCGTAGCCGCCGCGC
>DATAPE010000154.1:0-5786 GCA_036265345.1 Actinomycetota bacterium
GCGATCGTAACGCTCGCACCGCGCGCAATCCTCAGACCGGTGACCCCATAGACATTCCGGCGACGCAGGTCCCTGCGTTCAAAGCGGGTTCGGAATTCAAGACCTCAGTGGCCGGCAAGAGAAAGAAGAAGTAAGGATTCAAGGATCGCAAGGGGCCCCGGGAGACCGGGGCTCTTTTTCTTTGAGTGATCATGTCTAGGTAACCAAACGTTGGCGGAAGATGTTCTGCGGCACGGGCCACAGGATGGCACTGAGTCCCAGGAGCCAGATGAAGTGCCCGAGGGCAGCAAGCTTGTCTGTTCCGAAGGTGCCGAACAGCTCTCGGAACAGTGCGGCGCAATGGAACAACGGTGAGAACCATGCGAGTGACTGTGCCCACGCGGGCATGCTGTCGATCGGAAAGAAGATGCTCGAGAAGAGAAACATCGGAACCAGGAAGAGCGTCCAGTAGAAGCTGAAGAAGTCCGACGTTGGTATGAGCGAACTGAACGTCAGGCCCATCGTTGAGAAACACATACCGATCGCGGCGCCCGCGACCGGTGTCAACAGCACCCACCACGAGTGCACGAGCCCGAAGAGCGCAGAGATCAGAACGAACGGCAGCGAATACATGAGGCTCCGGGTGATGCCCCACATCATCTCGCCGACGACTACATCTTCAGGATCGATCGGTGTCACGGTCACCGCGTCGTAGAGCTTCGCGAAGTGAAGCTTGAAGAACACGTTCCAGCTGACCTCGAATGATGCGCCGTACATCCCTGAGACCGCGGCGAGTCCAGGCGCGATATAGCGCGCGTACTCGATCCCTTTGATGGTTGCCACGAACTTGCCCAAACCAAAGCCGATCGCCAACAGATAGAAGAACGGCTCGAAGAAGTTCGGCACCAGGTTGAGATGCCACCGGTGTGAGTAACTCAGCAGGTCGCGCTCCCACATTCGGTAAGCCATGCGAAAGCTCGGACGCGGCCAGCGCCACACGCTGGTGAACGTCACGCCGGGTGGAAGCGAGCCCGGCCCCCGGATGCTCATTCCTCCAACGTCCTTCCTGTCAGCTTGAGGAACACGTCTTCCAGGGACGCGGGTCGGAAGGCTGCAGACTCGTAGCCGAGTCCGGAATCGTTGACCGTCCTGAGCATCGCCTCGCCGTCGTCGACGTGCAGGATCAACCTGTCGCCGGCGAGCTCATGGGCGGCGGCTCGGTCGGCGACGCCCACCACAAGCCGGGCCAGTTCGGGTTGGTCGGTGGCGGTCAGCTCGACGACCTCGGGAGCCACATGGTCCCGGATCAGCTCGCGAGGCGAACCTTCCACCAGGATCTTTCCCTGATGCATCACCACGAGGCGGTCGCAGAGCTGTGCCGCCTCCTCCATGTAATGCGTGGTGATGACGAGCGTCACGCCCTGGCGCTTCAGCTCGCGCAGGCGATCCCAGACGAGATGGCGAGCCTGCGGGTCCAATCCGGTCGTCGGCTCATCGAGGATCAGCATGGTTGGCCGGTTGATGAGAGCCCGAGCGATCAGCAGGCGGCGCTTCATTCCCCCCGAAAGGTGCTCAACGTCCCACTCGATCCGGTCCTCCAGCTGGACGAAGGTCAAGGCCTCGAGGGACCGGGTGCGGGCCTCCTTCTTGGGGATGCCGAAATAGCGGGCATGTGCGTACAGGTTCTCGCCCACTCTGATGACCGTGTCCAGGTTCGTCTCTTGCGGTACCACGCCGATGTGCTCCTTGATCTGGCGCTGGTCGTGCGAGGGGTCCAGGCCCATCACCTCGAGCACACCTTCGGATCTCCGCGCCCGGCACGACACCATCCTCATCGTGGTGGTCTTGCCGGCTCCGTTCGGCCCGAGGAACCCGAAGCACTCCCGCTCCTGCACCTCGAAGTCGATCCCATCGACCGCAGGTATGGGACTGTCGGCGTATCGCTTGATCAAACCTACGGCGCGCACGATGGGCATGGCGAAAGAGGTTAACTGCGCGGGAGTTAGATTCGGGACGTGAAGCGAAGCATGGGCGGCGGGAGCTACCGCGGGCCCGTCGGGATCGTCCGCCAGCGCCGGACCATCCGATTCGTGCAGATCTGCCTCGTGGTCATCGCGGCCGCGCTGCTGATGCTCGCCGGCTACTCGCTGGGGCGCGTGAAGGGATTCGACGAAGGCCGGGCCGCCACCAGAGTGGGCGCACCGGCGGCTCCGTCGGCCGCAAAGACCGTGGTCATCGCGGTCCTTGGGTTGGGCGCGCTGGGGGCCGCAGTGCTGCTTCAAGGTCAGGGTGGCGTGCGCCTGCCGGTTCCGGCGCGCCTCGAGGAGCTGACCGGACGCGCCGAATCCACGGCGATCGAGCGCGCCGAAACCGTCCCGGAAGGTCCCGCCTAGTCGTTCAACGGGAGCGCGGGGCGGAGACGCTCCAACACCGTCTGGGTGGCGCTTACAGCGGGCTTGGGTCGCGCCAGGTAGGCGTCGACGTCGGCCACGGTGTCGATGTCCAACGCCAGGCGGGGGAGCGCGAGGAGCGAGCACCGCAATCCCGCGTCCTCCGTGGCCGATAGATACGCCTGCAGGCTCGCCGGCCCGAAGCGTGGCTCGATCAGGTCGGGAGGGTCGAGGTAAAGGGCATTCGTGCCCCCACCCCCGGCAGCGGGCACGACGACGGTGTCCGAAGTTGCGCCGGTATCCAGCAGATCCTGCAGATCTCCCGCCCACGCGAGCGGCACGTCGGCCGGGATGACGGTCATCGATGTGGCTCCGGCCCCCGTTAGGACTCCCACCGCTTGCGTGATGGCCTCGTTAAGGCCGGTGCCGCGCTCCTCGATCGCGTTGAGGCTCTGCTTTCGAGCGAGGGTCAGCACTTCGGCGTCGCGGCTGATGACCCACCAGGTAAGGAAACCTGCGGAGGCACACAGCGCGAGTGCGTCCTCGAGCAGGGCGCGGGCGATCTCCGCCCTGGCCGGCGCGTCGAAGAGGGGGCCGAGGCGAGTCTTGGCCTCGGCGATCGGCTTGACGGGCAGCACCCCGGCATCCACCGCGCCAGGGTAGTAGGAGGACAAGCGCAAAGGAGCAGGGAAGTACCCTCACTCGATGGAAGAACGCAAACACTGGAAGCATCTCTACGAAGAGATAGTCGCCACCGAGATCTGTTGCGGGTGTGCCGCCTGCGTGGTCGCCTGCCCCCACAAGGTGCTCGATTTCCGTGACTTCGATCCCATACAGACCGACGGCCGATCCCCCTTCGACAACTGCATCCACGGCGAGGAAGGCTGTTCGCTGTGCGCGATGGCCTGCCTGCGGCTCGACCCTTCGCTCGACGTCATCGAGAAGATGGTGTTCGGCGAGCGCCGCAAGCCCGACCAGCCCGAAGGCTCATACCGACGCAAGGTGCTGGCTCGAGCTACCGACCCGGCGGTGTTAGCCCGCGGTCAGGATGGGGGAGCGGTCACGGCGCTGCTGGCGTGGGGATTTGCGAACGGCGAGCTGGACGGCGCAGTGCTCGCGGCTCCCTCGGAATCCGTGCCGTGGCTTGACGAGCCCAAGCTGGTGAGAAACCGTGACGAGCTTCTCGCCACCGCAGGGTCCCGCTACACCTATTGCTCGACCCCACTCGGGCTCAAGAAGGCGGCCGAGGCCAGATGTAAGAACGTGGCGCTGGTCGGGGTCTCGTGCGAAGCGACTGCGATCCGCCAGATGACCGCCGAAGGCATCAGACGCTGGACCCGCTCGCTGAAACTCGTCATCGGGCTGATGTGCTGTGAGACCTTCGACTACGACGCCTTCATGATCGGCAAGGTGGAGCGCGAGCTCAACATTCCGCTGGAAACCGTCACCAAGGTGAACGTCAAGGGCAAGGTGATCGTGACCCTGGACGATGGCCGGGACGTGATCATCCCTCTCAAGCAGGCACGTCCCTTCGCGAACGAGTGGTGCCATCACTGCCCCGACTTTGCGGCGGAACACGCAGACCTCTCTTGTGGCGGCCTCGGTATGGAGGGGTGGACGATGATCCTCGTGCGCTCCGAACGCGGCGAGCGCTACCTCGATGCTGCCATCGCCGCCGGGACGCTGGAGACGAGAGAAGCCGAGCAAGAACCGGGCGCCGTCGAGGTGATGGACCGTCTTGCCCGCAAACAACGAGAGCGGGTGGAACCGTCCGATCCCCACGCTGCCGCGCGGTGGCCGACCGAGGAACTGCTGGCGGCGGCGCGAGCCGACACGGTACAGACGTAAGTGGGTTCGACCGTGCTCGGCGATCAGATGGAGGAGCTGCGGCATGTCGTCACCCGCAGCCTCAAGCGCCACAAGGTCCCCGGTGCAGTCGTAGGGATCCTCCACGACGGCAAGGAATATGAAGAAGGATTCGGGGTGACCAGCGTTGAGAACCCCCTGCCCGTTGACTCGAACACTTTGTTCCAGATCGGCTCGACTACGAAGACTTTCGTCGCCACCGCAGTGATGCGTCTGGTCGAGCGGGGAGTCCTGGGCCTGGACGTCCCGATCCGTACTTACCTCCCAGAGCTGGTCCTTGACAACGAGCACGTGGCCCGCCGGGTGACCATGTGGCACTTACTGACGCATACCGGCGGATGGGTGGGGGACTATTTCGGCGACACGGGCGACGGTCCCGACGCGCTCGAGCGGACCGTGGCCGAGATGGCCAAGCTCCAGCAGCTCACGCCTCTCGGCGAGGTCTGGTCCTACAACAATTCCGGCTTCTACATCGCCGGGCGGGTCCTGTCGGTGCTGACGGGCGAGGACTTCGAGGATGCGATCACCGAGCTGGTCCTGGAGCCCCTGGAGATGACGAACTCGTGGTTCTTCGCCAACGATGTGATCACCCGCAGGTTCGCCGTGGGTCACATCACGGTGGACGGCGTACCCCGGATCGCACGGCCCTGGTACCTGCCGCGGGGGAGTCATCCTGCAGGGGGCATCAACTCGAGCGTCATCGACCAGCTCAAGTACGCGCGCTTCCAGCTGGGGGACGGCTCGGCCCCCGATGGCTCGAGGCTGTTGTCCGAGGCGACGATGCAGGCGATGCAGTCACCGGAAACGCAGGCCGGCGGCGCCATCGATTGGGTGGGGCTGCCGTGGCTGTTGCGGGATGTCGGAGGCGCGCGTCTCGTGGAACATGGGGGCGCCACCAACGGCCAGCAGTCTTCATTCTTGCTCGTACCCGAGAAGCGGTCCGCCTTCACGATGCTTACCAACTCGGACTCGGGCTCCCTCGTCCTTGACGAGGTCGAGAAGTGGTTCTTGGAGCATCTACTGGGGGTCAAGGAGCCCGACCTTCCGGTGCTCGACCCGCCCCAGGACGAGCTCGAGGTATACGCCGGGCGCTACGAGTCGCCCTATGGACTGCTCGATCTCCGACTGGAGGCCGGCGACCTGGTGCTGTACCTCACACCGAAGCCGTTCCTCGAGAATATGGATCCGGAGCCTCCGGCTCCGCCCCCCACACGGCTCTCGTTCTACGGCACCGACAGGCTGGTGGCGCTCGATGGGGACCTCAAAGGCTCGCGCGGAGACTTCCTCCGGGACGACGACGGGTCCCTAACGTGGTTGAGGATATTCGGCCGGATAGCCCGGCGGGTGGAGCCGGAGGGCTAAGCGGCGCTCTCGTCGCGGCAGCTGCCGCAGCGGAAGACGCGGGAGGGACCGGTACCGGGGATCCGGATGGCGAGGAACTCACCGTCGTTAGCCGGCTGCACCGTGCCGCACCACGAGCAGCGGGCGGTCATGCCCTCGGGGAAGCGGCCCTCTATGATGGCCATACGGCCTCTGTGGGCTTCGGGTTCG
>DATAPE010000155.1:0-13792 GCA_036265345.1 Actinomycetota bacterium
ATACCCGACGCGAATGCTTCGGCTGCAGCGGCGCCTTCCAGGCCCGCGACCGCCGCTTCCAAGAGATCGGTCGTTGGATTGGCCCAGCGCGTGTAGACGTATCCGGCACCTACTTTCTCCTGCGACGCCTTCGCGAAGTCATCGGTGCGCTCGAACGAGAACGTGGACGATAGATCGAGTGACGGTGCTAGAGCGTCGCCGTCCTGGCCGGGGACGTTCGGGAGATGGACCGAACGGGTGCCTAACCCGCGTTTGCCTTCAGGCGCGCCTATGGCAGAGCGCCTAGAGGTGAACGACGGGGCAGGTCAGGGTGCGGGTGATTCCCTCGATGGCCTGGATCTTGGCGACGACGAGCTTGCCCAGGTCGTCCACGTTGGCAGCGCTTGCGCGGACGATCACGTCGTAAGGGCCGGTGACATCCTCCGCCGCATCGACGCCGCCGATGTCTCGGACCTCGCGTGCGACCTGGGCGGCCTTCCCTACCTCGGTCTGGATCAGGATGTACGCCTGAACATCGGCCACGTGTGTGCCTCCTCGATTGAGCGTGCCGGGGCTGAAGGGACGGCAGTTTAGCAGGGGCCTCCAGCGGCCAAAGGTAGGCTGATCGTCTCTCTCCCCCCACGAAGGGACCAACTGCTGCTATCCGACCGGCTCGCCGGGATAGAAAATCCCGGCACCATCTATCGAAACGCTAGCCCACCCCGGCTGGTGGAGTTTGCCGTGGCTCGCGGCGAAGGGATACTCGCGCGTTCCGGCGCTCTGGTGACCACCACGGGAAGGCGCACGGGCAGGTCGCCTAAGGATCGCTTCTTCGTCGCCCACGGCGAGTCCAAGGAGAAGATCCATTGGGGACAGGGCAATCAACCGATCGAGCCCGACGTTTTCGATGCTCTGTTCGACCGGGTCCGCAATCACCTCGAGGGCCGCGAGCTCTTCGTTTTCGACGGCTATCTCGGTGCCGATCATGACCATGCCATCAAGCTTCGAGTGATCACCGAGCTCGCGTGGCACGCTCTGTTCGGGCATCAGCTCTTCCGTCGCCTGGAAGGCAGCGAGCTCGACGGCTTCGAGCCTGAGTTCTTCGTCGTGTCGGCTCCCTCGTTCGAGGCCGTTCCCGCCCGCGACGGGACCAACTCTGAGGCTTTCGTAGGTCTCGATTTCGAACGCAAGCAGGTACTGATCTGCGGGACCCATTACGCCGGCGAGATGAAGAAATCGCTGTTCACTTCGGCGAACTATCTGATGCCCCAAGAAGGGGTCCTACCGATGCACTGTTCGGCCAATGTTGGTCAGGCGGGCGACGTGGCGCTGTTCTTCGGTTTGTCCGGGACCGGCAAGACGACGTTGTCGGCAGATCCGGATCGGAGACTGATCGGAGACGACGAACACGGCTGGTCGCCCCACGGCATCTTCAACTTCGAGGGGGGCTGCTACGCGAAATGCATCCGCCTGTCGGAGGAGAAAGAACCTCAGATCTGGTCGGCGATCCGCTTCGGCGCCGTGGTCGAGAACGTGGTGGTCGATGAGGAGACGCGGGAGGTCGACTACAACGACGCCTCCATCACCGAGAACACTCGTGCCGCGTACCCCCTCGAGTTCATCCCCGGTTACGTCCCGGAAGGAAAGGCGGGGCATGCAAAAACCATCCTGTTCCTGACCGCCGACGCCTTCGGAGTTCTGCCTCCGATCTCTCGGCTCTCGCCTATGGCGGCCCGGTATCACTTCCTGTCGGGGTTCACATCCAAGCTGGCCGGGACCGAAGCGGGGCTGGGTACCGCACCGGAGGCCACCTTCTCCACCTGCTTCGGAGCGCCCTTCCTCCCGGTCAAGCCCAGCGTCTACTCCAAGATGCTCGGCCAGCGGATCGACGAGCACCAGGTCCGCGTGTTCCTCGTCAATACCGGTTGGACGGGGGGACCGTATGGCGTCGGTCACCGGATCGATCTGGCAGCCACCCGGGCTATGGTCGACGCGGCCCTCCGCGGCGAGCTCGACGATGTGGCGACCAAGAACCACCCGATATTCAATCTCGAGGTCCCGGTGTCCTGTCCCGGCGTGCCGGACGACATCCTGGATCCCCAGAACACGTGGTCCGATCAGGATTCTTATGCCGAGAGCGCCCGGGAGCTGGCGCGCATGTTCCAGAAGAACTTCGAGCGCTTCGCGGACTCCGTGCCAACCGAAGTCCTCGAGGCCGGCCCCCGGTCCGAGTGACGGGGCCTAGAGCTACAGGCACCATCACCTCTCTCGATCCGTGAGGGTCGCTGAATGACCGAACCATCGCAGGCACTCGTCTCGGACCTCGGGGAAGCGGGCCTGATAGACCGGATCCTCAGCCGGATCGGCCGGCCTGAAGCCGGGGTCGTGAGCGGCGGGGACGATGCCGCAGCCGTTCCCGGCGCCGATCGCATCTTGATCACCACGGATGCGCTCGTCGAGAACGTGGACTTCGACTTCTCCTATGGCTCAGGTGCCGATGTGGGCTGGAAATCGATCGCGGTGAACGCATCGGACATCGCTGCGATGTGCGGCCGCCCCGCATGGGCGACCGTCGTACTGGGGATGCCGGCAGAGACGCGCGTCTCCACCATCGACGGCCTCCTGGAAGGCATGCTCGAAGCGTCGGCGCGCTGGAACATCGTCCTGGTGGGCGGTGACATCAGCAAGGCGTCGGAGCTGTCGATCACCGTGGCGATGATCGGATCGCCGCTGGGTGTGGCTCCGGTTCTTCGCAGCGGCGCTCGGGTGGGCGATGCCCTGTGCGTGACAGGCTCTCTCGGCGGCGCGGCCGCAGGGTTACGGTTGCTACGCCATCGGGGTGTGGGTGCGACGCGCGCCGGCGATCATCCCTCGGGTCAGTCCCTTGCCAGCAGCGATGCCACCACTGCACTGATGAACCGCCAGCTGCGTCCGGTTGCCAGGGTCGAACAAGCCGCCGCTCTCGCGTCCCTGCTCCCCTCGTCGATGATCGATCTATCGGACGGGCTCGCAGTAGATCTCGCACGCCTGATGAGAGCCAGCCACACCGGATGCCGGGTCGACCAGACCTCTCTCCCCGTCGATCCTGATCTGGACGCGTTGTTCGGATCGGATGCAGAGGCCGCCCTGGAGCTTGCGATCCTGGGGGGAGAGGATTTCGAGCTGCTCTTCACGCTCGGAGAAGATCGGGTCGACGCGGCCCTCGAGGCAGTGCGGGCAACCGGCGCCGCCTGCGCCAGGATCGGGACCGTGACCGACGGCGAGTGCACGCTCGGCGATAAGCCACTGGCGGCGTGGGAGGGACTGGGATGGGATCACCTACGCAGCCGGTAACCGGCCTGCCGAGAGCGCTGACGATCGCGGGCTCCGACTCCGGTGGGGGCGCCGGTATCCAGGCAGATCTCAAAGTCTTCTTCGCCCTCGGCTGTCATGGGATGAGTGCCGTCACGGCCCTCACGGCTCAGAACACCGTCGAGGTGGCTGCGGTGTACGAGATACCTCCCGAATTCGTGCGAGCTCAGATCGATGCGGTGGCCGGTGACATCGGTGTCGACGCCGCCAAGACCGGCATGCTGGCATCGGCCTCGATCATCGAAGCGGTTTCGGACGCGGTGTCCGCGCATCACATCTCGAAGCTCGTGGTCGATCCGGTGTTCGTCTCCAAGCACCGCGACCGCCTGCTCGCCGAGGATGCAGTCGGCGCGTTGAAGGCGAAGCTCCTTCCGCAAGCGCTGGTCATCACACCGAACCTCTACGAAGCGGGGGCGCTTCTGGGCGGCACGGAGATCGCGTCGCTGGAAGACATGCGTGAAGCCGCCGCCGCTCTGGGCGCGCTCGGCCCCCGCAGCGTGCTGCTCAAGGGCGGACACCTGCCCGGAGACGAGGCGGTGGACGTGTTCTATGACGGAACGACCTGCACCGAACTGACGGGACCTCGCTACGACACCACCGACACGCACGGCACCGGCTGCGCGCTATCGGCCGCGATCGCCGCGCATCTGGCCCGCGGTGACGATCTCCTGGGCGCGGTGCGGGCCGGTAAAGAATTCGTCTCGGGCGCCATCCGGCGAAGCATCCGGCTGGGCCGGGGATTCGGGCCCGTGAACCCAGGGTGGAGGCTGCTAGAGGGAGACGCCGGCTAGCTTTCGGCGTCGCGCTCGGCGGTCAACTCGGTGAGATCCAGATCCTCTTTGCGCGCACGCAGATCGAAATACGAGACCAACATGGCGACGGCGACCACCGGCAAGACGGCAGCGGTCACGATGATCTGAGACAAGGTACTCAGGATCAGAGCGGTGATGTCGTTGGCCAGGGCGCTCAGACCCAGATTGGCAAAACCCGGCAGCAGAAGATCGAGCAAACTGGCGGCCAGCGCAAACGCGAACAGATTCATGAAAACGCGCAGTTTGTCTCCGCGCAACAGCTCGCCGGCGCGGGTCAAGCCCGTTTTTAGGTCAGCGCCCTCCAGAGCGATCACCTGCACCAGGATCGCGGGGCCATACAGAAGGGGATGTACGAAGAAGGCAAAGGGTGCCACCACGACGCGGAGAACGATCGACAAGAGCGATGACGCCAGACCTGCGGCGAACAGCGCGCCCAGGTGAGGCCGCACCTTTCTAAAAGCGTCGGCTGCCGTGGTTGCCTGCCCCACCAACCTGTCGGTTATCAACAGGGACGCGATCGCCACCGCGATGCCTCCGACCTCGATGGGTAGGACCGTCAGAAGGGCAACGGCAAGCGAAGTGGTGAGGGAGGGGTTTGTCGCCACCTTGATCTCAGAGCCGCTGAAAACCAGCAGTGGCGCGAGCGCGATGAAGAACGCGGCGCCCAGCGGAAGGAATAGAACGAACAGTGAGCCGAGGTTCCGGCCATAGAGCGCCGACGTGCTTCGCACCAGCCCTGAGAAACTCACGGGGCAGGGCGTGCCTCCCGCGGATGGGGGGCCGGACTCAGAAGGGGCCAAGCTCCTAACTTCGGACGCGGCGCTTTGCGATCAAACCGAGAAGCAACAGCCCGACGAAGACGGCGCCGACGATGGCGACCTTCTTACCCGCCTCGCCGGCTTCAACCTTGGCCCGGTCCACGAGCTCGTCGACCTTCCGGGCCAGGTCGTCGCGGGTCTCCTCGATCTCGCGGGCCGTTGCCTGGGGATCTTTGTCCATCAGTTCCGTCCCACCGTCTTGGCCCATTCGACATCGTCCTTGATGGTCTTCTTAGTCAGCTCCGGATTGATCGGGGTAGTCAGTTTCTTCTTTGCCACCAAAGCGGCTAGTCCGCCGATCAGAAGCAGTATGGCTGCGGTTATGAGGTCTGAAAGCCAGGTCCACAGGAACGCGTCGAAGCCGTCCCGGATCGCCAGCAGCAGGAAGATGAGAGCGAAGAACGCAAGCACCCCCGCGATGGCGATGATCGCGGCCCCCTTCGCCTTTGCCGCGATCGCCGACCCGACCTCGTTCTTGGCAAGGTCGATCTCCTTGCGGAGCAGGGTGGAGAGGTCCTCGGTGACTTCCTTGACGAGCTGTCCCGCCGACTTGCGCGAGCCGTCGGTGCGGAAGCTCTCGGTCGTCGTTCTTTCGGACATTGGCGCTTGTATACCCCCTTGGCCCCTAGTCGTAACGGCGCGCTGCTAGCCGACGAGCTTCGAGACCTTGTTGGCCTTGAGGCACTTCGTGCAGACGTTGAGTCTCTTGGGTGAGCCTTTGACCACCACACGAAGCTTCTGGATGTTCGGGTTCCAACGGCGCCTGCTTCGCCGGTGACTGTGCGAGATGTTGTTCCCGAATCCGGGAGACTTGCCACAGATATCGCAAACGGATGACATAACGACGGCCGAGCCTACCAAATGCCGGGTGGCGTCCGGCCCCCGCACTAGTCTGGCGAGCATGGCTGAGGTCGTTGCCGCACCGCCGCGCGGGGTGGAGCTATTCGCCGCGCATTCTCGGCAGAAGCCGCTGGGAGCGACCGGAAAGAGGGGAGAAGCGTTCGCGAAGCTGGGTATCCGCTCGGTCCAGGATCTGCTCCAGCATTACCCCCGGCACCATGTCGACCGCACGCAGATGCGAACCATCCGCGAGCTCGGGCGACTCGCCTCCGAGGGCTTCGCCGGCGAGGTCCAGGTCCACGCGACGGTGAAGACGATCGGGCGTCCCATCACCGTTGGATCCCGACCCCGCAAGATCATCATCAGGGCGACGATCGGCGATGAGACGGGAACCGTCGGGGTCACGTGGTTCAACCAGGCGTGGATCGCCAGGGCTTTGAAACGGGGGGCCCAGGCGTTCTTCTACGGGAAGCTGGGCGTGTTCAAGGGCAAGCTACAGATGACCGCGCCCCGGTTCGAGCTGATCCGCACGGGGGCCGAGCCCTTCAACGTGGGGAGGATCATCCCTATCTACCCCGCCAGTGCAGACATCTCGAGCGATCAGTTGCGCAAGACGATCTGGGAGGCGCTCGGACGCATCGATCAGATCGTGGATCCCTTGCCCGATGAGCTTCGGAGGAAGGCGGGAGTGATGCCGCGCGGCGACGCCCTCCGGCTGATCCACTTTCCCGACACCAAAGAAGATGTCCTGGCGGCCCGTCGCCGCATCGTCTTCGATGAGCTGTTCAGCCTGCAGGTAGGACTCGTCTACCGCAAGAGGAAGCTGGAGCGAACCGTGCAGGGGATAGCGCATCCCGCGCCGGAAGCGTCGTCGCTGGCCTCCGTGTTTGTCGAAGCGTTGCCGTTCCGTCTGACGGATGCGCAGCTGCGCGCATGCGCTGAAGTCACCTCCGATATGACCAAGACCTATCCCATGCATCGGCTGCTCGAAGGTGAGGTTGGCTCCGGCAAGACCGTGGTCGCCCTACACGCGTGCTTGCTTGCGATCGGAGGCGGCCGGCAGGCGGCGTTCATGGCGCCGACCGAGGTGCTGGCCGAGCAGCATCACCTCACTCTCGATGATCTTCTCGGACGGGCGTTCGGTGCGGACGAAGCCGTCAATCTGTTCGCGGGCATCACCCGCAGGCCAGTTGTCAGGTTGCTGACCGGATCAACCCCCGCGGCCCGACGGCAAGAGATCCTGCATGGTGTCGCTTCGGGCGAGGTGGATCTGCTGGTCGGGACCCACGCTCTGATCCAGGAGGCGGTGGAGTTCAGGGAGTTGGGTGTGGCAGTAGTGGACGAACAGCACCGCTTCGGGGTGCATCAGCGCAAACGCCTCCGGGACAAGGGGGCGATGGGGGAGCCGGACATCCTTGTCATGACCGCCACGCCCATCCCGCGAACCCTGGCGGTGACGATCTACGGCGACCTCGATGTGTCCATCCTCGACGAGCTGCCCAAGGGCAGGCGTCCGATAGCCACCCGCATCGCCGCGGACGATGTGCAGCGGAAGGAGGCCTACGAGCTGATCCGCTCGGAGGTAAGGGCGGGCCGGCAAGCGTTCGTGGTCTACGCCCTTCGCGATGAATCCGACAAGGTGGAGCTGCGCAGCGCCAAGAGTGAAGCCAGGCGACTGGCCGTCGAAGTCTTTCCCGATCTCCGGGTCGGCTTGGTGCACGGGGACATGAGAAGCGACGACAAAGAAGCCGCGATGGCGGCGTTCCGGGACGGAGCGATAGATGTGCTGGTGGCAACGACTGTCGTCGAGGTGGGTGTCGACGTTCCGAATGCCACCGTCATGCTGATCGAGGATGCCGACCGCTTCGGTCTGGCCCAGCTCCATCAGCTTCGGGGCCGCATCGGGCGGGGGGCGTACGCATCAACCTGCATCCTGGCAACCGACCTGGATCTGGCTCACGCCGGCGAGAATCCCACGGTGGCGCTGGCGCTCGAGCGGCTGCAGGCGGTCGAGGGCAGCACCGACGGTTTCGCTCTGGCTATGACCGACCTCAAACAGCGAGGGGAGGGACAGCTGTTCGGCGCCCGCCAGTCCGGCATGCCGGAGCTGAAGATGGCCCGGGTGCTGCGCGATCAGGACGTGGTCAAGCTCGCCAGGGACCTCGCGGTGGCCGTTCTGGACGAGGATCCTGAGCTCCGCGGCTATGGACATATCGCCCTGGAACGCGAGATGCGGGACCGTTTTTCGGCCGCCGCTTTCGACGTGGTCCAGTCGGGTTAGATAATTAGGGGATGCGAGTCATAGCGGGAAGCGCCAAAGGACTGCGTCTGAAGTCTCCGGCAAGCGGCACCAGGCCCATGGCAGACCGCATGAAGGAGTCCCTGTTCTCGGCCCTCGGCGAGTTCGATGGCTTCCGCGTGCTCGACCTCTATGCCGGCTCGGGGTCGCTGGGACTGGAGGCACTCTCTCGAGGCGCCAAGCACGCCACCTTCGTGGAGAACGCACGGGAGGCGATCCTGAAGCTCGATCAGAACATCGAGGTCACGAAGTTCGGAAAGCGGAAGACCGAGGTCCTGTGGGCCGACGTTCCCCAGACGATCTCCAGGCACGCGAAGAAGAGGTTCAACGTCGTGTTCCTGGATCCCCCCTACACGATCTCGGTGGATCGAGTTATCGCGGATCTCGAGGCCCTCGTTACTGGCGGTTTCCTCGCCGACGACGGAAGGATCGTCGTCCACCGCATGGCCAAGGAACGGCGTCTCAAGCCGCTGGGGCTCAAGCTTCTATGGGAGCGCGAATACGGCCAGTCCCGGATCTGGGTCTTTACGCACGAAGAAGAAGACTGAGGCCGGGCGGCGGCGATGGCGCTCGCCCTCTGTCCCGGGTCGTACGACCCCCCAACGAACGGCCACATCGACGTCATCGAGCGCACCGCCAAGCACTTCGAGGGGGTAGTCGCCGCAGTGATAGCGAATCCCTCCAAGCAAGCGGAGTTCTCGGTCCAGGAGCGAAGCGATCTCCTGGCCGCGGCGCTCGAGCACGTGCCGAACCTGCAGATCGAGTCTTTCGATGGCCTCCTGGTCGACTTCGCGCGCTCCAAAGGCGTGACCATCGTCGTGAAGGGGCTGCGGGCCGTCTCCGACTTCGAATACGAGTTACAGATGGCACAGATGAACGCGGCGCTGGCTCCGGGATTGGACACGATGTTTGTGACCGCCAAACCCGAGTGGGCTTTCCTGTCGTCGAGCCTGGTCAAGGAAGTGGCTCGCTTTGGTGGTGACGTGGGCGGGCTGGTCCCGGCCCCCGTCGCCCACGCCCTAGCAGAACGTTTCGGACGAAAGTGACCAAGGACCGTCAGGGATGGGCCAAGCGGCGTCAACAAGTGCCAGGTCATGGCATTCTTTCGGCGGGAGTCCGCGAAAGACTCAGGAAGGTAGAGCGATGGATCTGATCGAACGGATCGACGAACTTCAGGTTCTGATCGAGGAAGCGAAGGCAGTTCCTCTTTCTTCCAGCGCGGTCATCAATCGAGACGAGCTTCTAGACCTGCTCGCCCAGCTGAAGGAGCAGGTTCCCGACGAGATCCGCCAGGCACGATGGATGACCCGCGACCGCGACGAGCTCGTGGATCGCGCCCGCAAGGAAGCAGAACGCATCGTGGCCGAATCGCGCGAGCAGCGCGACCGCCTCCTCTCTCGCACCGAGATCGTCCACGCCGCCCGGCGCGAGGCAGAGCGGCTCATCGACGAAGCCAAGGAGCGGGCCACCAGGATCCAGCACGAGGCTGAGGACTATGTCGATCAGAAGCTTGCTGCCTTTGAGATCCTCCTCAACAAGACGCTCGGGACCGTTGCCCGGGGCCGCGAGCAGCTGCGCGGCGAGCCCACCACCGGAGCCGTCCCCCAGGAAGCGCCGGCGCCACAACAGAGTCCCTTCAACGCCGAGGAGCTGCCCCAGCCGGCCGTCTAAAAGAGGGCCTGTGAGCAGGGCAAATAGGCATTTCTGTTATCATCCTCAGCCGACCCAAAGCACCTCGGGCCGTCAGGGCCGCGTCGCTTCGGCGTAGGGCGTTCCGAGCCGGGTCATGACCATTCGGATAAGTGGATCGGGACGCGCGCGTGCACAGATTGAGGATCTCCGTATCCGAGTTACTCGGACGGCCCGGCGAGTACCGGGATGTTGTTCTTGACGCGCCGATCCCCGGGGTCGCGGTCGCGCTGGCGCACATCGATCAGAAGCCCGTGCACGCCGAACTCCGGCTGGAGAGCGTGGTCGAGGGCGTCCTGGTCACCGGTCCGGTCACTGCGCCGATGGTGCTCGAGTGCGCACGTTGCCTGAGTGAGTTCGCCGACGACCTTTCGGTGGACGTATGCGAGCTATACGCCGGCCCCGGCCACGAGGGCCCGGTCGAGGACGACGCCTACCTGGTGGAGGCCGAAGAGGTCGATCTCGAGCCGATGCTCCGCGATGCTCTGGCGCTCGAGCTGCCTCTGAATCCATTGTGCCGGCCCGACTGCAAGGGGTACTGCGCTCGTTGCGGCGCCGACCTCAACGCCGGAACGTGCGACTGCAGTGACGAAGAGATCGATCCTCGCTGGGCCGAGCTGGCGGTCTTGCGAGAGAGACTCGGATAGGAGGACCGTAATGGCCACCCCCAAGCGCCGGAAGACCCGGTCGAAGATGCGCATGAGACGAGCCCACTGGCGCGTGCAGGCCCCCACGTATTCCTCGTGCCCACAATGTCGCCAGCCGAAGATGCCGCACCGCGTGTGCCCTAACTGCGGCTACTACGCAGGACGCCAGGCTGTCGAAACCCAGTAGTGCCGGCTCCGGTCTTCGTGCCCTCGGGGTCCCCACTGAAGGCGGAGGGCTCTACGAGGTCGCGCTCACCCATCGGTCGTTCGCGTTCGAACAGCCTGCCAAGGTCGCCCACAACGAGCGACTCGAGCTGGTCGGAGATGCCATCTTGGGCCTAGTGGTGGCCGATCTCATCTACCGATCCCATCCGGAGATGGCCGAAGGCGAGATAGCGCGCTTGAGATCTTCGGTGGTGGACAAGCCTGCCCTGGCGGAGGTTGCTCGCGGCCTGGGGTTGGGCCAGCACATCAGGTTGGGAAAGGGCGAGGAAGCATCGGGGGGCAGGAACAAGAACTCGCTGCTTGCCGACACGCTCGAAGCGGTTATCGGCGCGGTCTACCTGTCACGAGGATTCGACTACATAGCCGAGCACCTGAAACCGATCTTCACCGAACGGCTCGCTGCCGCCACCGGCGCCCTCGAGCCCTACGACGCCAAGACGGCCCTGCAGGAGTTGGCCGTTGCCGCCCACGGTCAGCTTCCGTCCTATCGGGTTGCGTCGTCGGGCCCTGATCACGACAAGTCGTTCTCCGCCGTCGTCTACATCGAGCACGAGATCGCCGGATCGGGGGCCGGGAAGAGCAAGAAGGAGGCCGAGCAGAACGCGGCTCGAGTTGCCCTCCTGGCGCTGCAGACCGCCGAACCTTCGGCGGGCTCCGGAGGTCGCCGTGTGCGCGGGAAGGACGTGCGTGCCCGAGCTTCCTGAGATCGAAGTCATGAAGAGGGATCTTGAAAAGGAGATCGTCGGACGCCGGATCAAGGACGTGGAAGTGCGGGCGGGCACGAACGCGATGAAAGTGATCAAGCGACACGGCCGCCGCAAGGAGTTCCAGGATCTCTTGACCGGGGCCAAGGTCGACCGCGTCGATCGCGTGGGCAAGTGGTTGTTGTTCCATCTCGATAACGGCCAGGTACTGCTGATGCGGCTGGGCGATTCGGGAACCCTGTTGAAGACCAGTGTGTCCGGCGATCTTCCGCCGCACACGCATCTCCTGATCCGCTTCACGATCGGGGGGCAACTCACATTCTCGGACCCGCAACGTTTGGCGGAGGTGTTCGCGGTTCCCGAAGACAAGCTGAAGGAAGTAGAGGCGCTGAATTCGTTCATGCTCGATCCACTCGATCATCCGCTGACGTGGAACGAGTTCTCCGTGATCCTCCAAGGTAAACAGGCCAATCTGCGCGAGCTGCTGCTGGACGAGAGCTTCCTGTGCGGCTTCGGCGATATCTACGCCGACGAGATCCTGTGGACGGCGGGGCTTCGTTACGATCGCCCGTGCAACAAGCTCACGTCCCAGGATGTGCGGCGGCTGTGGCGAGCGGTGATGGAGACGCTGCAGGATGCGGTGAAGGCACACGGAACCACGCTCGAGGATCGTCCCTTCCGGGATCTGTCTGGCAATGCCGGCCAGTATCAGGTCGAATTGAAGGTCTTCGAACGGGAAGGGGAGTCGTGCAGGCGCTGTCGCTCTGCGATCGTCAAAGAGACCTACGGATCCGGCTACACGTATCTATGCGCGCAATGTCAATCATGAGCAGGAGGATCGGTATTGGAAGATAGAACTCGGGTCCATGTGTTCGTGAACGGCGACCTCCAAGGCATCGATTTCCGTCACGAAGTCGCCGCCAAAGCGCGCGAGCTGGGCGTAACCGGATGGGTGAAGAATCTCAGTGACGGCCGCGTGGAAGCGGTGCTAGAGGGCCCCCGCGACGAGGTCTACCGGGTGGTGGGCCTGTGCCGGGCGGGACCTCGCGGCGCGAAGGTGGCCAACGTCCAGGTCGACAGAGAACCTCCCAAGAACGAAAAGAGCTTCAAGATCAGATAGCCCTGCCTCCTAAGGGGAGAGGGCGGCGGCCGCGAGCGCCTTTCGATTGCCGCGTATGGGCTCACGGGCTCCTATAACTTGACGGGATGCACGTAAAGGCATTGCGTCTCGCGGGCTTCAAGTCGTTCGCAACTCCGACGATCCTCGAGTTCGAACCAGGCGTGAACGTCATCGTGGGACCCAACGGTTCCGGCAAGTCGAACATCGCCGACGCGCTCTCGTGGGTGCTCGGGTCGCAAGCCCCCAGCACGCTTCGCGGCGCATCGATGGAGGACGTGATCTTCGCAGGCTCGGAGTCGAAGCCGCGGCTGGGGATAGCCGAAGTCGAGCTGACGCTCGATAACTCCGACGGACTTCTTCCCCTTGACCTCCCAGAGGTTTCGATTACGCGCAGCACGGACCGAGCCGGCGCCTCGGAATATCGCATCAACGGTGCGCCATGCCGCCTGCTGGACGTAACTGAGCTGCTATCGGACACCGGGATCGGGCGGAGCCTTCACGCGGTGGTGGGCCAGGGCCAACTCGATGCAGTCCTGCAAGCGCGACCGGAAGACCGGCGCGCCTTCATCGAAGAGGCCGCCCAGATCGGCAAGCATCGCCGGCGCAAGGATCGAGCGGTTCGCAAGATCGAGAGGGTCGACGAGAATCTGACCCGGCTGAACGATGTCTTGGCTGAGCTCCGCCGCGCGCTGAAACCGCTGAAGCGCCAGGCCTCCGCCGCAGCTGCGTACTCCGAGCTCATGACTGAGAGACAAGAACTGAAGCAGCGGCTGGCGGCCTCCGAGGTCCACCGGCTCGAGCGTGAGAATGCCGCGGTCGACCCTGTCGCCGACGCCCACAAGATGGCACTTCTCTCGGACGAGCTCGATGCTCTTCGAGCGCGCTTGCTCGGAGTTGGGAAGGAGCGCGAGCGTCTCGCCCAGAGCGCCGAAGGCGCGCGTGAGATCGCTTACGGCCTTGCGCGCACTGCGGACCGGTTGGCGAGCCTAGGCAGGGTTGCGGGGGAGAGGGCCGAGTCCCTGTCCGCCCGTCTGGCGGCCGAAACCGCCGAAGGCTATCGAGAACGCATCCGCCTGCTTCGATCCGAACGAAAACGGTGGGCGGGCGCTGCCGTCACTGCACGCGATGACGCGGCGCGGGCCACCGAACGGGCGTCCGTGGCCCGAAGCGACTTGTCCACTGCCGCAGAGAAGCTGCAGCAAGTGGAGATCGTGCTCGCAGAAGCCCGGCGTGCAGAAGCTGCCGCCGCGGAGGCTCTGGTGCGTGCGGAAGGAAGCGTCACTGCGCGTCAGTCAACGGTCGGTGGGA
>DATAPE010000156.1:0-6528 GCA_036265345.1 Actinomycetota bacterium
AGGGATCTCACAGGGGATGGGACCCCGTATTTCCCTAACTCGGCCGGCGAGGCCAAACTTCTTTTAGTACGAGCCGGCTCACCAATCGGGTATTCGATCCAGCCCAGGTGGAGACGCCTCGGGGAGCCTGATCGCAGGCTCCCGACCGCACCGGACGCAGGACGTCCCGTCCTCGCGGTGCTCTAGGAGCGCCCCTGGGAAGCGGCACCGCCTCGCTCGGACCGGCGGGGACTAGGGGTGCGGGGGGTGTGTTGGATGGTTCGGTTGGGACGGTTGCGTCGGTTGGGTCGGGTGAGTCGGGTGAGTCGGGTGAGTGGGTTGGGTGGGGTGCGTTGGGTGAGTGGGATGAGTGGGGTGCGTCGGATGGCTGGGGTGGCTGGGGTGGCTCGGGTGCGTCGGCGGGGCGGGTGACGGCGTGTGGTCATCCGGCGGCCTGGGGTGTTCCGCCGTGGGGGCATCTGAGCGTGACGATGTCGGGGCACGCACGGGCGTCGCTGCGTTCGTAGGTTCGAGTTTCCGCCCACGGCGGCGCGTCGAATCAGCGGTCGATGTGGCCGGCTGCCCAATGACTACCCACCCGCCTTTAAGCCTCCCCTCCTCCGAGTGACCCGGTGTGCCTTGCCATGGCTGGTTCGCCGAGGGTCGGAGCACAAGCGCGGCTGCGGTGAAGAGGAGGACGCACACGAGAAGCGCAGGCAGGCTCACTGCGCCCAGCCTGACCAGGTAGTAGGCCAACCCCACCTTCCTCGGCTCCGGTTCCGGCTTGTACACGACCTGTCCTCGGTGACCATAGTTGCTTGAGGCGCCTTACACGACCGCCGCTTTGCATGGAAGTCAGCTAGTTCGATTGACAAAGCGCCGCGGCTGATCATCCTGGGAGGGTTTGCCAGCCGCGCTATCCGGCGGCTGTTTCGCCCAGTTGAGTCAAACGAAAGAGGGAGCTCTACCAGCGCCCGTTGTAGATCGCGTCGAGGCGATCCCTGAGCCAGCACCAGATCGAGCCGAGAAGCAGCCTGCCGGGAGGGTTCTCGGGAATCGGCGGGGTTCGGATCAGGCTCATGATCTGATCCTCATGCGGACGTTCTCCTCTCTAGGGACGTTTCTCTCTGCTCTGCATTAACGGCTCGCGGAGTGCGGTTCGTTCGGAAGGAGCCGCCGGGAGCCAGAGTCGAGGCAGGCGCCTCGGCAAGGCCGTTACAGGGCGGACGATCCATCCCTGTGAAAGACGAAGGCGCCACCGCGCAGGCGACGCCTTCGCCGGACTTCGACAGGGGTCTCACAGGGGATGGGACCCCGTATTTCCCTAACTCGGCCGGCGAGGCCAAACTTCTACTACGAGCCGGCATAGCGACCCGATGGCGGGCAGTTGTGCTTCAGCGGCCACCGCCGAAACTCCGACAACGGACGCCAGCGGCGGGCCTTCTCGAGGTCGACGGTGGAGCCCCCGGCTATCGGGTCGATCTCACCGATCGGGCGCCACTCCTCGTCGGGGATTTTTTCGACCAGGGGCTCGGGAGTGCCGTCGAGGATGCGACCACGCCGCAGATCCATGGTGAACCGGCGCTCCCGGCGTTCGCTCATTGTTCAGCTGTCAGGTTTGTTGGCGCGACGAGCGCGTCCCGTCATCGGCCTCACGCCTCCATCCCCGTCGGGGGAGTTTTCTTTGCACACAGCCAATCGGCGGTCTTTCAGGCGTGGCGATCTCATTTCTGACCCTCCCCTGCACCCCGTAACCCATGGTCCGGGACAGACGCTTACTGGGGTAGGTGGACACCCTCAGCTTCATCCTGGTCGTCATGCTTGTGGTCGCGGTAGTCACCCTTCTCTGCCTCCCTGAGTCCTGACCGGCGAGGTTTCTCAGGCGCAGATGCAGGCTTGCGACCTCCCCTACCCCCGGAGATACTGGGCGGGCGATGTCGCAGAACGCCCCGATTCGCCGAGCGGTGAGCTTTCCCACGGGTGTCAGACGCCACCGCAAGGTTGACGAATGGGTTTGGTCTCTCTTTCCGGGACTGATGCCGTTCTCGACGCGAATGGTTCTCCGCTTGCCACTCAGCTCGCGGCTTCGGTATCGGCTGGTCAACTACTGGGTGCGACGCTCCTACGAGATCGTGAACCGTCGCGACTTCGAGCTGGCGCTCGGGGCGCCGCACCCCGACGTATTGATTAGGTACGCGCCCGATCCGGGTGGCTTCATCCCGCCCGACCTGGTCGGGGATTACCACGGGGCCGACGGGTTCAGGGTCGCATGGAACAGATGGCTCGATGCGTTTGAGGATCTTCGCGTTGAACCTGACGAGGTCGTCGACCTGGGCGAGGAGCGCCTGTTGGTCGGAATCCGGGCGATAGGCCGGGGTACCGGCAGTGGCATCGAGGTCGCGCAGCACGGTTTCACCCTGTACACGTTCCGCGACGGAAAGGTCGCCGGTCACGAGTTCTTCTCTGACCGAGAGCTCGCCGAAAAGGCGGCTGGCATTTCCGAGTAGGCGATGTCGGAGGAGAACGTGGAGATCGTGCGCCTCGCCTATGTCCCATTCGCTCACTTGATTGACATGAGGGCAGGTCGCGCTACCGGATCGCGGATGTACTCCGATCAGCCGAAGGCCCTCGAAGCCGCCGAGCTTTCGGAATAGGCGATGTCGGAGGAGAACGTCGAGCTGGTGCGCCGGACGATCGACTTGTTCAACGCGAGCGAGATCGAGCAGGCACTGGACGGAATGCACGACGACTTCGTGATGGACTGGTCGAACTCGATCGGCCCGTTGAAAGGCATCTACCGAGGGCGTCAGGGGGCGCTGGAACTCTGGAGCTCCTTCCTCGACGCGTGGGACGCGGTTCATTGGGACCCCGAGGAGATCATCGAGGTGGACGACACACGCGTGGTTGTCGTGAACCACGTCCGGATGCGCGGTCGGGGCAGCGGCGTAGACGTGGAGGCCACCGGCGTTCAGCTGTGGACGATCGAGGCCGGGGAGCCGCAGCGAATCAAGCTTTACCAATCGAAAGCCGAGGCCCTCGAAGCCGCCGGCCTTTCGGAGTAGACCCAGACTCAATCGCAAGTCGGGGGCGAGTCGAGTAGGCATCCGGTCTCTCGTCTTTGGGGTGTTTGGTGCAACAGAGGTGCGGAGACAAGACAAACGCTTCCGTCTTTCGATCAGCCGAAGGAAGGGAATTCCGTGAATCAGCCCGCAGCCTCTACAACTGGAACCGGGAGTTCGTCCTCTTTCAATGTGCGGACGGCTCGCTACGGCGATGACGCCGTCATCCATGTAGCCGGAGAGTTGGACCTAAACAGTTGCTCGGAGCTTGATGACGCGATTCGTGACGCCGAGGTCTCCGCAGTGGGCTTAGTTGTTATCGACCTAACGGGACTCGCGTTCCTGGACTCAACGGGGCTTTCGCTCCTGTTGGAAGCCCGGAAACGATCCAACCAGAACGGTGGCCGGCTCCGTTTCCTCCCATCACAGCAATCTCAGGTCACGAGGCTGCTTGAGATCACCGACACCGAAGAGCAGCTGAACTAGAAATCCGGAGTTCAGCTAGGAGGCGAGGGACCCGACGAACGCGGCAACGGCAGTCCGCCTGAGGTTGTCCAGCCTCGGGCCTGGCACCCACCAAAATCTCACCCACCGTGGCCAAGCACGACACCTAGTTCTAGCGCCGCCGCCCCTCTCGCTCTCGGGCCTGCTCCACGTCACGCCGAGCCTCATCCCGCTGTTGTGCGCCTCGCCTTTGACGGCCCCGCATCGCAAGGGTCACGAACAGGACCACAAGCACGACCGCGATCGCGACCACGATCACGACGACGCCCGTGTCAACCGCGAGTACGAGGAAGGCCGCGTTCATCATGCGCCTCGTTTCTTTCCCTAGACCAGTGTGATGAAACCGCCGCTTTGGACGGAGGCGAGGCGGGACCGGAACGAACCGCCCGACAGATCGCGGTAGGCGGGGACGGGTTCTGTCTTGGAGCCCCCTGGCTCAACCCCTCGGCTCGTTCAATCTCCCTCGCGGGCGTCCAATGCGACCGTGGTCACGGAAGGAGCGAACGCACAGACACGCGCGAGTCAGGTGCCCATTGTTTTTGGGTTGTGGTCCGTGGGATCAAAGTTCTGATCACCGTCCGCAGCGCAGCGCTTGCGGTCTTTCTCAGCATCGCGGCTATTCCGGCCTTCCTGCTTCTTACGGGCACCGACGTTGTCGTGGCGGTCGTCGGTGCTGTGGCCGCGATTGCGATGTGGCTCGGATTTGGCTGGGTGGTGGACCGTCTCTTTTCCGAGTGGTTCTAAACCCCGGTTGTAGCCGGCGAAATCTGGCTCAGAATCGAAGCTAGGCGGCTTCCGTCACAGCTGCGTTGCATGGAAAGCGGCGGTTCTCGAAGCTGACGCTCGCTTCTCGCGCAATGCCACACTCCGGCCACCATTCGCGTCGGAGGCTTGTCGCGAGGGGACCCTCGAGCCAAACGTTCAGGAGGACACCATGAGCCTTGCCTATCGGATCCTCTACGGGATCGGCGTCACCCCGTGGGAGCGGATGGCGAAGCTGCCGATCGCCGACCAGGGCGCCGGCTTTTTCGTCCGGGATGAGCAAGGACGCGAGGCGCCGTACGGACCGGTCCTCGATCTCGGCTGCGGCAGTGGGATCTGGGCGGTGAAGCTGGCGCAGCGCGGGTGGAATGTGACGGGCGTGGACTTCGTCCCCAAGGCGCTGCGCCGGGCTCGTGAGCGAGCGCGGGAAGCGGGCGTCGAGGTGCGGTTTGTCCAGGGCGACGTGACGAAGCTCGCGGAGGTGGGCGTCGGCTCCGGCTTTCCCTTCCTGTTCGACTTTGGGTTGTTCCACGACGAGCTGTCCGACGAGCAACGCGAGACGATGGGTCGGGAGGTGACCGCGGTGGCCGCGCCCGGCGCCACGCTGCTGATGACGGCGATGGCGCCCGGCCGCCGAGGGCCCTTGCCGCGTGGCGCGAGCCGCGGCGACATCGAGGCGGCCTACCCCGCGTGGACGGTGATCGATGAGATACCCGCCAGCGGTACCCAGTGCGTTCGGGGCTGCCGGGACCAATCCGACCGCAAGCTGTGTTGGCTCCGGCTCATCGTCGGTGGCGCCGGGACAGGCGCTTAACCCGTTCGCGGTGCCGGGCGAGCGCGCCCAGATATCGAAAGATGTGCAGGCCATGGCCGCGGCTGCGGGCACGACACCCGGGCAGTTGGTCGCTGGGGCCGCCCAGGTACACGGGACGGCAGTTGAATGTTTCCCCGGAGGTCCCCCCTAGGCGACCGTGTAGATCTGCGATTCCAGAGGGGCTGCTTAGGCGGCCCCCTCTACGTTGCCTAGTTCCTAGCGCCCCGCATCCACTTGCCCTCCCTTACGGCGGGGATACTGCGCGGGCGATGTCGCAGGAGAACGTCGAGCTGGGATACAGCGTGATCGACGCAGTCAATAACGTGACCTGGATGCCCTCCTGGGATTGATGGATGAGGACGTCGAGTCGGCTTCGCGGATCGTCGCGATGGAGGGTGGCCTCCACGGCTACGACGGTGTCCGTCGATGGTGGAGAGGCTGGTTCGATGTATTTCCCGACTACCAGCTGGAGATTGTCGGAATACGCGACCGTGGAGACGTTGTAGTGGCAACCCTTCGCGCCGTAGCGCACGGGGCTGGAAGCGACCTTCCAGTCGACGACATCATCTTCCATGCAAGCCGATGGCGGGACGGCAGATGCGTCTGGTGGCAAGTCTTTCCCACTGAGGCCGAAGCCCTCGAAGCCGCCGGGCTGTCGGAGTAGACGATGTCGGAGGAGAACGTCGAGGTCGCGGTCAGGCGAGCCACCGAGGCGGATGCCGACCAAGTGACCGAGCTCTTCACCCTCGCCTTCCACCAGGATCCCACCTGGAGCTGGGCCTTCCCGGATCCGGAGAAAAGAATGGACGGCCACAGAGCCTGGTGGGGCCTCCACATGCACAGCGCCGTGCCCTACGGACGGGTATGGATGACCGACGACGGCGGCGCCGCGTCTCTCTGGATCCCGCCGGGCGAGCCGGAGCTCAGCGACGAGGATGAGGCGAAGGTCACCCCCCTGCTCCACGAGCTTCTCGGGTCACATGCCGAGAACGTGCTGACCCTGCTCGAACGGTTCGATTCCAACCACCCTGGCGACGAGCCGCACTACTACCTGAGCCTCCTCGGCACCCATCCGGACCATCGCGGACAGGGGAAGGGCATCGGACTGCTCGCCGCGAACCTGGCGCGCATCGACGAGCTGGGTGTGCCGGCCTACCTCGAGTCGAGCAACCGGGCGAACGACCACCGCTACGACCGGCTCGGCTTCGCTCAAGTGGGTGAGTTCGCCGCGCCCGCTAGCGGACCGACCGTCGCTTGCGTGTGGCGTAACGCTCAAGGTGCCTAACGACGACCGGAACAACTCCGGGCTGGTGGGCTGGTCGCTCTCGTCGGTACGCGGCGACGCTTATCGCACGCTCTGCGAGCGAGATACTGCGTGGCCGATGTCGGAGGAGAACGTAGAGATCGTCC
>DATAPE010000157.1:0-7838 GCA_036265345.1 Actinomycetota bacterium
ATCCCACCTTCCACGCATTGCTCACTTTGCGACCTCCGCCACAGGTGCGAGCCAAGGTCGTTACCACGATGTTCACCGCGTCCGGATTCGGCGGACCTTTCGCGCTCCTGATCGCCGGCCCCGCCTTCGGTGCGCTGGGAGTGCGAACGGTGCTTGCGATCGCCGCCTTTGGGGTCACTGCGGCCCTGGCGTTGGAGGCGTCGGTGGGCTTTCTCACCGGGCGAGCAGTGATGCCCATCGACGATCCGGAAGAGAACGCCGCCTGAGGGGCCGGGTCGAACCGCGCATCCGCGAGCTCTATTGACAGCAGGCCCCTGAGTGCTACTCCTTACCTAGCGAAACGAGCACAATGCAAGGGCAGATCCTGAGGTCGGCGAGTGACCGTAGATAGGTACATAGGCTCGCAAGAACAGATAGGAGGGGTGGGGCATGGCGATGGTAGCTACGCAGGAATGGAACGCGATGGATCCGGCGGCCAAGGACAACGTCCTTCGGATCGTCAAGCAGGAGGCCAAGGGCTTCTTCGATCTCATCGAAGTCCACGAACATTGGGAGGCTCCTACCGCTTCCGGCTGGTGGCAGGTGCGTGACATCGTGGGACACCTCGTCGACACCAGCGAGGGCTACCTGGAGCGCTTCGAGGCTGCGCGCGCGGGCAATGATCCCGGCGCGCTCGCGGCGCTAACCGAGATGGCGGACACCGCCGGGGGCCGCGCCGGCAGCTTTCGAGAGACCGCGCGCGAGGATCTGACGAAGAGACTGCGGAGCGCCTATGACGAACTGATGGACCTTTTCGAGGGGTTGAGCGCTGAGGACTGGACGAACCTTATCGTTATGCACGGCTACATGGGCCCGCTTCCGGCGTTCTTCTACCCGGCCTTCCAGATCATGGACTACGGGGTACACAGCTGGGACATCCGTGAGGGCATCGGCATGCCGCACTATCTCAACGCCGACGTGGGAGACATCCTCGTGCCATTCATGTTCATCGTCTGGCAATCAACAACCAACGCGTCGGCGGTCGGTTCGGATCCCATCGACGTCGGCATCCGCCTCTCCGGTCGCAATGCGGGGACCTGGCGGGTCAAGCTGGGCAGCGAGGGCATGACATACGAGGCGGCGAACATCGACGATGCTCCCGCCACGTTGGAGTTCGATCCCGCGAGCATGGTTCTCACCGCGTTTGGGCGCACCCACGCGGGGACCGCCTACGGGGATATCGCGCAGGCGAACCGCTTCAGCGGCTGCTTCTTCCCGATCTAGACCGCTCGAGGAGACACGCTGGGAGACTCGCCAAAAGAGCTCGCGCCGTTCGTCCACGAGCAACTCGCCCAACGCGTCGTGTTCGGGTGGAACCGGCTCGACGACATAGCTGGCGAGGTCGAGAGGCTCTCCGGGGGCCGGGTCTTGCTCATAACGGAGCGATCGACACGACCAGTGGCCCAGCGGCTGGAGCAAGAGTTGGGCAGTCGGGTTGCGGCCTCGATCCGTCTGGTTCGCCCTCACGTTCCCGCTGAGGACGCGACGGACGCTCGTGAGTTAGCGAGGAGGGAGGCCGTCGATCTCATCGTCTCCATCGGGGGCGGATCAGCAACCGGCTTGGGTAAAGCGGTCGGGGTGGCGGGCATCCCACTCCTTGCGATACCGACCACCTACGCGGGCTCCGAGATGACGCCGATCTACGGGATCACCGAGGATGGCCGCAAACAAACGTGTCGTGATGAACGGGTGCTGCCCAGGACCGTCCTCTACGATCCTGCCCTCACCACGTCCCTGCCCCGGCGTCCGACCGCGACCACGGGGATGAACGCCATAGCTCATGGTGTCGAAGCCCTCTACGCGCAGAACCGCAGCCCACGGACGGATCTGCTCGCGGCGGAAGCGACCAGGCTCTTGAGTCGCGCGCTGCCGGAATGCGTCGAGAAACCATCGTCGAAGTCGGCACGGAGCACCGCTTTGTACGGGGCTTACCTGGCCGGCACTGTCCTCGCCGGCACCGGTATGGCGCTCCACCACCGCATCTGTCATGTGTTGGGTGGAGCGTTCGGCGTTGCCCACGGCGATGCGAACGCGGTCGTGCTGCCGCACGTGGTCGCGTTCAACGCACCCGCAGCACCGGAGGCGATCGAGATTGTCGGTGACGCTCTCGGCGCACAAGACCCAGCTGGAGCTTTGTTCGATCTATCGGCATCGATGGAGGCGCCGACAGCCCTGGAGCAGCTCGGCGTCCAGCAATCCGATCTCGAGCACGCAGCAGCCCAAATCCTGGAGCAAGACTTCTACAATCCGCGCCACGTGGACCGCGACGGCCTGACAGAGTTACTACGCAACGCATATGCAGGGCGCCGACCGGATTGATTCTCGGGCCGGATCTCGGGCAAGGTTCCACCGTTCGCCTCGACCAGGAGACGGAGTGACGTTCGGGTTCTCAGCCTTGACTGCGCAGCGCGACCATGCGGCCTCCACCCATATCCCGCGACAGATTGCGGGCCGCGTCGCGCAGGCTCGCCAGCTTCACCGGGTTCGGTCCATCCGGAAGGATGTCCTCGACCGGGCCGGTGAGTCCTATCGCCCCGGCAGGCCGTCCGCCGTCAGCGAGGATCGGCGCCGCGATGCCGGCCTCGCCGACTATCGCCTCCTGGTCATCGACCGCGAACCCCACGTGACGGATGTGCTCCAGCCCGCTGCTGATCTCACCAGAGGAGATGATCGTTCGCCCGGTTAGCTGAGGGAGTGGGCCCTCGAGTAGGTCGGTGCGGGACTGGTCCGGGAGGTAGGCCACTATCGCCTTGCCCAGCGCGCAGGCGTGCCAGGGGATCGCAGCTCCGACCTCGAGGATCTGCACCGAGTTATCCGGCCGGAAGACATGGTGGATGACCAGGACGTTGTCGCCGTTGAGGACCCCCACGCGTACCGCTTCCCGGGCGCGCGTCGCCAGCGACTCGGCCCACAGGAGCGATCGCGCTCGCAGATCGTGGTTGTCGAGGAAGGCGTTGCCGAGCTCGAGCAGGGCGGGACCCAGGTGGTACTTCCCGGTCTCGACGTCCTGCTCAACGAACTGGTTGACCTCGAGCGTCCGAAGCAACCCGTGCACCGTGCCCTTCGCCAGCCCCAGCGACTCCGACAGCTCGGTCACGCCGAGCCTCGGGCCCTCTCTCTCGAGCGCCCGGAGGATCTGCGCCGCTCGCGTAACAGATTGAATCATTCAATACGGCTTTCACTATTGTCGAACGCCATTCGACATTGTAGGCTAGCAATCAACCGTGGTCGCGATATTAGTAGTGTCACACAGCGCCAGACTGGCGGAGGGGCTAGGTGAGCTTTTGGCCCAGATAGCCTCCCCCGACCTCGCCGTGCGCGCCGTCGGTGGCACCGAGGACGGACGCCTCGGGACCAGTGCCGATCTCGTCCAGCAGGCGCTCGAGGACCTCGCCGGGGAAGACGGAGTGGTGGTTATCCCCGACCTCGGGAGCGCGGTTCTGACGGTCAAAACGGTGCTCGATGGCCTCGAGGGCAACGGCGTTGTCCTCGTCGACGCCCCCTTCGTTGAGGGAGCGGTGGCCGCTTCGGTCACGGCTGCATCCGGTGCCCCGCTCGAGGCGGTGGCTCAAGCTGCGCGGGAGGCGCGCGATGTCCCAAAGTTGTGAACGAAGCGTCATCCTGCCCGTAGATCTACACGCCCGTCCCGCCGGGGCCTTCTCGCAAGCCGCGGCCCGATTCGACTCGACCGTGCTGATCTCCGCCGGAGACAAGGAGGTTGACGCTCGCAGCGTGCTGATGGTGATGTCGCTGGGGGCCACGGCGGGAACCGAGGTGACCGTAAAGGCCGACGGCTCCGATGCCGAGGGGGCCGTCACCGCTCTGACGGAGATGCTCGCGGCCACGGCCGCCTGAAGAGCAAAGGCAGTCAGGGGATCGAGGGCAAGGCCTCGACGCGTACAAGGTCCCACACATCGTCCACCGACTTGGCACGCGCGGCTCGCCTGAAGACGTCGCGACAGACCTCTGCAGACAGCCGCCGGACCCGTGCCCTCACTTCGTCCAGGCGCGCCGGGCCGACGCTGATGGATCGGATGCCCGAGCCGATGATCAGCGGCAACACGAGCGGATCTCCCGCCGCCTCGCCGCACACCCCCACCGAGACGTTCCTGGCCTGTCCGGCCCGCACCACGCGTGCGATCAGGGTCAAGATCGAGGGGTGAGCCGCCAAGGCCGGTTGGGAGCCGGGGTCACGACGGTTCAGTCCCAGGACGTGCTGGGTCAGGTCGTTACTTCCGATCGAGAAGAAATCGACCTCTTGGGCGAGCGCGTCGGCCAGGAGAGCGGCAGAGGGCACCTCGATCATGACTCCCAATGGCGGGGCCTGGACGCCCACCTCTTCTACCGCCTGTTGGAACAAGTGGCGCGCATGCGCGACCTCGCGCAGAGACGTCACCATCGGCAGCATGATGCGCAGCCGGCTCCGCGCGCCCGCCTTCAGGATCGCGCGCAGCTGTGCGCCCAGAGCACTCGGAGTGTCAAGCAGAGCGGGAAGGCCGCGCGGAGGCACATCATGCAAGTTTCCGGCCAGGACCGAAAGGAAGGGCGGCACCTTGTCGCCTCCGAAGTCCAAGACTCGCACCGTGACAAGCTCTCCGACCAGTTGGTCAAAGATCGGCTCCAACGCCTTTCTATGTTCGTCTTCGGTGGGCCAGTACGCGCTCTCCAGGAACGGAAGCTCGGTCCGTAGCAATCCAACGCCTTGCGCTCCGGACTGGAATCCGACGCGAGCCTCCTCGGGAGTAGCGACATTGCACAGAAGAGCGACATGAACTCCATCGATAGTCTGTGACGGCCAGGATCGCTCTTGTGCAAGAAGCTCCACTCTTCTCGCGGCGGCATCCATCGCCGTGATCACCTTTCGGACTTCTTCGTTGCTGGGATGGATGGTGACCTTGGCAGCATCGCCGTCAACGATGAGTGGCGTGCCGTCGGCTACATCAAGGATGGAACGATCGACGCCCAGCACCAGGGGGATGCCCAGAGACCGCGCCACGATCGCGGCGTGGGAGCTAGCGCCTCCCTTCAGAGCGACTCCCGCCGCGACCGAGTTGCTCTGCAGTCCGATGACGTCGGCGGGCCCGAGCTCTTCTGCCACCAGCACGACACGTGCGCCGTTCCGCTCTGGCGCCGGTGCGTGCGTTTGGGCCGCGAGCGAAGCCGCCCTGCGGCCCACCTGACGGATGTCGATGGCGCGTTCCTTGAGGGTTGCGTCTCCAAGCGACTCGATAACCGATGCGTGTGCCTCGCTCACCGTCAACAGGGCGTCCACCGCGCTACCCCCACTCGCCGCCGCGTCCCGCGCCTGAGAACGCAAGACGGGATCATTCGCTATGAGAGCGCCGACGCCAACGATCTCTGCCTCGTCGTGGTGGCCCTCGGACCGGAGCCGTTCGGCTAGTTCGGTCAGCTCAATCGCGACGGCGTCGAGCGCGCGCTCGACAGTGCCCGCGGGGTCAGCGTCGCGTTCGGTTGGTTCCGGCATGACGCGGCCGACGATCCGGGCGACTCCGGTAGCGAGGCCCGGGGACGCGGGGATGCCGACAACGACCTCGGGCTGCATGTCTCAGCTCGATCCCGCCACGCGCTCCAATGCCCCGAAGATAAGAGCCGTAGAGGTCGCGCCGGGGTCCTGATGGCCCACACTGCGCGGGCCGAGATAGGACGCCCTGCCCTTGCGGGCCTGCAGGGGCACTGTGGAGCGCATGCCTTCCTCAGCAGCTTCGCGCGCTCTAGTCGTTATCGACTGGGTCGATCCGCCCGCATCCATCTCCTGCTGCCACGCGTCGAGTGCGGGAACGAGAGCGTCGACGATGGTCTTGTCGCCCGGCTGCGCGGCGCCGAGCTTCTGCATCGCCTCGAGTCCGGCTCGAAGAGCAGCCAGCAGACGTGCGGGATCCAATTCCGGATCGTCTCCCAGGGTTTTGCCTGCTTGTCTGAAGGCGCTTCCATACAGGGGACCGGCAGCACCACCGACCTTAGAGATCAGGGTGCTGCCGACCACACTCAGGATCTCCCCTGGACTTTGGGAGTCCGCGCCCTCGAGTTTGTCCATCACCGCGGAGAACCCTCGGTCCATGTTCACGCCATGATCCGCATCGCCGATCGCAGCATCGAGCTGGGTCAGATACTCCCGGTGCTCCTCCATGCTTTTCGAGACCGCCGCGATCCATTCCCGGACGAACGTTGCGTCCACAAGCGCGCCTTTCCGTGCCTCTGCTATGAGCCCCATCGTAGCGCCGGAGTCTTTACGGGCGCATCCCATAGCTCGGTCAATTCCTCATCCAGCTTGCACAGTGTTATCGAGCAGCCTGCCATGTCGAGGCTGGTCACGTAGTCACCTACGAGCGAACGTTGAACCTCCGCGCCACGCGCTGTGAGGATCTTGGCAACCTCGTTGAAGATGACATAGAGCTCGATCAGGGGAGTGCCCCCCATGCCGTTAACGAGCACGAGAGCCTTGTCGCCCTTGTCGTATGGATAGTCGTCGAAGATCGCCTGCGTCGCGATCTTGGTGAGCTCTGCGGCCGACGTGATCTTCACGCGCCTGCGGCCCGGCTCCCCATGGATGCCGATGCCGAGCTCGATCTCGTCGTCCGGCAGATCGAACGTGGGCGTGCCCGCCGAAGGCGTCGTGCAGGCGGTGAGCGCGATGCCGAAGCTGCGTGAGCGCTCGTTTACCTTGCGCGCTACTGAGGCCACCGAGCCAAGATCTCCGCCCCGCTCTGCAAGGGCGCCCGCGATCTTCTCGATGAACAGCGTCGCCCCGGTTCCCCTTCGACCCGCGGTGTAGAGGCTGTCCTCTACCGCGACGTCGTCGTTCACGAGGACCGACTCGACCTTCGCTCCCTCGTCCGCTGCCATCTCAGCCGCGAGCTGGAAGTTCATGACGTCTCCGGTGTAGTTCTTGACGATGTGAACGACCCCGGCGCCGGCCTCGACCGCCTTCGTCGCGGCAAGCATCTGGTCGGGCACCGGCGAGGTGAAGACCTCCCCGGGACAAGCAGCATCGAGCATGCCCGGGCCCACGAAACCAGCGTGCAGGGGCTCGTGACCCGCTCCCCCGCCGGAGACCAGCGCAACCTTGCCCGCTACCGGTGAATCGGCTCGGTAAACGACCTGGTTCTCGACGTCCACCCGGAGCTCCGGGTGGGCTGCAGCGACGCCTTCGAGCGCGTCTTTGACTACGCGGTCTGGCTCGTTGATCAGTTTCTTCACTGAACCCTCCTAACTAAGTGGTTTGATGTGCGGCCATCGAATCGTCTGTCAGCGCTTCCTTCAGGGGGTACTCGGGGATCTCTTCCATACCTGAAGCCTCACGCGAGATCGCGATGTAGGCGAGGCCGGCCAAGGTCCCCCCGACGAACTCTCCTATCAGGTAAGCCGGCAGTTGCGACCAGAGCACGCTGCCTCCGAAGATCTGCAGGGCCACCATCGGCCCGAACGTGCGGGCAGGATTGATCGAAGCTGCAGTCGCAGGCGCGACCACGATGATGGCGGCGAACACCACGAAGCCGATCGCAAGTCCGGCCCATCCCGCGGGGGCCCGGCGATCGATAACGCCGAACACCACGAACACCAGAAGGAAAGTGCCCATGCCTTCAGCAAAGATCGCCCGGGCGTAGCTGACAGCATCGGAGTTGAATGACGCAACCCCCAACCCCAGGTCAGTCGCTTCCTTACCCAGAACGCCTGCTATGGCGAAGGCGCCGATCGTGGCTCCGATGACCTGCGCGATGACATAGGCCGGCACGTTCTTCCATGGGAACTTGCCGGTGGCAGCGAGCGCCACGGTTACT
>DATAPE010000158.1:0-3498 GCA_036265345.1 Actinomycetota bacterium
GGGTGAGGAGCCGAAGGACGACTCGACCTGAACGGCGTTGCAGGCGGAGGCCCCGGCGCGCCGTAGCGTTCCGGAGCGACAATGGCTACCATTTTGATGCTGCACTCAGGTTTTGGTCTCACGATTCAGGAGCCGGGAGAGATTCCATGGAGCGCGATTTCAAAGGAGTGCTGTGGCTTCAACTCGGCGCGGCGATCGACATGCTCGAGAACGCGATCAACGCCTGTCCGGACGCCGTATGGAGCGATCCGTCCAGGAAGCCAGAGTGGCGGGAGAACGACGTGGTCGGCTTCTGGTACCTCGTCTATCACACGCTCTTCATGCTCGATTTCTATCTGTCGTTCGTTCCCGAGGAGGAGTTCGCCCCTCCGGCGCCGTTCAATCTCGACGAGCTCGATCCCGCCGGGGTTCTGCCGGAACACCCCTATACCAAGGACGAGATGCGCGCCTATCTGGAGCACGGGCGCACGAAGTGCCGGACCGCCATCGAAGCTCTGGATGAGAAGGATGCGTTCGAGCGGAAGGTCCCGACGAGACCCGACATGAGCGTGGCGGAGCTCTACCTCTACAATATGCGGCACGTCCAGCACCACACGGCGCAGCTGCACCTGATCCTGCGCCAGCGCACGTCCACGGCGCCGCCCCGTTGGGTCTCGAAGGCAAAAACTCCCCTCGGCCGAACCGCGACCGCATAGCCGGGCGGACCCTTTCTGTCTCGCGAACCGAGGCAGCCATGAGGAGGCGGCAGAGGCGTGGAAAGTGAACGCGAGCCGATCGAGATTCGGCTGAGGATTGCATGGCACGGGTGCCGCCCCAAGGAACATGTCGAAGATGCCTGGCGCCGTTCCCTGCGTTGTGAGCCCCGAAGTTCGTGACCGCTAGGGCGAGGAAGATGGCCCGGAAGTAGGCGTGTCGAGCCAAGGACCATATCATGCCGAACGGCACCGTCGATCACTTCCAGCTGAGCTGTTCGGAGCTAGTCGAAATGCTCAGTCAATTCGATTCCGATTCCATTATTGGGGAGGTAAATGACTGGAGCGACCCTGGGTCCTCTAGACCGCTAACAGTCGCCACCCTAAAGCAGATCGCCCAGGAATCGGTTGAGGAAAAGGTGATCGTCTTTGAGCAGGACTACGGCGAGTACATTCTTCCATTCAGCGGCACAGCGTTTGTCAGTATCGATGAGAAGAGCGTCTTCTATGAGAGGCTTGCCCGGTGCCACGATGAGTACAAGGTGAAGCTCCTGGCCGAGCATAGGAGACGGTCTCAGGATGAAGGGCCGTAAGGACGACTCGATCTTCGAGGCGTCTCCAGACCTGCCCAGGTGCTGGATGGACCGTGTTGTGCCC
This sequence comes from Actinomycetota bacterium, assembly GCA_036265345.1. Classification (GTDB taxonomy): domain Bacteria; phylum Actinomycetota; class CADDZG01; order CADDZG01; family WHSQ01; genus DATAPE01. The sequence continues at coordinate 1,350 of DATAPE010000158.1, forward strand.
AATACCGAGTGGCCGCCTCCTCGGCCTCTATTTCTCTGATTGCCTACTGGTAGCAGGCCAACTGGCGAGCGCGGTCGCCCACGCTGCAGGGCATGGAGGGTGTTTCGCATGTCGGGTTGAGGCCGGCCACTCGACTGGGGCCGGCTATATCGAGAATACCTCGCGTCTCGTACGGTCGACGCGAGCGGCTGGGCCAGGTATGACCTCGTTCCAGTGGAGTACCGGGACGGGCGCGATTCATTTGGACCCATTTTGGGCAGGAGGTGAGCATGCAGACGGCCACATGTCAGCAGACTTGGATCGACGGATTGAACCGCGGGGATGTGTCGGCCGCGGACAAGGCTTATGCTGCGAATGGCGTCATTCACATCAACGGCAGCCCCGACCCCAACCTGAGCGTTGCGGGCTTCAAGCAAATGATGTCGGGCCTACTCGCTGCCTTCCCGGATCTTCGAATCACCATCGAGGATCAAATCGTCGCGGGGGATAAGGTAGCGACTCGATGGGTTGCGGAAGGAACGAACAGTGGCTTGTTCGGGGGTGTCCCGCCGACCGGGCGCCGCGTGCGCGTCAACGGCCTCATTCTGGACCGGGTCGCTGACGGCAGGATCGTCGAACGTTGGGAACAGTGGGACCAGGCTGGCATGATGCAGCAGCTCGGGGTTTCGTAATAGTCCCCCGGCCCAGGTGGCGTGTGCTGCCGGGTCTTCGCGTCAGGGGTGTTTTCGGGGGCAGGTCAGTGAGATGACAACGTTTCTCACCAAGGGGGGCAGGAATGGAGGTTCGCGAGCACCTTTTTGAATTCGAACCCTACAAAGGTGGGCTCCAACAGATGGAGTACCGATTCGCGTTCTCAAAGCCCGTGGCGCGAGCTACTGCCGTCCTGAAGGGCTGGAGCGCTCAGTTCCTCGACGGGGATCACCACTTCGGACAACTCACGGTCCAGCTTCGAAGCGAAATCGTGAACAACGCACCCGACGGGCCCGAGATCGTCCTCCAGGCGGTCCTCGGGCTCCGGGACTTCAGCGGATCCTGGGACGACCGTTATAGCGGAACCATCGACGCGTGTGTGTTCTATGAGCTTGGGTTGGACATCCATCCGCCGTTCGACGATCGGCCCGAAGTCGAGCCGCCGATCGAGCCCTGACCGGAGGAGGAACGTGCGATGGTGATTATCGAAGGAACGCTCGGTGACTCTGCGGCGAAAGTCCCTTGGTATCAGCTTCTCACGGAACGCGTGTTCGTCGGAGAGGTCCTCTATAGGTCCTCCGGGTACCGAGTGCTCCTGCGCGGCTTCCAGGTGACCTATGCCGGGACCGACCGCCATCTACAAGAGGTGAGAGTCCGACTCGAGGAATACACGAGCGTCGACAATCCCGGTTATATCTACCTGGAAGCATCCTTGAAGTTGCGGGATGAAGAACCTGGGCCTACAGGTTTCTTGGGCCACCAACTCAGTGGCGAGGAGAAGGTTTCCATCTCGGTGGATTACGCTATTCTCTTGTGGTGATCCGGATGGCCTGCAGCGAGTCGAGGTTGTGGCCCAGTCGGGAGGCACAGCCATGATGCATTGCCCCAAGTGCAATCTCGAATACCAGGATGACGCGGTTCAATGCTCGGACTGTGAAGTGACTCTCGTGTCGGGCCCGCGCTCCGAGCCCATCAAGGAGGTCCACCCGGAAATCGAGCTCGAACGCGTCCATGTGGCGGGGGATCCCGCGACGATCCCGATCATCAAGTCTCTCCTGGACGATGCCGAGATCGAGTATCTCGTGAAGGGTGAAGGCGTCCAGGATCTCTTCGGCTGGGGTCGGATCGGCACGGGTTTCAATTTCGTAACGGGGCCCGTGGAGTTCTTCGTCGCGAGCGAGAACGCGTCCACGGCCCGCGAGATTCTTGGGCATCTCACGGACGAGGTCCCTGATGAAGCGCCGGATGAGGCCGCCCCTTAGTGGCCAAGGGCATCTGTGCGACGCGTCCTGCGAGTTTGTTATGACAGAGAGATCGAAAGACCGAATCGAGACGCCGCAATTGACCCTCCTCAGGGCGACCCTTCCCCTTCTGAGAGCCGAAGAAGCGTTTGTCGAAGCGAGCCAGAAGTTGTCGGATGTGAGTTTGCCTCTGGGATCCGACGTGTCTCAGAACGAGA
>DATAPE010000159.1:0-2142 GCA_036265345.1 Actinomycetota bacterium
GACGATGAAAGTTGGCCGGCAGATAGCGGAAGCCGCGGGTTCCGGTGACGAGGCTATCGAGCTACTGGAATCCGCCGGTGTACCGGAACCGTCCCGGCGAGCAGCCCAGTTTCCCCATGAGTTGTCCGGCGGACTCCGTCAGAGGGCGATGATCGCTATGGCGATCGCTCGCAACCCGGCCCTCGTCATCGCCGACGAGCCGACCACTGCCCTCGACGTCATCGTTCAGTCCGGGATCCTCGACCTATTCGCCAAGCTGAGGCGCGAGCTCGGCTCGTCGATGCTTTTCATAACTCACGATATGGCGGTTGCTTCTGCGATCGCGGACCGGGTTGCGGTCCTCTACGGCGGGCGCCTCGCGGAGATCGGTCCTGCGGGGGCCGTGATGAAGCGGCCCTCTCATCCTTACGCCGGGGCGCTTCTAGCAGCACGAGCGTCGATGTCGGCTAGGGAGATCGGTATTGCGGGGCAGACGCTGCTCCCGACGATCCCGGGCGAGCCTCCCGACCCTCGAGCACACCCACCCGGGTGTCCATTCACGCCACGGTGCCGGTTTGCGATCGAGGATTGCAGCGGATCGATCCCGGAGCCCAGGCAGGCAGCGACCCACGACGGTTTCGACGCGTGCATCAGGTCCCGTGACATCGATGCTTCCGCCAGCGCTCAGCCGCTCGATCCCGCTCCGATGACCGAGGGCGAGACGCAGCGGTTGCTGCGCGTGATCGAAGGAGACGGCGCCGCCGCTCCCCAGGGCCCAGCCTTGGCGATGTCGCACATCACGAAATCGTTCGGCCGGCGTAAGCGCCGAGCCGTCGCCGTCGATGACGTGTCCCTGACGGTTCCGGAAGGTGGATCGGTGGCGCTGGTGGGAGGAAGCGGCTGCGGCAAGACGACGTTGTTACGCATCGCGGTGGGCTTGACGCGACCGGACCACGGTGAGGTTGTCAGGGGACCCGGGGGTCCTCCGCAGATGGTCTTCCAAGATGCAGGCGCGTCGCTAACTCCGTGGATGACGGTGGGAGATCTACTCTCCGAGAGGCTCGCCGTACAGCATGTCGCCGGCAAGGAACGCAAGGAGCGGATCGCCGATTCCTTGCAGCTGGTTGGCTTGAACCCCGATGTCGCGCAACGCCGTCCCGGCCGTTTGTCAGGGGGGCAGAGGCAGCGCGTCGCACTGGCGCGCGCGGTCATCGTGCCGCCCGCGCTCTTGGCGTGCGACGAACCCACGTCCTCTCTAGATGTGTCGTTGGCGGCCACGGTGATCAACCTCCTGAAGAAGCTCCAGGCGGAGATCGGGATGGCCCTTCTGTTCGTGACTCACGACCTTGGTCTCGCCCAGACCGTCGCGGAGGAGGTCGTCGTGATGCACGACGGAGTGATCGTCGAGGTGGGAACAACCGAGCACGTGCTGCGGAACCCAGAAAACGACTACACCAAGAGGCTTCTCGCTGCGGTTCCCAGCATGGAGGTTGCGTAATGGCAGTCGCGCAACCGGTACTGACCGGACGCGAGCGCATGTTGAGGCTCCGAGGTTTGGGTCGCCTCGAGCAGTTCGGCCTCTTCGTGCTGCTGGCAGTGACGGTGGTCGCCGTGCTGGCGCCGCTGCTGGCTCCACATGGGCCCACCGAACAGATCAAAGCTGCATTCCTCCGTCCCGGCCCGGGCGGTTTGCTGGGGACCGACGACACCGGGCGTGACCTTCTGTCCCGGGTCCTCTATGGGATGAGGACGTCGTGGTTCTCCGCACTGATCGTGGTAGTCGGAGGTGTCCTGATCGGGGGTGTCATCGGTTTAGTGGCGGGGGTCTTCGGGGGCCGGGTGGACGCGGTCCTGATGCGATTCACGGACCTGGCTCTCGCTCTCCCCGGGCCGGTGCTGGCGATAGCGGTCATCATCGCTCTGGGACCAAGCCTCGTCCACACGTTGATCGCAGTCTCGATCGTGTGGTGGCCCTGGTACGCGCGCATCGTTCGAGGTGAAGCACGCGCCCTTATGGTGCGGCCGCACATCGATGCGGCGCGCTTGAGCGAGGTCGGCCCCACGCGGCTGGCACTGAGGCATCTGCTTCCGGGAATCGTGCCGCCCCTGCTGATCGCGGCCAGCCTCGATCTCGGCGCTCTGGTGCTGGTGCTGGCAGGTCTC
>DATAPE010000160.1:0-7000 GCA_036265345.1 Actinomycetota bacterium
CTTGAATCGCAGAACCGTCCGGCCCTGTCATCGCGTTGCTTGGAGTGTCTTGACCGGGATCCGTCCCGAGATGGTGGTGCCGGCCCCCCGAACCGACGAGACTTCCACGCTGCCTCGCGATGCGGCGACGCGATCAGAGATGTTTCTCAGACCAGATCCCCACGCTGTAGTTGCGGGATCAAACCCCACACCGTCGTCGCGAACGCTGAACGAGATGGCTTCTCCGTCATCCCTGAGAGTCACGGTGGCGCGGTGGGCGCTTGCATACTTCCCGACGTTCTGAAGCGCTTCGAGGCAGCAAAAATAGACGGTTGCCTCGCTCTCGATCGGATAGCGCCCGATCCCGTCCGCGTCGATCACGGTGGCGACGGGAAAGTCACGAACCTGTTCTTGGAGGGCTCGCCCGACCCCGCCTTCTTCGAGTGCTGCCGGGTAGATACCGGAGGCTAGCTCCCTCAGCGCCGTGAGAGTGTCGCCTACTTGGCCTCGCAACTGGCTCAGCATCGTCGTCGCTCTTTCGGGGGCCCGGGTTACCAGAGACTTGGTGAGCTTCAGCTTGACTGCAAGGGCCACGAGGTGTTGTTGGGCACCGTCATGGATATTGCGCTCCAGGACCCTGCGCTCATCATCCTGCGCGGCAACGATCCTCTGGCGCGACCGCCGAAGCTCTTGAGACTGCTCGGATAGTTGCTGTAAGCGCGCGTGGAGATCTGCCGTTAGAAGAGCGTTGCGCACGATCTGAGCCGCCTGAGATGCGAGGTTGTCGAGCAACTCTTGATCCGCCGGAACGACGGCATCTTCGCTCTTGGAGATCGTGAGTGCCCCCAAGAGTTTTCCGGCGTCGACGATCGGAGCGGATCGCTCGCCGGGAACCGAAGGTATGGCACCCGAAATGAGGTCGCGGCCGTGAAGCAAGGCCTGATCTTCGGCGGGAGACACCGCCGCCGGAACCAGGCGATCCTGTACCAACAGCCACACGCATGCTAGCGAGGCACCCGTGGCGTCACGCAGGGTCTGGGCTGTGCGGGGCAAAAGCTCTTCGGTTCCGTAGGACGAGGCGATCGTTTGAGCGAAGCGTGACAAGACCTCGTAGGGAGTGGATCGCTTCCCGTACACGAGCCGATTGGCGAATCGCTGCACCCGCTCTCTAACGGGTTGGAATGCCACGGCGACCACCGCAGTAGCGAGGATGGAAAGACCGAGGTTTGGCTTCGACCCCTGCCCTATGGCAGACCCGATCCCCACGACGATCGCGACGTACACGGCCGTGATGAAGGCAGCAAGCGATCCAAAAACCACCGTCTTGTTGATGACGATGTCTATGTCGTAAAGGCGGTGTCTCAGGATCGCGATGCCGATGGCGGCCGGGATCAGGGCGAAAGAGAAGAGCGCGGCGTCCTCTGGTAGTTGGATCCACAGCGGGTCGGCCGCAGAATTGCCGCTTCCGAATCCGAGCGATCCGATCATCGCAACCAGATAGATCAATGCGACCGCTGCTGCTCCTGCGGTCAGCCACTTCAGCTGCAGGCGGTCCCTTCCCTGAGAGTGTCGGAACCGTCGGACGGCGCCGACCATGGCAGCCACGATCTCCAGGGGGAAGAGAAAGATCAGCGCCTGGAGACCGCCGAAGAGCCACTCAAGCGACGCGATATGCCACGGGTTCGCCAGCTGCGGGTAGCCACTGTCCGCAAGCGTGGGTGAAGCAAACAGGATTCCGAGGGATCCGCCCACTATGGTGATCGCCGACAACCGGGTGAGGATCCTCCACCGGGGGGAGGGAACATGGCCCTCCGGGAACAGCAGGATCAGGTACATGCCGATCAGTCCTATGGCAGGCAGCCACAGGAACGAGTCGACCGTCGCCGCATAAGCGGCCGGGCCGGGAGAGGTTCTGATGGCGGTGGCCGCATAGCTTCCCAGTGTTCCGTCAAGCCCCCACGCGAAACCTGTGGCAAGACAGAGCCAGCCGATCGTGTGCCCCGGGCGGCGGGACAGGATCAGGATCCCTACGACTGGAAAGGTAAACATCGCCAGAATGAAGAGGTCCTGCCCGATGCGGCCTCCCGAGCCCCACGTGCTGGTGGAGGGTCCTTGACCCCGGAAGGAGAGCGCCAGCGCCACTGCGTACATGGCCGAGATCACTCCGAAGCCCAGCCATGCCAGGCGCCGAGAGGTGGCCTCGCTCACCCGGCCAGTCCCAGCATCCCTGGGGGAAATCCGTTCCGCGGCACCGCTGATTCCAGGCATGAAGTCATTCTCAGCCATTCCCTTGCTTGATGACATGGTGTCGTCCCGCCCCGCGAAGGGGTGCTGTCCTCCCCTAGGAGAGAACCAGAGCTAGGGGTTGGTGAGACGGGTCGGCGAGGTGCCCTTGAGAAAGGTCAATACCGCCATGACCCGACGGTGCACTCGGGGCTCCTCGGACAGGTCGAGCTTCTGGAATATCGAGTTGATGTGCTTCTCCACCGCCCGTGGGCTGAGAGATAGGGCATCGGCGATGGCGGCGTTGTTCTTGCCCTCGGCGATCTGCTGAAGCACATCACGCTCTCGTTCCGTGAGCCGCTCGAGAGGCGAGTTCTGACGCTCGGACCGACGCCCTACCAAGCCCTCGACCACCTTGGGGTCCAGGACGGAGCCACCGCCCGCCACCTCCTGGAGGGCCCGAACCAGCTCGTCGATCTCGGCCACTCTCTCTTTCAGCAGGTATCCGAGGCCAGCCGCCCCCTCTTTGAGCAAGTCGTACGCGTAGTCCTCGTCCGCGAATTGCGACAGCACGACCACGCCGATCGCCGGATGTTCTGCTCGGATCTTCTTGGCCGCCTCGATGCCTTCGGTGGTGTGGGTCGGCGGCATCCTTATGTCGGTAAGAACGACGTCGGGAGAGTGCTGCTCAACGATGTCCAGGAGGCCTTGAAGGTCCGCGGCGGTCCCCACTAACTCGACCTCCTCGACCTCTCGGAGGAGGGCGCTCGTGCCCTCACGGACCAGGTAGTTGTCTTCCGCGAACACCACCCTGAGAGCCATCGGCCCATCGTCTCATCATGCGGGGCTGCTGTGGAGGCACCCTAGTGGGGTGCCGGCTCCGAACCGGCCTCGAGCTCACGCAGGGTCGGATCCGTCTCGAGCTCGCGCAGCCCATTCCACGCCAGATTCACAAGATGAGCTGCCACGACGTCCTTCTTCGGCTCTCCCGCGTCCAGCCACCATTGACCGACCAGTGCGACCATGCCGACCAGGGCCTGGGAATACAGAGGGGAAAGCTTGGTATCGAAGCCACGCTGTTCGAACTCGCCCCGCAGGATGTACTCGACCTGCGTGGCGATGTCGCCGATAACGCTGGCCAGCGTTCCGGTCGAGCTCGTGACCGGCGAGTCGCGCACCAGGATCCGGAAGCCTTCAGGCTCTTCCTCGATGTAAGTCAGGAACGCAAGGGCAGCTTGCTCCAGCAACGCGCGGGGATTGTCGGCAGCTAGAGCCTGGGTGATGTGCTGTATCAGCGATTGAACTTCGCGGTCCACCACTACCGCGTAGAGGCCCTCTTTGCCGTTGAAGTGCTCGTAGACGACGGGCTTGGTGATCCGCGCTCGGGCCGCGATCTCCTCTACCGAAGCCGCTTCAAAGCCACGTTCCGCGAAGACGCTGCGGCCAACGTCGATGAGCTGGGCCCTGCGCTCCTGTCCGGTCATGCGGACCCGGCGTTTGGAAGTCACTTCCTCAGGCTACTGCCGCCCTCCACAGGCTGATCCGTGTCGCTGCTGCCGGAGCTAGCCGGTGCGCTTGATCTCGAGCTGCTTGGGAGATACGTGCTTCACGTCCTGGACCAGATGAAGCTTCTGCAGAAGCGCGATGAATCCGGCGCTGGCATCGATCTGGCCCTTGCCCAGCCCGTGTACGGCGGAAGTTGGGAAGGCATGGTGATTGTTGTGCCACGACTCTCCGAAGGACACGATCGCCAGCGCCCAGTTGTTGGTGCTGAAGTCCGTGGTCTTGTAGGGGCGCGAGCCGTAGAAGTGGCAGATGGAGTTGACGCTCCAAGTCACGTGGTGCAGCAGGAAGATCCGGGCCAGGCTGCCCCACAGGAACGCCAGCACCGCTCCCTTCAAGGTGCCGGTGATCAGGAAGCCGATGACTGGCGGAAGCGCGAACGAGATCGTGACCCACAGCGGGAACAAGGTGTCGATCTTGCGCAGGACGGGATCCTTCACGAGGTCGGGGGCCCAACGGTTGGCCGATGTCTGTTCGTCGGAGAAGAACCACCCCATATGAGCGTGCCATAGGCCCTTGGCGACACCCATGAAACCGGGACCCTCATCGAGATGTGGAGAATGTGGGTCGCCGGGTTGGTCCGAGAACGCGTGGTGGCGGCGGTGGTCCGCTACCCAGCGGATGATCGGCCCCTCTACCGAGAGCGAGCCCATGATGGCGAGCGCATAACGCACCCACGGCTTGGCCTCGAAGCTGCGGTGGGTGAAGAGCCGGTGGAAGCCCACGGTCACACCCAGACCCGCGATGCAGTACATGGCGAGAAACAGTGCGCCGTCCAGCATGCTGAGCCCGGCCCCCCACAAGGTCCACACGGCGGCCACGAAGCCGGCGAAAGGGAGAAGGGTCACTATCAGAACGAGGCGACGCTGGAAACGAGCGGTTCTGGGTTCCAACAATCTGACGCCTGGGACCGCGGGCTGATCGCGTACGACCTCGCGCCGCTCCTCTAAGACCGTGCTCACAGCGCCCCTCCCTGGTTTTGGTTACGTAAGCGTAACCTACCCTGCCGTAGCTTTCAGGTCAAGGGCGCGGAGGAACACCTTCGGGGGGGTCGGAACGGACCTGCTGATCTTCGGAGATGCCGGGCACGATGCCGAACATCTTGCCGCAGTTGGAGCAGTGGAAAAGAGCGCCCTTGTCTCCTGCGAAGGCGGGCTCGGCCGTTACTGGCGCTCCACATCGAGGACAGTTCACGGTAGCGAGTGGAATCTCGCCGGCACTATCGTCCTTGGGCTTGGCCATGTCCCCTTCCCGGTGGTAGCGGGACGCAGGGCTGGCTGTTCAACCGAGGTAGGGGAAATCTACTCCTGTGGGGCCGCCTGCGCCCACGGAGGTTACGGAACGGGATGCGCTCGGTCGTAGCGAGCGAAGCGGGGCATCCTCCACGCCATCACGCCCACCCCAACCATGCACGCGATGCCCCCGAAGACGATCGAGAACGGAACACTGGTCCACGCCGCCAGCGCGCCCGCTTCGAGATCTCCCAGTGCGGGGCCGGTGGCGACAACGGTCAGCCCCAGTCCCTCCAGGCGTCCCAACATGTTGGGTGGCGTCGCTGTCTGCATGATCGCCACACGAAATATCCCGCTGACTGTGTCTGCAGCCCCGGCCAGACCAAGAGCAAGCAACGACAACCACAAAGTGCTCGACAAGCCCAAGAGCACCAGCGATGCTCCCCACGCCAGCACTCCGACATAGACGACGATGCCTTGCCGGCGAACGCGAGCGGCCCACCCGCTCGTCAGTGAGACGAGCAGCGACCCCACTGAGGGGGCTGCATACAAGAGACCAACGACACTCGCGCCGCCGCCCAAACGTACGGCTACCGCGGGAAGTAGCGCGTTAGGCATCCCGAAGATCATCGCGTTGAGGTCGACCACAAAGGATCCCTGTAGCACCTGTTTGCCCTTCAGGAAACGAAGCCCTTCGAGCACCGCACTGATGCTGACCCCTTCTTCATTCGGGTCCGGAGGTATCGGGCGCAAAAAGAAAGCGGTAGTGAGAGACACGATGAACGTGACGGCGTCGAGCCCGTAGGTGGCTGTGAGCCCTACCGCAGCTATGGCGAGCCCGGCTATCGCAGGTCCCCCGATCGCACCGACATTGTGGGTGATGAAGTTGAGAGCCGTAGCTGCGGGAATCTTCTCCTTGGATACGAGCCTGGGGACTGCCGAACGGAACCCGGGCGAACCAAGGGCGTACACGGTGGCGGATAGAAGCGAGAACGCGTACAACGGCCACAGGAACGGGGACACCCGAGCGGCGTTCAATGCCAGCACCACCGGGGTCACCGACCCCACTGCTTCGCTTGTCAACAGAAGTGACCGCCGGTCCACGGCGTCGGCAATGGCTCCTCCTAGCAACGACAGCAGCAGCAACGGAGCGACATAACAGAGCCCCAGCAGTCCAACGGCGAGAGTGGAATGGGTGAGCTGGAAGACTTGAAAGGCGATCGCCACGAAGGTGACCTCGTTGCCAAAGGAGCTGACGAGATTGCCGAGATAGAGAAGACGTAGCTCCCGCGACTCGCGCAGAGGACTGAGATCCATGCCCAATCCGCGTAAGCGGCTTCTCCACGTCGGTGGCGGTATCCCCGGCCGCGGTTCGGGAGGCTCCAAGTCCATCGCCCAGACAGGCTAGTGAAAAGCATTCTGTGGCTCAAGCTCACCAGAGCCAATAGGCTGCCGTGCAGCCAATCACGGGAAAGAGAGCAAATCGCGCTCAGTCGCGGTGCGCTCTCGTTGATGTCTGAGGAGGAACAGCGATGCCGACTGAAGCCAAGTTCGTCACCAGTGAGGGCGCCTTCACCACGCGCCTCATGCCGGAGCACGCTCCTACGACCGTTGCGAACTTCGTTGATCTAGCTACAGGTAAGCGGGAATGGAAAGATCCCCGCGACGGGAACCGGAAATCGGAGCCTCTCTACGACGGCACCATCTTTCATCGCGTGATCTCGGGGTTCATGATCCAGGGTGGAGACCCGCAAGGGACGGGCATGGGGGGGCCGGGTTACAGGTTCGAAGACGAATGCCCTCCCGGCGGCCCCAGGTTCGACCGGGCCGGACTCCTGGCGATGGCCAACGCGGGCCCGAACACCAATGGTTCGCAGTTCTTCATCACTCTCGGCCAAACTCCACACCTGAACAACAAGCACACGATCTTCGGCGAGGTCACCGAAGGGATGGACGTCGTGGAGGCGATCGGCGCGGTGGATACCGGCGCCCAGGATCGTCCG
>DATAPE010000161.1:0-23511 GCA_036265345.1 Actinomycetota bacterium
CTCTTCTGGCACAGTCTGACCAGCCCACTTCAGCCAATCTCGGCGACCAGGATCGACTCGTCTCAAAGGAGGCACAGCAATGAGTGAACGGGCACCATCTGGACAGGAGCACGATCTCGCTAAGGGGTGGGTGGACGTTACCGCTCCGTTGCACAGCGGGATGGTCCACTGGCCCGACAATCCCGCCGTGCAGATCGAGCGCATGCTGGACATCTCGAAGGGCGACAACGCCAACGTGTCCGAGCTGTCGATGGGCTCGCACACCGGAACGCACATGGACGCGCCGGTCCACTTCCTCAACGACGGCGTCGCACTGGACAAGATGGATCTGGCAGCGACGATCGGGCCCGCCCGCGTTATCGCAGTTGAAGATGACGAGTCCATCAAACCTGATGCCCTGTCAGGCGAGGAGATAAGTCGCGGCGACCGGATCATCTTCAAGACGCGGAACTCGAGCACCGAGTGGTGGTCGCAACCGTTCAAGGAGAACTTCGTCTATCTGACGCACGAGGCTGCTCAGTTGCTGGCCGAGCGCGGTGTTCGAACGGTGGGAGTCGACTATCTGTCGGTCGGCGGTTACAAACGCGACGGCGCGGCCACCCATCGCGCGCTGCTGGGGGCCGGGATCTGGATAATCGAAGGCCTGCGCCTGGGGGCCATCGAGCCCGGCGAGTACGAATTGATCTGTCTGCCCCTCTTGATAACGGGAGCAGACGGCGCGCCGTCGAGAGCGTTGCTGCGCCCATTTGGAGGGCGATAGACAGCACCCTCCGGGGTTCTTGCTCGGCTAACGTGATGTCAGATGAAAGTCACCTGGTCGCCGGTGGCCGGCGCCGCCGTCCTCTTCGCCATTAGCGCAGCCGCCTGCGATCCGACCGCATCACCTACGGCGGCGGTCCAACCAACGCGGCCCGGTGCATCTCAGGCCGCCAGTCCCCACCAGACTCGAACGCGGCCTTCCCCCAAGCCGCCTTCCCCCAAGCCTTCCAATCCACTCGCTGCAGTGAACAAGTGGGTGACTCGGAGACCGGCCTGGCTCGGCAAGCGAGTGCTGCCTCTCCGTCCCGACGGCTTCGGAGTGGTAGAGCCGACACCACCCATCTTGCGAGACCGTCGACTCGCAACGATCGACTTTCTTCCCGCGCCCAGTTCCAAACGGTTCATCGCGCACATCGGACCGGTGCCGAAGGAAGTGGTGAAGCGCTCTACGTGGCGGCCGAAGTGCCCCGTGACACTCGAGCAACTCTCCTACATCACAATGACCTTCTGGGGCTTCGATCACCAGGCTCACACGGGAGAGATGATCGTCAACTACTCGGTGGCGCGGACTGTCGTGGCTGTCTTTCGGAAGCTCTACGAAGCTCGATTTCCGATCGAGGAGATGCGCGTAACCAGCCTGACGGAGCAAAGACTGCTCCATTCGGCTCCGACCGGTGACATCAACGACACGTCCTCGTTCGAGTGCCGCCAGGTGACGCTCGGCACGACCTGGTCAGAGCATGCCTTCGGTCTCGCCATCGACATCAATCCGTTCCAAAATCCGTACGTGCGCGGCGACCTCGTGGCCCCCGAGCTGGCCCGCGCCTACCGCAACCGCAACTGGCGCCGGCCGGGAATGATTTTCGAGGGCGATGCCGTGACCAGGACGTTCGACGCCGTGGGCTGGGGCTGGGGAGGGCGATGGAGCGGGCTCAAGGACTACATGCACTTCTCCCAGAACGGGCACTGACGCGAGCGAGATGGCCTCGGCAGGGCTTGCAAATCTCGTGTTTCTCCACGTTGAATGGACTCTTCGGAAGCCCCTTCCAAGAGAGGAGAGCCGTTGCCCAAAAGCTGGCACAAGCAGCAGGACACGACAGTGTCGCCGGACTCCCAGCCGGGAGCGCCGGGACCTTACAGGATCCGTCTCGTGTGGGACGAGGCCCCCGGGCCCAAAAAGGAGTGTTGGCTACCGTGGCCCTTCGAAGACGCCAAGGCAGCTCACGACTTCATCCAGGATTGCAAGAAAAGGGAGACTAAGGAGGTCGATGACGATCCAGGTCCGGTGCCGGCACCGGTGCCTTGAGATCGGATGCTGCCCTTCGCCGTGCGATTCCCCACAGTCTTCAGGACGCCGAAGCTAGAAAGGAGGATCTATGCCCAAGAGCTGGTCCATGGTTGGGATCACACAGAGCGCAGAGAAATTCAAGATCCGGATGCATCATGACCAGGGTCATCATGACGTCGACCTGTTCTTCGATACTCAAGAAGAAGCGGAGGCAGCCATCAACGAGTGGAAAGCTGCGCCGGTAAACCGCAAAGTAATCCGGGAAGGACAAACGAAGGACGACTGATCTGCTAGCGCGGGAGGTTGGCGGAGTCGAGCGCGGCGAGCGCTGCGTCGACGTCGGCCTCCAAGCGCGAAGCACCCAAGCGGGTAAAGACTTTCTTGGCCTCAGAGTAAGAGGCCCGCGCGGAGTCAACGTGACCTAGCTGCATCGAGCACCGGCCGCCCTCAAACAACGCCTGCCCATGCTCGAGGACGGCGCCGTAGCGTTCCCAGCGTTGCGCCAGGTCGCCAAACATCGCTTCGGCTTCCTCCCACCGCTCCTCGGCCGCGGCAAGCAGCGCTCGGGCGGTGAAGACAGAGTTGACGTCGCGAGTTGCTGCGACTTGGTCCTCTTGCAGGACGATGCCGTCGGAGTCGATGGAGCCGGCCGAGCGCAGGACTCGCACCGCGTCGGGCAAGAAGCGACCCTTCCAGTTAGGTGCGGGACGGCTTCTCGCGCTCAGCTCGTGGATCAGCGAAGTGGCCGTCGGGTGGTCACCGGCCGCAGCGTGCGCGACGCCGCTTACGGCAAGGGCAGGCACAACGACTTGAAGATCGCCGATCTCTCTCGCAAGGTCCAGGAAACTCTCCGTCATCGACACTGCTTCATCGACGCCTCCTCGGTGAAGGATCACTGCCGCCTTGTAGGGGAGGGTCATGGCGCGCATCTGGGTTCCCCCATGGAGCTCCTCCCACTCCACGACATATTGGGTGCGGCTGAGGACCTCGTCCCACTCCCCCAGATCGAACAACGGCCACACGGATTCGGCCCGCGCCCACATCGAGTCCCCGATAACACCACGCTTCTCCCCTAGCTCGATGGCCTGGTCGTAGAGCGCTTCCGCCTGCTGGGGGCCTTCGCTCAGCCAGGTCATGTACGCCAGCGCGACATATGCGCTGGTTATCCATTCAGGCTTGTCGAGCTCCTTCGTGATGGCGAGTGCTCGGCGCAGATCCTCGATACCGTCGGTTTCGGCCAACTCGCAGCGCGCCAGTCCCCTGATGCCGAGAGCGCGCGCTTGATCCTCAAGGCTGCCGGACCCTTCTGCCAGGTGAAGAGCCTTATCCGCCCATTGCAGAGCCTCCGACGGCGACCCGGAGAACAGCCAATCGCCGCCCAACTGCACGTACGCATAGCTGAGCTCATCGGTCGTCCCTTCGCGCTGCAAGACTTCGATAGCGGACGTCAGGAGCTCGCGGGAGCGTTCGGTATCGCCGCTGTCCCGGAAGGATTTCGACAGCTTGGCCAGGGCAGTGCCTTCCTTCCCGCCCTCACCCGCTGCCCGGAATCGCGCGATCGCCTCCCGCAGGAACTCCTGGCTGGCACCGAATTCCCCGATACAGACCGCCATATCCGATGCCTTGACGAGAGTTTGCCCGCGTGCGGGATCGTCGGGTGGCAACAGGTCGAGTGCTTCCCGGTAGTAACGAGCCGCCTTGGCGGCATCGAGGGCTGCAGCACGATCCCCCGCCATGACCAGGTAACGACGGGTTCCAAGCTCGAGCTGCCGCGCCTCTTCAGTGTTACCCGAAGCCTTCGCAAGCTCCAGGGCTTGGCGATAGTGGTGCGCCACGAGCTCGGCCCGGTCCTCGAGGCCGTCGGCAGCGATCTGCTCGATCCAGGTCGCCATGGCGAGATGTTTGCGGGCTCGAGCCGCGCGCGGTATCTGTCCGTAGGCGACATCGCGCACGAGAGCGTGCCAGAAGGAATACTCCTCCTGGTTCTCCATCGAGGAGCTGCGCGCGGGACGAACCAGCTCCTTCAATGTCAACTCGTGAAGAGCTTGCCTGATCGTTGCCTCGTCTGCCCCGCCGATCGCGGCGAGAGCCTCTGACCAGAAGTTCCTCCCGGCAACGGACGCGTCTTGGAGGATCGCCTTCTGGGTGACAGAGAGGCCGTCGAGACGAGCGGCGATCAGAGCTTGGAGGTTCTCGGGGAAGGGGAACTGCTTGAGGTCTCCGGAGCCCGAGGCGCTTGTTAGGTCGAGCACCCCGCGCTCGACGATCATGCGGGCGAACTCCTCCGCGTACAAGGGGTTCCCGCCGGCTCGCTCCAACAGCGACGCCTTGACCTCCTGGGGAACTGCGGCGCGAAGGAACAGCGAGCCGATGAGCTCACTGGTCTCGTCGTCGCTCAGAGGCGACAATCCGATCGTGTTCGAGTTGTGCTTGCCTCCGCCCCACCCTGGATGGTTGTCATAGAGCTCTGGACGAGCTGCACAGATGACGAACAGCGGAATGCCTTCGGACCAGTCGACGATGTGCTCGATGAACTCGACGGTGGCGGGGTCGGCCCAGTGCAGGTCCTCGAAGACGAGGATCATGGGCCGGCGGTTGGCTTGGGCTTCCAAGTACCGCCTCCACGCCGTAAATGACTCGCCGCGGTCGACTATCTCTGTGTCGTCGGTGCTCTTCGCACCTACCAGCGGGGCCAGCCTCGCCTTGAACCACTCGCGTTCAGCCTCATCCTCGATCACCTCCTCGATCGCGGTGTCCAGCTTGATCGAGGCCTGCTCGCTGCCATCCGATTCGAGGATCCCGGCTCCGGCCTTGATGATCTCGGAAAGCGGCCAGAAGGTGATGCCCTCCCCGTAAGGCAAGCACCTCCCCTGGCGCCACTGGATCAGCTCAGTTTGTCTTTCTATGAATGCCCAGAACTCCACGATCAGGCGGCTCTTTCCCACGCCCGGCTCCCCGACCACCGTGACCAGTTGCACCGACCTTTCGTGCAGCGCTCGGCGATACAAAGCCTCGAGAGCGAGCAGGTCGTACTTGCGGCCGATAAAAGGAGTGCTTGCATCCGCGACACGGTCTACGGTCACCCGGCTGCGGGGGGCGATGGCCCGCCAGACCGGGAGGGGATCGGGCTTGCCTTTTACAGTGACGGGCTCGAGCTGTTCGTAATTGATGGCGGTCTTCGTCGAGCGATAAGTCAGTTCGCCAACCACCACTCCTCCGACCGGTGCGATCCCTTGCAGCCGAGATGCTGTGTTGGCGACGTCGCCGGTCACGATCCCCTCGCCGGCGCGATGCGCGGATCGCAAGGAAACCAAGCCCTCGCCGGTGTTGACCGCAGCTCGCACCGCAAGCTCGAGCGAGGGGTGTTGCCGGTTCAGCTCCTCGATGGCATCGATGATGCTGAGGGCTGCCCGCACCGCACGCTCGGCGTCGTCTTCGTGCGCCACTGGGGCCCCGAACACGCCGACCACCGCGTCACCGATGAACTTCTCTCGCATGCCCCCGAAGCGTTCGATCTCATCGCGCAGACGAGCCTGGTAGGGGGCCAAAGCAGCCATGACGTCCTCAGGGTCCGACCTATGAGAGCGGGCGGTGAAGTCAACGATGTCGACAAACAGCACGGACACAACCTTGCGCTCTTCCCCGGTGAGCGTCTCCTCAGGGCGCAGCGCTGCTCCACAGAATCCGCACAAGCGGAAGCGCTGCGGGTTCTCCTCACCGCAGTTGGGGCAAACCAGCATCACATCAGCCTATGTCTTACACCCGCCCGGAAACGCGAAAATGCTGGTTACGCCGCTAGTCCTCGCGCTCGGAGCGTGTCGATCCCCGGTGGAGGACCTGCTGCCGCACGCATCGCTACGAAGAAGGCAGGCAACGCCAAACGGAACAGGGGCTCGCTGAGCGACAAGTTCGGAAGCTTGTAGGCACGCCGGGCGCGGGGAGGCAAGATCGCGGCCGCGGCGCCCGATGGAACCGCCCACCCGAGGCGCGCTGGGACCTCGAACACCAGCCTGCTGCCGGGCACATCCGGCCACCTGCCTCCGGGCCACGGGACGGGCGGCTTCAAGATGAACCACAGCGCGGCGCGGGCGGCAGGTGAGGCGACGAGCTCTTGTCCCTCCATATAGTCGTGAAGGTCGGCGACGGAGGAGGGAACTCCGGAGGCATCAAGCCCGATCAGCTCCGCCGCTCGCACCATCTCGGCGACGTATCGATCGGCGTCTCGATCCGAGATGGCATCCCCAAAATGCCGATAGCCCTCGAGGAAGGAATCCACCTCGGCGGCATGGATCCATAACAACAGTTCGGGATCTTCGGCGCTGTAAGGCTGATCGCTGAAAGTGTCGACGCCATGGATAGAGCGATGGATGCGGCGCACTCGCTCGGCCGCTCTGATCGCGGTCGCGGTGTCGCCGAAAACCGTATCTATGAGATACAGCGACGTGCTCGTCAATCGCTCCCAGGGCGCGCTCTTGTAGCTACTGAAATCTGCGACGGCCGCCATCGCCCGGGAGTTGAGAGCTTGCAGCAACAGAGCCCGGATCCCACCCACCAGCATCGCCCGATGGAGGTGGATCCGCCACGTGACCGAACCGGGGCCGAAGAAACCGTCGTCGCGAGGCAGGGCCATGGGTAGGGCAGCTTACAAAGTCATATGGTTTTCAGGGGGCGGAAGAGGTGGCAGGGTTCGGTGCGGGATGCCCGACTACAACTCGAGGAGAGGCACGTGACCGTTACCCGCTTTGGCCTGCAGATCCCAGACTTCACGTTTCCCGAGGTGGCAGATAAGGACCTGTTCGAAACCGTCGCAGGCATCGCAGAGACCGCGGAGAGATCGGGCTTCGATTCGATCTGGGTGATGGACCACCTTTATCAGATCGGCAACGTTGGTCCTGAGACCGATCCGATGCTCGAGGCGTACACGCTGCTGGGAGCCCTCGCCGCTCGCACGTCGAAGGCCTCGCTTGGGACGATGGTCACCGGTGTGACGTATCGCAACCCTGCTCTGCTGGCGAAGCAGGTCACCACGCTCGACATCATCTCGTCGGGCCGTGCGATCCTGGGCATCGGCGCGGCATGGAACGAGAGCGAGCATTTGGGATACGGCTTCGCATTCCCCCCAGTTAGAGAACGGCTGGACCGTCTCGAAGAAGCCTTGCAGATCTGCCGCGCGATGTTCACTCAGGAGAGGGCGACGTTCGCCGGGCGCCATTACCAAACGAACGAAGCCCTTAATTACCCCCGGCCCGTCCGCTCCAACGGGATTCCCATCCTGGTGGGCGGAGGCGGAGAGAAGCGCACCTTGCGTTTGGTCGCGCAGTATGCCGATGCCTGCAACTTCTTTGGGGATCTTCCCGGGATCAAGCACAAGATCGAGGTCCTCGCGCGGCACTGCGAGGAGGTGGGACGGGATCCTGCCGAGATAACCAAGACGCGGCTGGGAGGCTTGATGATCGCCGCGACGGCGTCCGAAGCCGAAGCCAAGGGTGAGCTCGTCAGGGAGCGACGCAACATGCCGCGCGAGCGCTACGACGGCTACTTCGTGGCGGGCGATCCCGATGCCGTCGCAGAGCAGGTCAACGCGTATCTGGACGCGGGGCTCGATGGCCTGATATTCAACGTGCACGACGCCGCCGACCTGGAGAGGGTCGAGCTGGCAGGTAAGACCCTGTCCAGCATCGCCTAGTTCTCCGGTCTCATGACAGCACCATGGACTGCGGACCGCTGGTTGGGCGCGGTCGTGGCCCTGGCCTTGATCGCAGGCGCCTGCAGCAACGGCTCTCCCGCGGCCTCCCGTTCGCGCCAGGGCCCGGCCCCCGCCACGACGTCTCCCAAGAGATCTCTGCGCGTCTCGGTGCAACGGATCGGTCATTTGCCCGCCCCGCTGCAGGATCCCGCGGTTGCTTCTGTTGGGCGGTCCGCCTACGCGCTCGGGGGTTTAAATGCTGCGGACTTCTCCGTCTCCACGATCCTTAAGGTCCTTCCGGGACGCGTCCACTCGATCGGACAGTTGTCTCTGCCGACGCACGACGCCGCCGCCGTCGCCCTTGGAGGAAAGCTTTATCTATTCGGAGGCGGCCACCTGACCAGCTACCGAACTATCGAAAGAATCGATCCCGCGACCGGTTCGGTTACCACGGTTGCCCAGCTGCCGGAACCACTGTCGGATGTGTCTGCAGCCGTCATTGGCCGCACCGCCTACATCGTCGGCGGATACACCGGCGCATCGTTCTCGGATCAGATCCTCTCGTTCAGCAAGGGAGCCGTGCGCGTGATCGGGCACCTGCCCATCGGTTTGCGCTACACCGCGGTCGCTGCGGCCGGCGGATCCCTGATGATCGCAGGCGGGTTGTCGGTGTCCGGGCCGACCAAAGCCATCTATAGCTTCACACCGGCCGCTCACCGCCTCACGAGGATCGGCACACTGCCTCGCCCCCTTATGCACGCAAGCGCGGCCGCGCTTGGGGGCGCGCTCTACATCGTCGGCGGTCTCGGCAGGCGCCTCGTGCCGCGGCGGGACATCCTGGCGGTGCGGATGGGCGGTGCGGTGATGCGAGCGGGGTCTCTTACTCAGCCGTTGTCCGACGCCGGGGTATCGGCACAGGGCGGACGCATCGTGGTGATCGGGGGCCGGACGCGATCGGGCCCAGTGGCCAGCGTGCTGACGATCGTCCCCGCCCCCTAGGAGTGCTCGCTCCCGATCAGCGCTTGAGGCTGTACACGAGCATCGCTCGGATCGCGGGATGTTGCCGCGCCACGCTATAGGGAAGGAAGTCCATCCCGTCGGGAGTGTGAAGAAGACCGGCGGCGGTCCCGGGGTGGTTCTTGATGCCGTATTGCCACACGATGCGATCCTTCGAAGGATCGATCACAACCACCCGATCGTTGTAGTCGTCGTTGACCGCGATCAAGCCGTTCGGCAGACGCAACGCCAGCGATGGATGATCGAGCGCCCCGGCTCCCGTGTCGGGTCCGTAGCGCCACAGCACGTGCCCGGTCTTGGTCATGATGAGGATGTGGCCCGGCGAGGAATAGTCGGCCAGCAGGATGCGGCCGTGCCCCAGCCATTGCGCGTCCGACGGGTAGGCAACCGGTGCCTGGATCGACCACAGAAGCTTGTTGTGGGGGCCGATCGCATCGACCCACGAACCGGTGATCTCGGTCACCAGCATCCGGCCGCCCGAGTAAGGAGTGTCCCCGTTCGGCGCGCCGAGAAGCTTGGGGGGATCGTGGCCGCAGACGCCGGTGGTGCCTATCTGCCTCACGATCTTCTTGGCTGGAGAGATGAACAAGACCCTGCAGTTGTACGCGTCGGCGACGGTTCTGATCGAGTTGCGCAATAGGTAGGCGTCGTCGGGTGAATTCAGGTAGCCGGGCGCAGAGCCAACCACGTTCACATGGCCGAAGTGCCACAGAACCTTGCCCTCCGGAAAGGAAAGGATCTCGATCGTCTGCTGATCTTCCTGATTAGTGATGATCTGGCTGTAGCCGTGGTTGAAGAAGGCGTCGTCGTCGAAGTGGAAGGGATACGAAGGCGTTCCGTGGGGATAGCGCCACAGGATGTGTTTGGCGCCATCCACGAGCAACAACCGGTCGTTGCCGCGGTCGGCGATCAGCAGGTAACCCGGAAACGGCGGCGGAGGCGATGGGAGTGCGTTTGCGGGGACCGTGCCGGATCCGGCGGCCCCTGCCCCGGCTTCATCTCCGGCTCCGGATGGATTACGAGAATTGTCATCCCGTCCGAGGGCGCGCACCGCAAGAACAATCACACCAATCGTCACAAACAGGGCGATGAGGGCGCCGATCCTGCGCCGGCGGTACACGGCGCCCTGTTTTATCGGCATCGCCGGACTGTACGTGACCTCGATCGTTTGTGTTCCCGATCGTCGGGCGACGAGCGCGCAGCAGTTCGCCAATACCTGAGCTCAGACCCCCGTCGCAAAAGAGCTACTCCTGTAGCAAAAAAGCTACCGTCGCAAAAAAGGAACACCGGTCGCAAAAAAGGAACGGGGGGTCGAGCGACGATATATCTCGCGGGCTCGCAGGGCTGGCAGTTAGCGCAGAACTGCCAGATGTGTCTCTTCTAGTTGGTGGGGAAACCTAGTTGCGAGCCCGCGGGAGGGGCGGGCCAGCGCGACGTCACTACCTTGGAGCGAGTGTAGAAACGCACGCCGTCCATACCGTGCACGTGGGCGTCGCCGAACAGCGAGTTCTTCCAACCACCAAAGGAGTAGAACGCCATAGGCACGGGGATGGGGACATTGATGCCGACCATGCCTACCTGGATCTCGCGCTGGAACGCGCGCGCCGCGGCGCCGCTCGACGTGAAGATGGCGGTGCCGTTCCCGTAAGGATTCGAATTGACGAGCTCGACAGCCTCATCGAAGGTCTCCACGCGGACGACCGAAAGAACGGGGCCAAAGATCTCTTCCTGGTAGATGGACATCGACGGCTCCACATGATCGAACAGGCAGGGACCGAGGAAGAAACCGTCGGAGCCGGCTGCGGCATCCCTGCCGTCCAGGACCAGCTCGGCACCCTCGGAAACCCCTGCGTCCACGAACGACACCACTTTGTCGCGGTGAGCTCCGGTGACGAGAGGTCCCATCTCGGCGCCGTCCGCGGTGCCCGCGTCCACATGAAGGGCTTTGATGCGCGGCTTGACCGCGTCGATCAGTGCATCGCCCGCCGGACCGACCGCCACTACGGCCGAGATCGCCATGCACCGCTCCCCCGCCGAGCCGTAGGCGGAACCAACCACTGCGTCTGCCGTGGCATCCATATCCGCATCGGGCATCACGACCATATGGTTCTTGGCCCCGCCGAGGGCCTGCACCCTCTTACCCGCGCCCGATGCGGCCTCGTAGATGTACCGAGCGACGGGGGTCGACCCTACCGAGCTGACCGCGGCAACGTCCTTGTGCAGCAACAAAGAATCCACCGCGACCTTGTCACCGTGCACGACGTTCATCACTCCGGCAGGCAACCCCGCGCGCTCGAACAGCTCGACCAACATGTTGGGAGCCGAAGGCGCCTTTTCGGAGGGCTTGAGTATGAAAGCGTTTCCACACGCGATCGCGATCGGGAACATCCACATCGGGACCATGGCTGGGAAATTGAACGGCGTGATGCCGGCGACAACTCCCAGCGGCTGGCGGATCGAATAAGTGTCGACGCCCGTCGAGACGTTCTCCGAGAACTCGCCTTTCAACAGGTGAGGCAGCCCACACGCGAAGTCCACCACCTCGCCTCCCCGCTCGACCTCCCCCATCGCATCCGAGAGGACCTTGCCGTGCTCGGCGGTGATCAGGCGTGCAAGCTCTTCCTTGTGCTGTTGGAGCAACTCCCGGAAGGCGAACATCGTTCGTGCCCTTCGGGCGAGGGGCATGTCTCTCCACGCGGGATACGCCCCCGCAGCAGCCGCCACCGCACGATCGACGGTGTCCGGCGAGGCGAAGGCAACTTGCTTGGTCACGCGGCCTGTGGCGGGGTCGTAGACATCCCCTGCCCGTTCCGGATTCTCGGAGGTAACAGCACCCCCGATCCGGTGTTGGACGAGCGTCACTTCATCGGTTCGCGTGTCCTCAGTGGTAGTCATGGGCCCAGCTTAAGTCGAGGGGCGGCCGGCCCATCTCGAGGGGCGGCCGGCTTTAGCTGCGAGCCAGGGCACGCTCTAGAACGGGCAGGATCACCCTCGCCCATGCGTGGTAGCCGGCCGGCCCGGGATGGAAGTCGTCGGAGGCGTAAGCGGTGTCCGGGTGAGCGCCGAAGAAGGGGCCGGCCTTCTTCGCCAAAGGCACGACGGGAACCTGCTCCGTTCTCGCCACCGATTCCATCGCGGCGTCGATCTGACGGCCCCTCCAGCCTGCGAGCGACCGGAGGGGTTCGTACCAGGCCTTCGCTCGCATATCGGGGGGCCCCGCCAGAACGACGGTTGCTCCGGTCGCCTTCAGCCGGCGCAGGAGGGCGGCCGTGTCGCGCCGGATGGAAGTGAGCGAAGTGACGTGTGTCACATCGTTGGCGCCGATCCCCACGAACACGAGGTCCGGTGATGCCGCGATCGCCTGCGGAACCTGGTCGGTCAGAACGTCATGGACGCGAGCCCCGGACACTCCCAGGGCGGTCAGACGGACCCGCCAGCCCTCGCGCGCTAGCTCCCGCGCCAGGTCCGTCGGATAGGCGTCCTCGGCGCTCCCGGCTCCCAAACCGGCGGCAGTGGAATCCCCGAGAACGACGAAAGAGAGCGGCTTGCCATTGGCGTTTCCGAACACTCCGTTGAGCTTCAACGCCGGCGAAGTTGGCAGGTAGGTGCGGTTCATCGCCAGGATGATCTCGACGGCAAGGATCACAGCCACGATGACCACGGTGGCGAGGGCGCCTGCGACCACTGCCTTGACCATCGGCCCACGCTAACGGCCGCGCACCATCACCAGAGCGTGAGGAGAACGACCTGAGACCTGCCGCCGAGGGGGCTTGCCCTGAGCTCTCGACTCGACTTAACTGTGCCCGATGTCTTGAGCAGACCAACCTCGATCGGGCTACGAAGGGAGCGACGATGGCGGATCAGGGACGAAGCGGTGCTCGTGACACGAGGTTGGAAGCGGTGGACGACTCCGCCCGGCTCGAGCAGCTCGGTTACCGCCAGGAGCTACGCCGGGTCCTATCGCTGTTCGAGAACTTCGGCATCGCCTTCTGCTACATCTCCCCCGTTGTGGGGATCTACTCCCTGTTCGTACTTGGATTGGGCAGCGGTGGACCTCGGTACCTGTGGTTGATGCCGATCGTCGTGGGCGGTCAGCTGCTCGTTGCGCTTACCTTCGCAGAGCTCGGAAGCACGTTCCCCCTTGCCGGCGCTCTGTTCCAATGGGCCAAGAACCTGGTCGGTGAGGCCTACGGATGGTTCGTGGGGTGGGCGTACGGCTGGGCCTTAGTGATCACGATCGCAGCGGTCGATACCGGCGTCGTCATCTACGGAGTCACGCTTTCCAACAAATATCTGAACACGAATTTCGACCCGGTCAATGCGAACACGATCCTCTTCTTCACCCTCGGGATGCTTGCGCTGCAGACGTTGTTCAACGTGATCGGCGTCCAGAAGGCCGCCGTCATCATCAAGATCGGCGTCATATCCGAGATAGTGGCCACCATCGGTATCGCCATCATGCTGGGGATCGCGGGGTTCCACCATGGTTTGGGATACCTCTTCACGACGCAGAACGTCGAGCACGCGGCCGGGAACCCATTCGGTGTCGATTTCGGTGGGGACTGGTTGCTTGGGGCGGCGTTGATAGCGGTGCTCGCCCACGTTTACATCTTCTATGGCTTCGAATCTGCGGGCGACGTCGCGGAAGAAGTCGTGGACGCGTCGCGGCGTGTCCCCAGGGCCATGGTCACTTCTCTTCTCGTGGGGGGTCTCACCAGCTTCGTGCTCGTGGCCGGCCTCATCCTTGCCATCCCCGGAGGACACGCAGCCTTTGCCAAGGCAGGCTCTCCCGCCGGGGGCATCCCCTTCATCCTCAACTCCAACATCCACGTCGGATGGATCCAGGACGTGATCCTGGCGTTCGTCGTATTCGCGTTCTTCAGCTGCGGCACCGCGATCCAAGCGGCCGCGGCGCGTCTCATCTATTCCTATTCGAGAGACGGCGCGCTCCCCGGGAGCCGGGTCCTCCGAAAGGTCTCGCCGCAGTTCCGGACGCCGGTTGCAGCATTGCTGGTTGCGGCCGTGATCCCGGCCCTGTTCTCGCTTCTGGTGCACTTCACGCCAACACATCCGATCCATCTGGGCTTCATCACCTACCCCGCAAACATCAACGCACTCTTCATCCTGGTGTCCTTCGGCGTATCGGGCATCTACTTCTCGTTCATGATGGTCGTGTATGCGGCACTGGTGGCACGGGCGCGAGGCTGGCGGTCGAGCGGCTTCAGCCTCGGCGGATGGGCGCTGCCCGTTTATCTGGGGGCCGCGATCTACGGAACGTTGATGTTCATCAACATCGTCCTTCCCAGCGGCGTCACCAGCCCGAGAGGAGTTCTGTTCAACTACGACTGGATGACGCTGGTCGTGCTCGTGGGGATCATGGTCCTGGGCGGGATCTACTTCGCGATCGCACGCCCGGACCGTCGCATCGCCGCACGGACGATCGACGACCTGCCGGCACCCGAGGAGCTGGCGATCTAGGTCTAGCGTGGGCAAGCTCCATCGTCTAAGCGCGCGTCCACAACGCGCCCGACCGGTAATGGGCGAGGCCCGCCCTGAACACCACCCGCGCCAGCAGGACCGATCCCAGCGAGCCTGCCAGGAAGATCGCAGACTCGCCCCAATCGAACTGGGTAAGCAGTCTGGTCGGAAGACCCGTCACGAAAGCCGCCGGGATCGCGGTGAACAGAAGCAGCTTGATGAGCCCTCCGAACAGGTCGATCGGATAGGACGCCAGCATCAGCAAGGCCTGGAATCCCAGCTCAGCTTGTTCGCCGCGGCCCCCCAGGAACAGCGTCACCGAACCGAGGACCACAAGGAATGAGGCGAAGAACGCGGCCGCGCAGAGAGAGACGATGACGAATACTGCGGCGGTCTCGAGATTCGCGTGTCCCGAGGCGATGAAGACGACGGGCCCGAAAACAAGGTCCCCCAGCAACGCGGTGTCGACCCGGCGAACGAGCAGATAGAGCAGCGGATCGACGGGCAGCGCCAACACGGCATCGAGCTCGCCGTCGGCGATCATCTGCCCCAGGCGCCGGGCGTTGGCCAGCAGCCCCATCGAGATCCCCGTCACGTTGGCCAGCACTCCGAACAGAACCAGGACGTGTCCCGTGTCCCAACCGCGCACGGTCCCGACCTCCCGGAAGAACAACATCCAGAAGATGACGATGGCGAGGTCATTGGCGATCATGAACGAGACCTGCAGCCAGAACGACTTGCGATTCGTCCACGCCTCGATCAGGGCGGTCTTCATGGTGGTCACGATGGCCGTCATCCGCCCACCACCTCGAGCCGGCGCTGGCCCAGCCCGAAGATGAACGCGGCGCCGGCCATCAGCACGAGCAGCCAACCCACCTGAGGGAGCAGCAGCCACGGTTCGAAGTGACCGGAGAGCAGGCGCGCGGGGATATACGACATCGTCCAGAAGGGAAGCAGGCGGGAGACGTGGGCAAGCACCGGCGGGAACAGCTCCAGAGGGAGCAGCATCCCGCCCACCAGAAAGACCAGCTTCTGATAGAGGAACCAGGCAGCCTTCGAGTCGTTCACCCAGAAGGCGATCGCGGCGAACGAATGTTGCGCCGCCAGATTGGCGGCGATCGCCAGCACGGCGGCGGGCAACGCAAACGCGGCCGCGGCGAGATCTGGAGGCAAGCCCACGGTGAACGAGGCAAAGAGCACCCCCAACGTCAGGGCGCAGGTGAACCGGACCAACGCCTCGCCCAGCGCGGTGGCGATGCGCAGCCCGACCACCGACACGGGGCGCAGCATCTCGACCGCGATCCCGCCGCTACCTATGTCGAGCCCGATGTATTCGATCAGGCGGGGGTTGATGGCGATCACCGACGCTTCAGAAGCGACCAAGTACCACAACATCGATCTGAAGTTGTAACCGGCGATAACGCCGCCGTTCACCGCGGTCGCTACCTTCCACAGGGCAGAGAGAACACCCAGGATCACTCCGTAGAACAGCACGCGTACCGCCAGCTGGCCCCGCGACTGCAGGGTCCGCCGCGCCGACGATAAGAAGGCGGTCAGGAAGACGCCCCAGGTCATAGCCTCTCCCGGTAGATCTTGGCGATCACGTCCTCGAGCGGGGGATCGGCAACCGAGATGTCTGCCACGCGGTGATGGTCGAGGAGCTCGTCGAGTACCTCGCGGATCGACCGCCGTTCGGTATCGACCACGAGCTTGTAACCCGTTCCGGATTGTTTGACCACCTGAACGCCATCGAATACGAGGGCTGCGGGCGGACTGTCGAAACGCACTTCGATGAGTTTCGTGGCCAGCAAGGACCGGCGCAGGCGCGACACCTTGTCATCGAAGATCACGATGCCGTGGTTGATGACGATCACGCGGCGCGCCACCTGTTCGATGTCCGCGACATCGTGGGACGTCAGGAAGATGGTCGTTCCCTGAGTCTCGTTCAGCCGCACGATCATGGAGCGGAAGTTCTGCTTCGCCACCAAGTCCAGACCGATGGTCGGCTCGTCGAGGAACAGGACCTTGGGGCGATGGAGCATGCTCGCGGCCAGCTCGCAGCGCATCCGCTGACCAAGCGACAGATTGCGCACCGGAGTGTCGAACAGGTCTTCGGCATCCAGGACATCGGACAGCTCGTCGATTCGCCGCCTGGCTTCTTCGCCGTCGATCCGATATATCGCGGCAAGGAGCTGGAAACCGTCACGCGGGGGCAGCTCGGCCCACAGCTGGGATCGTTGACCGAACAGCGTCCCGATATGGCGCGCCAGCGACATCCTCTGCTTCCAGGGCACGAAGCCGAGCACATTGGCGTGACCGGCGGTGGGATGCAAGATGCCGGTCAGCATCTTGATCGAGGTCGACTTGCCGGCTCCGTTGGGGCCTATGTAGGCGAGGCGTTCGCCCTCCTCGACCGAGAAGGAGACATCCCGAACCGCTTCCACGGTCCGCACCCGTCGCTTCCGGCCGCGGGTCTGGAAGGACTTGCTCAGCTCCTTCGCTTCGATCGCAAGCATCATTCCCTACCAATAAAAAAGGCCCCGGGCCTGTAACCCGGGGCTTGCTATGGCTGCCAGAACCGGATTACGGGACGCGCACCTCAACCGCCGGCGTCACGGTGGTGAAGATGCAACCGATGAGCTGCCCCATAGTGGCCATGATCGCAGCAGCATACCGCGGCGATATATCTATCCGGCCCCCGGCGGGTAGGTGTCGGATCGACACTCGGGGGTAACTCCCTGAGCACATCGAAGAAGGGACCGACCGAGGTGAAGTGGAGAAAGCGACGCACCAGCGCAGACATCGAGGACCGCCGGGGACGATCCGGTGCGATGGGTGGGCTCCCCGTGGGAGGCGCCATCGGGATCCCGGGGCTCATCGTTCTGGCGCTGGTGTTCTTTCTCACCCGCGGCGGAGGTGGTGGCGGGGCGGGAGACATCGGCAACGCCCTCGATCAGATCAACAGCGGCGCGCAGGCGAACGCCACTCCTCTCAACGGGCCCGACCCGGACGCGCGCCTGGTCAGCTTCATGTCCTATGTGCTGGACGACGTACAGAAGTTCTGGACCAAGACTTTTGCCGATTCAGGGCAGACGTACACCGACGCCAAGCTCGTGCTGTTCACCGCCAGCACCAGCTCCGGTTGTGGCGGGGCCACCTCTGCCATCGGCCCCCACTACTGTCCCGCCGACGGCAAGGTCTATCTGGACCTGGGATTCTTCCGCGAGCTCCGCGACCGCTTCGGGGCACCCGGGGACTTCGCGCAGGCATACGTCCTCGCTCACGAGATCGGCCACCACGTACAGGACCTGCTGGGGATCAGCGACAAGGTCGACCAGCAGATGCAGGGGAACGGGGGTGGTGAGGGGGCAACCGGTCTCTCGGTTCGCCTCGAACTGCAGGCCGATTGCCTGGCCGGGGTGTGGGCCCACTCTGCCTACGAACGGCACACGCTGAGCAGCGGTGATCTCGAGGAGGGCCTGCGCGCCGCCGCGGCCGTCGGCGACGATCGCATCCAGAAGCAGGCCACCGGCAGGGTCGATCGGGAGACCTGGACGCATGGCTCATCCGCCGAACGGGTGCGATGGTTCAGGGCCGGTTTCGACAGCGGACAAACGAGCAACTGCGACACCTTCGGCGCTTCGAGCTTGTAGCGGGTGACCATCGTTCTCGCGCTCTAGAGCGTCAGACGATCCTTCGCTCCGTCGCCCACCGTGTTAGCTCGTAACGGTTCGAAAGTTGCAGCTTCCGGAGCACGGCAGAGACATGTGCCTCAACGGTCTTCACAGACAGACTCAGCTGCTTGGCGATCTGCTTGTATGCATAGCCGCGCGCTATCAAGCGCAACACCTCGCGTTCGCGGTTGGTCAATCGGTCCAGATCGGGGTCCACGACCTGTGCTCCGTCGGTCCCAAACGCATCGAGGACGAATCCTGCAAGGCGGGGAGAGAAGACCGCGTCGCCGCTGTGCACGAGTCTTATCGCCTCCGCGAGCTCGTCGGGTGCGATCGTCTTGGTCACATACCCGCGCGCCCCGGCGCGGATGACTGCGATCACATCCTCGGGCGCATCCGATACGGATAGCGCTAGGAACTTGGTCTCTGGGTGCGTGGTAAGGACCGCCGAGATCACAGCCGCTCCGCCACCGCCCGGCATATGGACGTCGACGAGCACCACTTCCGGTTGCGTCTGCCGGATCTCATTGATGGCGGCATCGACGTCGCTCGCGGCGCCGTCGACGATGAATCCGGGCCCTAGCTCGGAGCGAACGCCGGACAGGAACAGTTGATGATCGTCGACGAGAAAGACGTGGATCTCGGATGCGTTCACAGTGTCCACCGCGGCAAGCTGATCTCCACATCGGTTCCCTCGCCAACAGCCGAGACGATGGATGCAGTCCCGCCGTTGCGCTCTATCCGGCCCACTATGGAATCCGCTATGCCGCGCCTGTCCTCCGGCACCGTGTTCGGGTCGAAACCTTTGCCGTCGTCTCGAACGTAGGCGGTAACCAGCTCCTGCTCGATCTCGACGAAGACGGCGATCTGCTTCGCGCCGGAATGCTTGGCGGCATTCATCGTGGCCTCCCCGCACGCATCCACGACTGCTCGAAGCTTGTCGTCCAGCCGCGTGTCGCCGACCACAACGGTATCGACCGATACGTGATGAAGGCGCTCGACTCGCCCCGCCATCTCATCCAGCGCCGCGCTAACGACGTCGTTGGTTCCCGCCCGCCCATAGAGCCACGCCCGAAGCTCGCGCTCTTGGCCGCGCGCCAGAGCCACCGCCTCATCGCGATCGTCGGTGCGCTGGATCAGCGCGAGCGTCTGCAGCACGGAGTCGTGAAGCTGTGCGGCCATCTCTGCGCGCTCTTCCGAACGGATGCGCTTCCGCCTTTCCTCGGACGCCTGGCGGGCGAGTCGCAACAGCCACGGTCCGAATACCAGACCGATCCCGATCACCGTCACCGCGACCGAGAACAAGACATTCCTTGCGGCGGCCAGAGCGTCGTGGGCCGCGAGGAATGCGCCCATGCCGGCAACGATCAGCAACCCGCCGCCCAACACGCGCAGAACGGACACCGGCCCTGTCAGGACGGTCTGAACGGGCCTGCCGGGGAGGCGCGCGGCGAGGCGCGACCAGCGGGCTCGCTCGTCGGCGTCCCCTCTCGTCCATATCAGGACCGAGCCGGCCGCAGCCAGCATCACCGGCCATACCAGCGCGTCGCCGAACCAGATCCCTGCGGCACGCAACAGCAACAGGGCTCCCGTGACCATGAGCCCAACCGCGATCAACCTCCGCACGGCGGCGTCGGGCGCCAGCTTGACGGGGGCCGGCGCGGCACCATCGGTGCTCAGCAGCCAGAGAACGGCGTACAGGACGATCCCGGCCCCCCCGGCCAGAGCCAGCACCACGAAGCCCAGCCGGATGACGAGAGGGTCCATCCCGAACCGGGCGGCCAGCCCCGCAGCGACGCCGGTAAGAACCCGGTCTGTCGGACTGCGCACGAACAAGGGCGCCGGCAGGTCGTGGCTGCCTTCGGGGCTCGCGCCTTCGTCTCTCAAGGGGATATCGGCCATAGATTCCTCGCTGTGTGATGGCGGCCGTGCTATGGCGATGTTCTCACGGAGAGTAAGCACGCGACAGTGGGGATGGCCCTAGAACATGGGGGCGCGGCAAGGGTTTCCTTAGGGATATCCCCAATGGCGTTCGAGAGTCGGTTCCCTCATCCTCGAGGCATGCCACCAGAGGACGACGACAGAGGAGTTGACCCCATGAGTTCCCAAGAAACAACCACGCCGCCTCCCGCGGCTTCCGGTATCCGGAGGCTGACGAGGCGCCGGGATAACAAGATGATCGCGGGCGTCTGCTCGGGGCTCGCCGACTACACCGGCCTCGATCCCATCATCTTCCGCATCATCTTCATCGCCCTGGTGTTTGCAGGCGGCTCCGGACTTCTGCTCTACGGCCTGGCTTGGATCTTCGTCCCCGAAGCGGGTTCAAGCCGGGCCCACGGGCGCGATCTGCTCGACCGCTTCGAGTCCGCGCCATGGCTCGGTGCCGCCCTTCTTATCGTAGGGGGAGCGCTCTTGTTGGGCCAGATCAACGTCTTCAGTCCTCCGGTCCGCTGGGGCATCGTCCTTCTGATCATTGGCGTCATCCTGTTCCGGGAACATGGCCCAAGCTCGAACCGGGGGCCACGCCCGGCCGTGCCGGTATCACATCCCTACGACCCGGCCCCTCCTGCAAGCTCCGCGGACGCGGCGACTACGGCAGTCCTTCCCCCCGCTGCGGTCGCCGCGCCCCGGCCCCCACGCGAACGCTCCGCTCTCGGCTGGTACACGGTCGCCGCGACCTTGATGGCTCTCGGGATCGCGGCTCTTCTCGATGCCTCGAACTCCATCCACATCACATTGGTTCAATACCTTGCGCTCCCCCTTGCAGTCATCGGGGCGGGCCTGATCGTTGGGGCCTGGCTTGGTCGCTCCCGTCTGCTCATCGTTCTTGGGGTCTTGCTCGTTCCGTTCGTTCTCACTGCGAGCCTCATCCACGTTCCACTCACCGGAGCCGCCGGCACTTTCGTGTACCGGCCGCAGAGTTCCGTCGACATCCCGCCCAGTTACCACATCGCAGCAGGTGACCTCACTCTGGACTTAACGCGTCTCTCCCTCGGCTCGGGTAGCACGGACGTCACCGCGACCGTGGGAGCCGGCCAGCTCCGGGTACTGGTGCCGTTCAGGGTTCCCGTCACCGTCGATGGACGAGCCGACATAGGTGGTGTCACCGTGTTCGGCCGCACTCACGGCGGCACCGAGGTACACGTGCAGAAGTCCTCCTCCGCTTCCCGGCCAGGTCTGAACCTTCATCTTCATGCGGGCCTTGGAGCAGTACGGATCGAGAGAGTTGTAGCCAACCGAACAGCCTTCCCTGTCCCCGTCAAGCCGGCCTTCCCATAGCCGCGCCCATTTCGAGAAAGGAAAGCTCCATGAAGAGACACTCGATCGATCCAGTGTCACTCGTGTTTGGTCTGTTGCTCGCCGGCATCGGCATTACGTTCCTCGTTGCCCGGGTCGACATCGCCAATAGCAACCTCAGGTGGGTGTGGCCGCTGCCGCTGCTGGCGCTTGGCGCCTTAATGATCGCGTTGGGCGCCCGCCGGAGTAGCGACGCCTCCGAGCAGGACGACACGATCGTCGGCTAGGAGCAACCCCGCGGCGGAGGGTATACAAGGGCTCGATGAGCCCGCCCGATCCTTCCGCATGGGGCGTTCTTGAAAGCTACGCCGATCATCGCGGAGTAGTCCGTCGGCCTCCCGCCGAAACGGTCGCACGCATATTGGCCGCGATGGGGGCGCGGGACGAAGGCCCCCCGAGGGCGCCGGTTCAGGTGATCACCCGCGACGAACCCTTCCGCAGTGAGACCGCGGTCGCGATCGAGGTCGAAGGCGGGGGCCGGGAATCGTTGAGGGGCGGCCTTCTGCCACCGGAGGTGCCGTTCGGCTATCACCACCTGGTGCACGCCGATGATTCGACGTCGCGCCTGATCCTCAGCCCGGGAGTGTGCTTCCTTCCCGCGCGGCTCTCGGTGTGGGGATGGGCGCTCCAGCTCTACTCCGCCCGCTCCCGCGAGTCCTGGGGCATCGGGGACCTCCATGACCTCGCCGGGCTGGGACGGTGGGCGCACTCAGTGGGAGCCGGTGCGATCCTGGTCAATCCCCTCGGCGCAGTGGCGCCCGGCACCCCTCAACAGGCGAGCCCCTACTTCCCCAGCAGCCGCTGCTTCCTGAATCCCATCTATCTGCGGATCGAGGATCTGCCCGGGGCCGGCGAGGCGAGCGACGAGTTGACGCGTTTCGCGGAGCGCGGGCACGGTCTCAACTCTGGTTCCCTCATCGATCGCGATGCGGTGTACGCGGACAAGATGGGCGCCTTAGAGGTCTTGTGGAGCCGGTTCGACGGCGCCTCCGGGTTCGAGCACTACCGCGCCGCGCGCGGCACCCTGCTGCGCGACTTCGCCACCCACACCGCGATCGTGGAGCGATACGGTTCCGACCGCTCTGCCTGGCCCGCCGGTCTCGCGCGCCCGGACTCGCTCCAGACCGACCAGTGGCGCCGCGCCCATGAGGAGCGCATCGGGTGGCACGAATGGCTTCAGTGGCACCTGGACGAGCAGCTCGGGGCGGCCAGCCGGGAGACCGGGCTCATCCATGACCTTCCCGTCGGGGTCGACCCCGCGGGGGCCGACGCCTGGATGTGGCAGGACGCGTTCGCTGACGGCATCGGGGTCGGGGCGCCGCCGGATGAGTTGAGTGCCGCCGGGCAGGGCTGGGGCCTGGCCCCCTTCGATCCGTGGAAGCTCCAGGCTGCCGGGTACGAGCCGTTCATCCAGACGGTGCGGGGCGCGCTCCGCCACGGCGCCGGCTTGCGGGTCGATCACGTGATGGGCTTGTTTCGTCTCTATTGGATCCCCGATGGGATGCCCTCCAGTGCCGGGACCTACGTTCGCTATCCGGCGCGCGACCTTCTCAACATCCTGGCGCTCGAGAGTCATCGCGCGGGCGCGTACATCATCGGAGAAGACCTAGGCACCGTCGAAGCCGAAGTACGCCAAGAGATGGGCGATCGCAACATGCTCTCCTACCGCGTGATGTGGTTCGAGGAGGCCGCGCCAAGCAGCTATCCGGAGCTCTCGCTCGCCACCGTCACGAATCACGACCTGCCCACCATCGCCGGCGTGTGGACGGGGGCCGACGTCGAGGAACAACAGCAGGTGCTGGGCTCCTCGAACATGGACGGCGCGAACGCGATCCGAGAGCGACTGCAGAAGCTGGTGTCCTGCCCCGATGACACTCCGGTAGAAGAAGTCATCGAACGCGCCTACGCCTTGCTCGCCGACGCGCCGAGCATGGTGAAGATCGCAACGCTGGAAGACGCGCTCACAGTGAGGCGCCGTCCGAACATCCCCGCAACCACCACCCAGAGGCCCAACTGGTCGCTTCCCCTGCCGGTGTCGGCAGAGGAGATCGAACTCGATCCCCAGGTGAACCGGATAGCGCAACTCCTATCGCGCTGAATCTTGTTGCGAGCTCGGTTACCTGTTACGGCAGCTCTGCGACCACAGGAATCAGCGGGCGGCCCGGAACAAAGCTGGCCCCGGCCGGGTTTGTCATATTGGAACCACCGAAGAAAGGGACTCGATGGACAAGAAAGCAACGTTCGGAGCAGGGTGTTTCTGGGGTGTCGAGGCTGCCTTCCGCCAGATCCAGGGCGTGAGATCGACCTCGGTC
>DATAPE010000162.1:0-4274 GCA_036265345.1 Actinomycetota bacterium
GGCTGATCGCTGAAGGCCAGGCATTGGGCGCCGCCGAGGACATCATCAACTACACCTGGGGGCAGGGCCTGCGCGCCCGGATCGCGGCCGACCGCGGTGATCTTGCCGTGGCGGAACAACTCGCAAATGAGGCTCTGGAGCATGCCTACCGCACCGACTTTCCCGGCGTGCACGCGACCGCTCACGAGGTACTTGGACACGTGCTTCACGCTGCCGGCCGAGCAGATGACGCTCGGTCCGAAAACGAGCGAGCGCTCGAATTGTGGGAGCGCTACGGCTACACCTGCGAATCGAGCCGAGTCAGGACGCTACTGGCGAAGCCCTGAGGCGGCAGTCCCAACTCGAGCCCAACTCGAGCCCATCGCATGCAAGGAGCTGGTGGCGGACCGTCTGATGTGGAGAGGCCGTTGGTGACCAGCCCTCGACGCCGATGGATATTCGGAGCGGTGGCGCGACCCCGTGCCAGAAGTGCGTTAGTTGTCCACAAATGAGACGCGGTCATCTACGTCGATAGCCGGATGTGCGCACGAAAGGCTCGCTTGAAGATGAATAACTATGGGCCATAACTCTGAGGGAGGCATCAGCATTGGCGATGGGTGGAATCCCACGCACGCGTTCGCGTTTACCTTAGGGCAATCAATAGGATTAAGAATCAAAGGGGAGAAGTGATGTCTGAGATGGGGCCAGAGGGATCCGCCGGCATGAAGGTATGCCCTTCGTGCGCCGAGCCGGTGCGAGCTGCCGCCAAAGTGTGCCGCTATTGCGGCTACAAGTTTGAGAGTGCGGCCCCCCTCCCCGCCGTCACCGACCGATCAGCTGCTGTGGCTCATGCCCCAGCCCCTACTCGCGCTGGAGCGATCATGAGCACGATCGCCGGCGTTCTGTTGATCGCGGGATCGTTCCTTCCATGGGCCTCGGTCCATGTGATTACGCACACCGTCCGGCGTAGCGGGATGGACTGGCGTGCGGGCGTGTTCACCCTGATACTCGGTGTTTTGGCTCTGGTGGTGGGCATCGCCGCGTTGGCGAAACTGCGGCTGCCAACCTTCGCAGGGATAGGCACGATCGCCGTCGGCGTGGTTGCAGCCATAATCGGGATATTCGAATTCGCTCGCATCGGCACGCGGCTTGATACCTTGCGCCGCTTGGTGGAGCGGTTGGGTGCACAGCGCCTTGCGGATCGCTTCACCACAGGCCACGTCGGGATCGGACTCTGGGGTGTCATCGCAGGAAGCGTGCTGGCGATCGTTGCAGGATTTGTTCTGCTGAACGCCGCGGACGACACTGCCCCGGTGCCGGTGACGCCCGATGTGGATCAGCGCTCGCCAGTCTCCGTCTAAAGCAGCGCCACTTCGTGTGACCGGCCGCCGGTCCCACAGGGGGAGACCGGCGGCCGGTCCTCCGCTTAGAAACCTTGCCTTAGCCCCGAAAGAAGATCCGTACCAGCCTGGCGGTCTCGTGGCCGCCCTTCACGGTCTTCTCCTTCACCTCTCCGATGCCTCGGACATAGAACTTGTGGTCGCGGACCTTGGGTTCCAGAGGGGTCCACTCCTTCGTGAGCTCTACGTTGTGCTTCAACTTGTTCCTACCGAAGTGACCGAAGGGAACCTTGACCTCGGCCGCCAGGGTCAGGACCTTGTAGTGATCCTCGGCATGGCCGCGGAGGAACTCCTGCTGGAACTGATCTCCGACCTGAGGATCGGCTTGCATGAAAATGCCGGCTTGAGCCCCCTTCTTTCCCGTGCGCCAGCTTCCTTCCCTGCTGATCACGTGTCCGTGTCTATCGAGCTCGGCGGTGTCCTCGCCGAAGTACCAGACGTTTCCATCCTCGTCCTGGGTGTAATAGTCCTTGGTTCTCTCCTCGAGCTTGCCCTTCAGGTACAACTTGTCCTTGACGACCCTGCAGGTAACGGCGTCGATCGTGATCGTTTGATGCGTGACCCGGTAGACGTCCCGAGCGCTCTTGCCATCCTTGCTGCCCTTATAGATGTACGTGATCCCCGGCCTCAGCGGGAACCACGCGTTGTCGATCCGCGGGCTGAAGTTGGCAGGATCGTAGTGAGGAGTCTGGCGCGGCCGAACCTGGTGGCCTGTCGCGGCAGTGCCTTGTGAGCCTCCGCGAGCTGAAGCCTGCAAGGCCACAACGCCTCCGGCAAACGACAGGCCCGCGATCACGACCGTGGCGAGAGCCGTCTTCAGAAATGTCTGCTTCGAGTAGCCACCCAAAGTGAACCTCCTCGATCTAAGGAACTCCTGAACGCTCTCAGCCTAGAAAAGCCACCTGAAGCCAGCCTGAAAGGGGGTGGCGGCTAAAGCCCGCCCGGATTGCCCCGATATATGGATATGGTCTCCGAAAACGTTCCCTCCGTCAGGGTCGACTTCGACGTCGCGGGAGTGATCGCCGAGGCCTCTGCTTACGCGGGCGCCATCGTCGCCGGAGACCTCGAAGGGGCCGCTTCCTATCTGACCGAAGGACCGAAGAAGCGCATCTCTCTTCTCTTGGAAGCCTTGCCGCATCCGATCACGGGTGCGGAGGTTGTCAGCTTGACCGTCCCAGATTCCGGGCGCTCCACGACCATCACCCGCTATTCCGGTGCCGGTAAACCCGTCCTGTTGCTGGCGGTGTGGATCGAAACCGACCAGGGATTGATGATCCGGGAACAAAGGATCGCCGGAGTCTGAACTCTGGCGTCGCTGCCTGCGCTTTCCTTTGAATTCAGAGCTGCCGGGCTTCTTCCCGCTTCCCGACCAAGCGAGCTGCGTCTGCGTAGGTAGCGCCGCGACTGAGCCCCAGCCGCACGCAGTATCTGGGGGGGACCGGGTCAGAACAGTGCCACAACTCCCATATCAGCCATTGCAGGCGGGCCTCCACCGCCTCCGAAAACGAGAGGTAGGCGGGCTGCGGCGGCAGTTGCACCTGGCCCGTCTCGACGAAGGTATCGAATTCCTGCCTCAGATAGCTAGGAGTATGCCCGCCTAGGGCTGATCCGTAGAGCTCGTAATCCATAGGTTCCCACGCCCCTCTCGAAAGGCAGCCTATAGCAATGGCCCATAGCGGACAAGCATGACTTTGCGGACTTACCGGTGAGTTCCGGAAAAGATGGTGCCGATGACGTAGGGGCCTTGCTCCGCATCGGTCATGCCGTTATCGGTGATCCCCAGAAAGGTAGAGGCATGCCTAAACGGTTCCGCTTGTCCGCGCTCATTACTGCCGCCATGGTGGCCGCATGCCTTGGTGTGCCTACTGCGGCTCTGGCGCTTTCCGGTGCTACCGCCCAAGCCGATTTCAGCTACGGACCCGGAGCCGCCAGTACGAGCGGGCCTGCGTCCGCGCAGAACGGCACCGGTATGGAAGCGGAGAGCAAGCTCTTCTACACCGAGGACGGCACCTGGTGGGGGGTGCTCGGAACCGATCACCCCACAGCCGGGGTGTTCCTCTATCACCTGGTGGACGACCAGTGGCAGCAGGTCCTGCTGCTGCCCGGCTCCGACGCGTGGATGAAGGCGGATGTTCTCTACGATTCGGCCACGTCGAAGCTCTACGTCGCGCTGCGAGACAGCAAAGCTGTGGACGGCAACGCCCGGATCAGCGAGCTCTACGTCCTCACCCACGGCGGCGACGGCACCTGGACCATAAACACCGGCCCGACCCAGATCACCAAGAAGAACCCGCGCAATCTGACGATCGCGCGCGACAGTCTGGGACGCATGTGGACCACCTACGAGGCCAGCAACCAGATCAGCGTCGGCAACACCCAACCCGGAGCTACCTCGTTCTCGTTCGCGAACCTTCCCACGACTGCGGTCAACAGCAAGGACACCTCGGCGGTGGTCTCGTTCGGCACCGCGGCAACCGGCTACAAGATCGGCGTGATGTGGGACGACACGGTGACCAAGCGCTACATGTTCGCGTGGCGCTACGACTCCGATCCCATCGGAAGCTCGTTCTGGCATATCGAGACGGCTTACGGGGACGGAGTCGGCGGCTGTCCTACGCTTACGACCTCGGCGTGCGCCAACTACCACATCAGCGTGAGGGCCATCGGTGACGATGTCTACGCCGCGATCAAACTCATGAGCCAGGACTCGCCCAACCCTTTGGACCCGTTGATCGTGCTCGTCCACCGCGACCTCTTGGGTCTGTGGGTCGCGTCGACCGTCAGCTACGTTAATCAGAACTCCAGCCGGCAGATCCTGCTTCTCGCTCCCGCGCAGAATCACATCTACGTGATCGCAGAGAACGGCAAGACCGGGTTGTACGCGTGGGAGAGCCC
>DATAPE010000163.1:0-13054 GCA_036265345.1 Actinomycetota bacterium
CGGGTCGACCCCGTATGCGCGACCGGCCCGCGTTTCTCCTCCAGGCGGCGATTGACTTTGTCGAGCAACGTACCGGTCACTGCCTGCGGCCGGTAGCGAGCCCACATCTTCTCCATCCATTCGTCGAGGGCAAACGCAAGCAACGCGCCCAGGGCGAAGCCGAACAGGGCCTTGATCATCCCGGCACCCTAACCCGACTTCCGGGAAGTCTTCTTCGCTTGGAGCTCGGCTTCCAGCTCCCTCTCGCGGCCCGTGATCGGCTCGTAGTAACGGCGATCTTTGAGCGCGTCGGGCAGGTGTTGTTGCTCGGCCCATCCGCCGAACTCATGGGCATATTTGTAGCCCTTCCCCGCTCCGATCGAGCGGGACGCCGGCGAATGCGAGTCTCGGAGATGAGTGGGAACCGGGAGGGGGCCCGCGCTCGCGACATCCTCTTCGGCCCGCCACAACGCCACCGCGCTGGCGTTCGACTTGGGCGCGATCGCCAGGTAGGCGGCAGCCTGCGACAGGTTCAGCTTCGCTTCCGGAAGACCGACGAATTCAAGGGCGTGGTGCGCCGCCACAGCCACCTGCAGGGCCGTTGGATCGGCATTGCCCACATCCTCGGACGCGAAGACCACCATGCGCCGTGCGATGTAACGAGGCTGCTCGCCCGCGTCCAGCATCCGCGCCAGCCAGTAAACCGCGGCGTCCGGGTCCGAGCCCCGCATCGATTTGATGAATGCGCTGATCAGGTCGTAGTGCCAGTCCCCGGCTTTGTCGTACGGAAGCGCCCGCCGCTGCAACGCCTCGGCCGCGGTCGCGAGGTCGATCGTGCCGTTGCCGGAGCTCGCGATGAGTGCCGCGGCTTCGAGCACGTTCAAGCCCGCGCGTGCATCGCCCCCGGCGCCCTCGGCGATGTGATCGAGGGCGTCTTCGTCGGCGGTCACGTTCATCCTTCCGAGGCCTCGGTCGTTATCGCTAAGCGCTCGCTCCAGCAGCGCCTTGAGGTCATCTGCGGTTAGGGCCTCGAGGCGGAACAGCAGGCTGCGCGACATCAGAGGTGAGTTCACTTCGAACGAGGGATTCTCGGTGGTAGCCCCGACCAAGATCACCCATCCGTTCTCAACGGCAGGAAGCAGGGCGTCCTGCTGCGCTTTGTTGAAGCGGTGGATCTCGTCCAGGAAGAGGACGGTGCGGCGGCCCTGTTGAGCCAGCCGCTCCTTGGCGTCTGCGATCGCCTTGCGCACATCCGCAACGCCGGCGGTCACCGCCGACATCGCGATGAACTCCGCCTCGGTGGTCACCGCGATGATGCTGGCGATGGTGGTCTTTCCCGAGCCCGCGGGCCCCCACAGGATGATCGAGGACATCTCGCCCGATTCGACGAGCGCCCGCAGCGCTCTCCCCGGCCCCAACAGCCGGGCCTGACCCACCATCTCGTCAAGCGCGCGCGGCCGCATGCGCGCCGCAAGGGGAGCGTAATC
Organism: Actinomycetota bacterium; assembly: GCA_036265345.1. GTDB lineage: Bacteria > Actinomycetota > CADDZG01 > CADDZG01 > WHSQ01 > DATAPE01. The sequence continues at coordinate 1,467 of DATAPE010000163.1, forward strand.
GGCGAACCGCTCCTCGAGTGCGTTATCGAACAGGTCCACTGACGCCGAGCGTAGCCGCGCTCCGGCTTCCAACCACAGTGCCGTCAGGGTTGTCCTGGGGTCGCCGGATCCGGAGGTGGAACTGTGGACTTGAGGTGCAGGATCTCGAGCTGGGCGGCGTCCACGGGGGCCGGCGCCCCGGTCAGGGGATCGAATGCAGTCTGGGTCTTGGGGAACGCGATCACCTCGCGGATGTTGATCTCGCCCGCGGCCAGCGCCACGATGCGATCGATCCCAGGAGCGATGCCGCCGTGGGGAGGCGCGCCGTACCGGAACGCATCGAGCAGGAAACCGAACCGCTCCTGGGCTTCCTCCGGCGAGATGTTCAGCGCAGCCAGCACCCGCTCTTGCATCGTTCGGTCGTGGATCCGGATGCTGCCGCTGGCGAGCTCCCATCCGTTCAAGGTGATGTCGTAAGACTTCGAGATCACCTTCCCGGGGTCCGATTCGAGATACTGGAGCGTGTCCTCGACCACTCCGGTAAAGGGGTGATGGATCGCCTCCCACCTCTGCTCTTCCTCGTCCCAATCGAACCACGGAAAGTCGACGATCCACACAAACTTCCACGCGGTGGGATCCGAACGATCGAGTTGGGGCACCAGGCCGAAGCGCTCCGCCAGGCGGTTGCGCATCGCGCCGAGCACCTTGTGCACGATGGCGCGGCGCTCGTCCGCCACGATCAGGATGAGGTCGCCGGTCGCCGCGCCGGAGGTCGCCATCAGCGCATCCCGTTCGGCGTCCGACAAGAACTTCTCCACCGGCGACTTCAGGCCTTCTTGAGTGACCGCAGCCCACACCAGGCCGCCGGCTCCCAGCGCCTTGGCATCGGCCACGAGCGCATCGAGATCTTTGCGGGACAGACCGCTTTGGCCCGCCACGACTATCGCCTTGATCGTTCCCCCCGCATCGATCACGCTGCGAAACACTCGCACCTCGGTGTCCGTGAAGACCGGCCCCAGATCGACAAGCTCCATACCGAAGCGGGTATCGGGCTTGTCGACGCCGAAGCGCTCCATCGATTCTGCATAGGTAAGGCGCGGGAAGGGACCGGGGTCCGCGCCCAGCGCCTCGAGCCACACCGAGCGGAACATCCTCTCCGTCACTTCGAGCACGTCCTCCACGTCCACGAACGACATCTCCATGTCGAGTTGGGTGAATTCGTTCTGCCGGTCGGCGCGCAGATCTTCGTCGCGGAAGCACTTGACGATCTGATAGTAGCGGTCCAACCCGGCAACCATGAACAGCTGCTTGAAGAGTTGGGGCGACTGCGGCAGGGCGTAGAAACCGCCGGGGTGCGGCCGCGACGGCACCAGGTAATCGCGTGCCCCCTCGGGTGTGGAACGAGTGAGCATCGGGGTCTCGATCTCCACGAAACCTTCGACGTCGAAGAACCGACGGATCGCCGAGACGATCCTGTGGCGAAGCTTCAAGTTGTCCTGCATGTGCTCGCGCCGGAGATCGAGGTAGCGGTAGCGGAGCCTCAACTGTTCGTCGACCTCGTTGACGTCATCGATCTGGAAGGGGAGGGTTTCCGAGGTCGACAGGATCGTGACCTCGTCCGCCATCACCTCGATCTCGCCCGTGGCCAGCCGCTCGTTGACGGTTCCCTCGGGACGAACATGCACCGATCCCTTCACGTTGATGCAGTACTCGCCCCGTATCTTCTCTGCGGCCTCGTGCGCCTCTTTCGCGTGGGCCGGGTTGAACACGATCTGAACGAGACCGGTCGTATCCCGCAGGTCTACGAAGGTCACACCGCCGTGGTCGCGACGCGTGTGGACCCAGCCGCACAACGAGACTTCCATGCCGGCGTCCTGGGATCCCAGCTGGCCGCAGAAGTGAGTTCTGATCACGAGCGAACCGCGGCCGGGACCTCGGCGAGCGCCACCGTTCTCTGCTCTGAGCTGCGCAGGTCTTTCAACGCGGCAGTTCCCTTCGCTATCTCGTCTTCGCCCAGGATCACGGCCCACCTGGCGCCACTGCGCGATGCGTCCTTCATCTGACCCTTCATGCTGCGTCCAGCCAGATCGAGGTCGGCCCCGATCCCGGCGCGGCGAAGGTCGGTGGCGAGCTTGAGAGCGGCGCGCTGCGCCGGGCCCCCGAGCGCTACCACGTATACGTGCACCGCGCCCTCGGTCATCTCGCTCTTCGCGCCCGTGTTGGCCAGCGCGAGCACGATGCGGTCGAGCCCTAGCCCGAACCCGATGCCTGGGAGCCGCGGACCCCCCAACGCTTCCGATAGGCCGTCGTAGCGCCCCCCGCCCCCGACCGCGTTCTGTGCGCCGAGGCCGCCAACCTGATATTCGAACGTGGTCCTCGTGTAGTAGTCGAGACCCCGGACGAGGCGCGGTTCGAGCTGGAAACCGACGCCCAGGTCGGTCAGCGCGGAGGCGACCTCGTTGAAGTGCTCCCGGCAGGCGTCGCATATGTGGTCGGACAGCAGGGGCGCGTCTTGCATCACCTCGACGGTGCGTCGCTCCTTCGAGTCGAAGGTCCGCAGCGGATTGGTTTCGATCCGCTGCCGGTCCTCCGAGGCGAGTTGATCGGCGTGCTCCTGGAGGAAGCCGGACAGCACCTTGAGGTAACCCTGCCGGCATGAGGGGTCCTCGTGCCCGATGGAGTTGAGCAGCAGTACCGGCTCGAGGCCCGCTTCCCGGATGAAGCGGTGACTGAGCTCGATGATCTCGGCGTCCAGAAGCGGGTTTTCGGATCCGATCCCCTCGGCTCCGACCTGGAGATGCTGGCGGGTCCGTCCCTTCTGCGGACGCTCGTAGCGGAACATGGCTTGCCCGTAGGCCACCTTCACCGGGAGCGGCCCCCGCTCCAGCCCGTGCTCCAGGACCGCGCGCATGACGGGAGCGGTGCCTTCGGGTCGCAGAGTCAGCGAGCGGCCGCCCCGGTCGGCGAACGTGTACATCTGCTTGGTCACGACCTCGCTGGCGTTGCCCACGCCGCGCTCGAACAGTTCCGTGTGCTCGAACTCGGGAGTGACGATCGGAGCGAACCCGGCGAGTGCAAACATGTCCATCGCCAGGCGCGTCAGCCGCTGCCACCGCCAGGATTCGGGGGGCAGGATGTCCTTGGTGCCCTTGGGCGCGCTGAAGGTCCTGGAGTCGTCCGCCATGCAGGGCATGGTATTAGCTGGCGTCTAAGCCACACGGGCGTCACCCAAAGTATCGTCGGCGTCATGGTAACCACGGCCGCCGAGCTCATCCCCGAAGGGGCAAACCTCGGGCGGTTGCGAGCTATCGCGGCGGGGTGCACCGCGTGCGACCTCCACAAGACCGGCACCCAAACGGTGTGGGGTGAGGGGACCTCAACCGCGGAGGTGATGCTCGTCGGCGAACAGCCCGGCGACCGGGAGGACATCGAAGGGCGCCCTTTCGTGGGCCCGGCCGGTCACCTGCTGGATTCAGCCCTGGAGAGCGCCGGGATCGACAGGTCCAAGGTGTACGTGACGAACGTGGTCAAGCACTTCAAGTGGGAGCCGAAAGGCAAGCGGCGCATCCACAAGAAGCCCAACGCGGCCGAGGTGACGGCCTGCAAGCCGTGGCTCGAAGCCGAGATCGAGTGGGTCGATCCTGACGTGGTCGTGGCCCTGGGCGCAACCGCCGCCCAAGCGTTGCTCGGAAAGGACTTCCGGGTCACCAAGCAGCGCGGCGAGTTCATCCAATGGCCGGCACCGGGCGGGCGGATGGTGACTGCGACCGTGCACCCGTCGTCGATCCTTCGCGCTCCGGAAGGATCCCGTGACGCCGAGCTTGGGGAGTTCATCCGCGACCTCTCCCTGGTCGCGAAGCACCTGGCAGGTTAGAAGCCCTCGTGTGATTGGATTGCAAGTTCTGAAGATCTTCTAGGAGGCAGCGATGGTCACGGCGCGGAACGAGAACCCGGCGGAGCTCGAGAACATCACGCGCCGTCTGCGCCGCGACATCGTGAAGGCGACGACCGCCGCAGCGTCGGGCCACCCCTCCTCATCGCTGTCGATGGTGGAGCTGGTCACGGTGCTCTACTTCGGGGGTGTCCTGCGGTACGACGCGAGCGATCCCCACAACCGCGAGCGGGACCGGTTCATCCTTTCGAAAGGCCATGCCGCGCCGGGTTTGTATGCGGTACTCGCCGAAGCTGGATACTTCCCCGTCGAGGAGCTGATGACGCTGCGCCAGCTGGGCTCGCCGCTGGAGGGCCACCCGAATATGAACCGGCTTGCCGGGGTCGAGGCCTCTACGGGCTCGCTCGGGCAGGGGCTGTCGGTGGGCATCGGTCATGCGCTGGCAGCCAGGGTCGACGGCCTCGATTACCGGGTGTACGTGATGACCGGCGACGGCGAGACCGAAGAGGGCCAGATCTGGGAGGCGCTGATGTTCGCCGGCAATCACGGGCTGGACAACCTGACCTGGATCCTCGATCGCAACAGTTACCAGCAGACGGACGCGGTTGATCACATCGAGCCGTTGGATCCCCTCGAAGAGAAGGTTCGTGCCTTCGGGTGGGAAGTCAGAGCGATCGACGGACACTCGCTGGCGGAGGTCGGCGGAGCGTTCGAGTGGGCCAGGGGTGTGCGCGGCAAGCCCCAGGCGATCCTTGCGCACACGATCAAGGGCAAGGGCGTATCTCTCCTCGAGTCGGAGCCTGGGAAGTGGCACGGCAAACCGATCCCGCCGGAGGAAGAAGCCAAGGCCCTCGAGGAGATCGGAGCGCCGGCATGACCTTTGGGCTTACACGCATAGATCTTCCGGACGGCACCCCCACGCGAGAGGCGTTCGGGGATGCCCTTGCCGAGATGGGTGGGAACGAACACATCGTCGTCGTGGACGGCGATGTGAACAACTCGACCTTCACCAACAAGTTCAAGGCCAAGTATCCCGACCGCTTCTTCAATGTAGGGATCGCGGAATCCAACATGATGGGGATCGCCGCGGGCCTGGCGGGGGCGGGCAAGATCCCGGTCGTGTCATCCTTCTCGGTGTTCCTGCTGGCCAACGCCTTCGATCAGATCCGGATGTCCGTGGCCTTCCCGAATCAGAACGTGAAGCTGGTCGGCACCCACGCCGGGATCTCGATCGGCGAGGATGGCCCTTCCCAGATGGCGATCGAGGACCTCGCTCTGGCCTGTTCCCTGCCGGGATTCACCGTGATAGTGCCTGCGGACGGCCCGAGCACCGCGTTGGTGACCAAAGCCATGATCGAACGCGACGGCCCCACCTATGTGCGCTGTGGCCGGCCGAAGGTCCCCGTCATCTATTCGGATCAAGACCAGCTGCACATCGGTCAAGCGCACTCACTTCGCGACGGCGGCGACGTCACGATCATCGCCAACGGGATCATGGTCGCGATGGCGCTGGACGCCGCAGAGGGCCTTGCTCAGAAAGGGATCGCGGCGCGCGTTCTCGATATGCATACGGTCAAACCGATCGACACCGAAGCGATCGAGCGGGCCGCCAACGAGACGCGCGGCATCGTCGTGGCCGAGGAACATCTCGCCTATGGAGGGCTCGGCGCAACCGTTGCGGCGGTCGTCGGAGAGAGAAAGCCCACGAGGATGGCTTACGTGAACATCGGTGACACCTATGCCACCTCGGGCAAGGCCGATGAAGTGCTGGTCCAGTACGGCCTGACGCCGGGCGCAATCGAAGACGCCGTGGAGCGGGTGCTAAAGGACTGACCCGATCGGCCGTGCGAGGATGCCCCGATGCTGAAGGGTGACAAGGTGCTGCTCCGCGCCATCGAGGAAGAGGATCTGCCCGCGCTGGCGCGGTGGGCCAACGACCTCGAGGTCGAAGTGCTCGGCGGGGGCGATCCCCCAACCCCCCAATCGGTAGATCGCGTGAAGGCCGAATTCGAACGCCGGCAGAAGGAATCCCCCGACGATGTCAACTTTGCGATCGAGGTCGACGGCAAGCTGATCGGGATGGTGGCACTGTTTCGCGTGGACACCACCGCTCGCACCTCCGAACTCGGGATCGTGATCGGCGAGCGCGACTACTGGGGGCACGGCTACGGGCAGGACGCCATCAGGACCGTCGTGGACTACGGCTTTCGCCACCGTAATTATCAGCGCGTGTGGCTAACTGTCACCGACACCAACGACCGCGCGCTGAACGCCTACAAGAGGTGCGGGTTCGCCGAGGAGGGCCGGCTGCGCCAGCACGTGTGGAATGACGGCGCTCACAGAGATGTGGTCTGCATGGGCGTGCTGCGAGAGGAGTGGCCCCCCAGTTAGGCGGTCGCTCCTGGATCAGCGATCAAGAACGGTCCCTGCATCAACCAGTCTGGGGATGCAAAACATGTTGTCGGCCCCACAATCCTGTGGTGACTGAGGTGACCGTGGTGCTTTTCCAGGAAAGCACCTCGAGCACCACGGGCACCTCACCCTTCCGGGAGCAAGATGGTCTGAAACACGGCAGCCCGGCCCGATTTCGAACCTGGTCGCTACTTCGATCACCGATCTGGGGGCGCAGCGCGCTGAGGTCTTGGCCCTCGTGGCTCATGGTGCCTGTGGTCCACGCGGTGCCCTGTGGTCCACCTGTCAGCCGAAATCCCGAATCTCGGAGCAAGGTGGACGTGCCTATATATCCGCGGGCTCGATAGGCGTCGTCCACATGGTGCCAGTGGTCCAGGCGCGGGAGACGGGATGCCAGAGCAAAGGTGGAAGTGCCTACATACGTGGGCTCAACGAGTGTGGTCCACGTGGTGCCTGTGGTCCACGGGCAGCGAGCGGTATTCGGAGGGAGAAATCGGTACGCGCTATAGACCATGTGGACCACGCGGACCAATAGCCAACCCCAGGAAAACCCACGTTTTTGGGATCCTTCTTGGCAGATCTGGACCGCGTGGACCACGGGATTCTGGGACAGGAATAGATGAAAACGGTCGGACTCCCTTAGGCGGGAACCGTCGCCGGTCCGAGCCCCGCCTACCGCTGGTTCGCCCTTACGGCTGGGTTCGCCCTTACGGCTGGGTTCGCCGTCCGGCTAGAAAGCCTTTTCGCCGTCCACGAGAATGGTGGTCGGCCCGGCGTTGGTCAGCGCCACTTCCATCATGGATCCGAACTCGCCGGTAGCGACGTCTATCCCCAGGTCGCGCATCGTATTGACCACCGTCTGGAATATGGGTTCGGCCTCCGGCCCGGGGGCCGCTCGCAGAAAGGACGGCCTCCGCCCTTTGCGCACGTCGCCGTAAAGAGTGAACTGGGAGATCACGAGCGCAGCCCCGCCGGTATCCAGAAGCGACACTTCCATGTCCGCGTCGCCGTTGGGAAAGATGCGGAGATTGGCGAGTCGCTCCCCCAGCCACGCAGCCTGCGGATGCCCGTCCCCGCCCGCCACTCCGACCAGAGCGACCATCCCGTTCCCGATCGCGCCCACAACGCGGCCATCGACCGTGACCTGAGCTTGCGTGACCCTCTGGACGACTGCCCTCATCGGACGAGCGGCAGCACGCGCTCGAGGATGTTGCGGGCGCGCGGAGCCGCCACTTCCCCGCCGACACCCCCAAACTCGACCACCACAGACACCGCAACCTTCGGGTTCTCCGCAGGGGCGAAGCACACGAACCATGCGTGATCCTTCGTGACGCCGTTGACGTCGACCTCTGCGGTCCCCGTCTTGCCCGCCACGGTCACGCCGGGGATGCTCGCTGCCGTCCCCGTTCCGCCCCGGACCACCAGCTCCATCAGCTGAGTCATCGTCACAGCAGTCTCTGTGGAGATCACACGCGTGCCTCGAGGGCGAGTTGCAAACGTGATCCTGGGCTCCATTCGGACGCCATGGTTGGCCACAGTTGCAGCCACCGATGCCATCTCCAACGGAGAAGCGAGGTCCTGTGCTTGTCCCACAGCCCCCCACATCAGATCGCTCTCGTCCTGAGGCATCGGAAAGGAGGAGGTCGCAGCTCCCACAGACAACGCAGGAGCTCGGTTGAAGCCGAACCGTCCGGCGTAGCGGTGCAGCGTGCGGCCACCGAGCTTCAAAGCCACCTGGGCGAACGCGGTGTTCACGCTGAACTCCGTAGCTTGAGCAAAGGTCAGCGTCTTGAAGCTCTCCGACTCGAAGTTGCGGACGCCTCTGAACTCTTTGGGACCGGACAGACGGGTTGCCGCTGTGACCTTGCCTGTGTCCAACGCAGCTGAGGCGGTCACCACCTTCATCGACGAACCCGGGGGGTAGAGACCCGACAGAGCACGGTTGAACGGCTGGGCACCGCTGGCCCCAACGTAGTTGTTCGGGTCGATGGGCGACGATGACACGACCGCAAGGAGGTCCCCCGTCTGAGGATCGATGACGATTGCGCCCCCCGTCACACTGCCGTACCCGGCCTCAGCCGCCGCCTGCACTCTCATGTCGAGCGTCGTCTTGACATTGTGGCCGGGATGGTCCTTCTTCCCGCCCACCGTCGCGATCACGTGGTCGTGCCGGCCGACGATCTCCAACCTCGATCCGGGCCGGCCCGCCAGCGTCGGCTCGAGGCCTGCCTCGAGACCCGAAGCGCCAACGAGGTCACCGGCCATATGTCCCGGTGCCGCCTCCGCCAGATCAGCCTGCGACAGCGACCCCAGGTACCCCAGCGTTGTGCCCCCGACTGCATGGAAGGGGTACCGCCGGGAGGTGCCGGACCCAACCGCCAGCTTGTTCCCGTTGCGGTCCAGGATCGAGGCTCGCGGCGGCCACCGATAGGCGATGTGCCAGCCGATGGCGCCCGTGACGCCCGGCCACATGACGCTCTTGCTCCATCCCACGCCCCACCGCCCGCCCTCGAAGGGCACCGCCAGCTGGCCGTGCAGCCTCACCGTGTGGCGGGCTGCGCTCGATCGGTACGTGATCTGGTAGGGGGCATGCGTGACCATCGGCTCTTTCGCCTGGCGGAGCTGATCGTCAGACGCCTGCGGCACCGACCCGGTTCGCACCATCCGGAAGCGAGTGATCCCGCCCTGCTTCAGCTCTCTGGCCATCACCCGATGGACCCGCGCAGCCGTCCATATGCGGCGGTCGCGACGATCGAAGGTTGCGACGATCGCCTGGGCATCGCGGGCATTCACGCCGCGGATGAACGCGTCGACCATGTCCACCGCCCGCGGCAGGGGAGGTTGATTCGTACAAGCCGCTAGGGCGCCCGCGACCAGGACGAGGGCGAGAGTAAGACCTGAATACGGCCAGGCCCACCGCACGGAGCGGGTCACTAAGGGATCAGATCGAAGCGACCGTGGGCACTACCCGGTAGACGTCAAAAACGGACTGGATGCCGCGCACGGTCTGCACGACGTGCTCGAGATGGCTTGAGTCCGCCAGCTCGAACGTGAAAGTGAACAGCGCGATGCCATCCCGGCCGCTGCGTGAGGTAGAGGCCAGGATGTGGATGCCGTGGTCGGAGATCGCGCTCGTGACGTCGTGGAGGAGTCTGCGGCGATCGAGCGCCTCGATCTGGATCGCAACTACGAACGTGCCCTCCTGGCGCTGGTCCCACCACACCTCGATCATCCTGCCCTCTTGATCGGCGGCAAGCACCTTGGCGTTGGGACAGTCCACTCGATGAACGGATACTCCCCTGCCGCGCGTGAGGAAACCCACGATCGGATCACCCGGGACGGGAGTGCAGCACCGGGCCAACCGTACGAGCAGATCGTCGAAGCCCTCGACGATCACCCCTTTGCCCCGCGGCTTGCGGGATCTGCGCCGCGGCTGCTCTTCGATGAGCTCGCTCTCTTCTTCGATCTCGGGCTGCACCAACCTGATCACTCGGGTAGCTATCGATTGAGGAGACACGTGTCCCTCCCCGATCGCCACGTAGAGAGCGTCGAGGTCGGCGTACTTCAGATCGGCAGCGATCTGTTGTAAGAACTCGCCCTTCGCGATCTTGTCCACCGGCAAACCTTGCTTGCGCATGCCTTGCATCAGCGCGTCTCGACCCTGCGCCAGAGCGTCCTCGCGGCGCTCCTTGGCGAACCATTGCCTGATCTTGTTGCGAGCTCGCGGGGTCTTGACCAGGTTCAGCCAGTCACGGGAGGGCCCAGACGGGCCCTTAGCCGTGATGATCTCCACCGAATCTCCGGACACGAGCTCGTGTCCCAACGCCACGAGTCGCCCGTTCACGCGCGCTCCGACGGTCCTGTAGCCCACCTCGGTATGGATGGCAAAGGCGAAGTCGATCGGCGTCGCCTCGCGCGCCAGCGAGATCACGTCGCCCTTTGGCGTGAACACGAAGATCTCGTCGGAGTACAGGTCGATCTTCAACGACTCCATGAATTCCTTCGGGTCCGCAGAGTCGCGCTGCCAGTCCATCATCCGTTGCAGCCACTGGATCTCTTCCTCGGAGACCTTGCCACGGCGCTGCTCCTTGTAGAGCCAGTGCGCCGCGATGCCGAACTCTGCAGCTCCGTGCATGGCGTCGGTGCGTATCTGGATCTCGATCGCCCGGCCCCCTTGCCGGATCACCGTCGTGTGCAAGGACTGATACATGTTGAACTTGGGCATGGCGATGTAGTCCTTGAAGCGCCCGGGCACCGGCGTGTACAGGGTGTGGAGGGCTCCCAGCGCGGCGTAGCAGTCCCGCACCGACTCGACTACCACCCGGATCCCGGCAAGATCGAAGATCTCGTCGAACTGCTTCCCTCCCAGAACGATCTTTTCGTAGATCGAATACAGATGCTTGGGCCGGCCCGACACCGTGGCCTTGATCTTCACCTCGCGCAGCTTCTTGTCGATCTCCTCGGTGACTTCCTCGATCAGCTGCTCACGTTGGGGTTGACGCTGCTGCACCATCTCGGCGATCTCTTCGAACCGCTTGGGATGAAGCGTCTCGAACGCCAGATCCTCCAGCTCCCACTTGATCGCGTACATCCCCAAGCGCTCGGCAAGGGGCGCGTAGATCTCGAGCGTCTCTCTCGCGATGAGGAGCTTCTTCTCGGGGGGCAGAGGAGCCAGGGTGCGCATGTTGTGCAGACGGTCGGCGATCTTGATCAAGAGCACTCGCACGTCGCGTGCCGTGGCGACGATCATCTTGCGGAGATTCTCGGCCCGGCCTTGCTCCGCGGACCGGAAGCGGATCTTGTCCAGCTTCGTGACACCGTCGATGAGAGAGGTCACATCGAAGCCCATGATCTCTTCGATCTGGGCCAGGGTCAGCTCCGAGTCCTCCACCGAATCATGAAGCAGCGCGGCCGCGACGGTGACCTCATCAAGACCAAGCTCGGCCACGATCATGGCCGTCGCCACCGGGTGCGTGATGAAAGCATCGCCCGATATCCGAAGCTGTCCGCTGTGGGCCTGCTGGGCAAGCTCGTAGGCGCGCTCCAGCAGCTTCGTGTCGGCCTTGGCCCGCCTCCGCCGCACCTCCTTGATGAGCCGGTCGATCGCGGGCTCGGTGCCCCCCTGCCGCGGGGGCCGGACCTTTTTGAGGACGCCCTTGACCCCGCGCGGTGTCGGACCGGGCGCGTGCTCTTGGATCTCGGGCGTGGGTTGCGATGTTGAGGCCACGATTCATTTTAGGTCGGCGGGCGCGCCATAGGTCGGCGCATACGCAGGTCGCGCGGCTTTTAGTAGGAGATGAGACTG
>DATAPE010000164.1:0-14112 GCA_036265345.1 Actinomycetota bacterium
AATAGTCCGCGATCCCGAGGGTTGCGGCAACGTAGAGGGCCTGCGACACGCGGTATCCGTTGATCATCCCCCTCAGGTCGGTCACGATCGAAGTGTAGTGAGGCGCCTCGCCAAGGGGAGTGAAGCGGGCGGAAAATGAGAAACTCTGGCCAACGATCTCCAGCCGATAGAGATCACGCTGGGCCACGTGCCTGGCGGCCTATGGGGGCGAGACCCCCGATTCCTGGGATGCAAGTCTGCGAGCGACGTCCAGCGCATCCTCAGGTGCGCATTCAAGATCGGGCTCGACCCCGGCTCCTTCCCAATTACTACCCGTCACCACGTTTTGCACCCTGGCCGTTGGAACACGCACCACGACGTGGGGGTCGACGGGATAGACATCGACGGGGTTGGCCGCTCCGATCGTTCTGGCGCCAACCAATGTTGCGCGGGCCGCGGCCCTCAGGTCGTACACCAGTTCCTCGCATCCCGACACCGTCCGAGCACTGATCAACGCGTAGACAGGTACCTCCGTCGGAAACGTTGGCTCCGTATCCGCTGGAGTCATCGTTCGCTCGATGACTTCTCCCTGGCGGTTGATCACTTCGGTCAGCGGCGTGCCAGCCGGCAACAGATGACCGAGGAAGTACGCGATACCAGAGGGAGCGCCACCGGTCGTGTTCCGCACATCAATGATTAGAGCGCTGCATCTCGCCAAGAACGCGAACGCGGCATCGATAACGGCAGCCGTGCCCTCGGGCTCATCGATGTTCCGCACGACCATCAAACCGATGTTTCCTTCCAGCCGTTCGACCTTGTCGAAGCCAAAGTTGTCCTGAGCCTCGCGAGCCCAGTAGGCAGCGAGGTACTCGGGATCGTCCCAGTCGCTCGCCTCGGATGGCGCTCGCTCTTGTTCGCTCCACCGCACCTGCAGATGCCGGTCGGGAACGTGCTCCTGCAGATCGGAGGTCAACGTGCGGACCATCTCAGCTCCGTATCGCAAATCTCCGTAGTCGCCGGAGGTCAGGTGTCGCCGTAACTCGGTGGCAGCTCGCGTGCCAGAGGACGCGTTGACGTACCGCTCCTCAACGCAGGTTGCTACTGCCTCCACGACGCTTGGGACAGAGGCCAGGTTGTCAGACCTCGTTAGGCCACAGGACGTGCTGGAAGTGGACAGGCGGATGAGATGCTACCTGCAGCATTGCCTATGCGACCTCCGCGGGCGCAAGCTGTGCTCGGATAGCCGCGCGGGTGCCCTCGATGTCGAAGCAGGCGTATTGGTTGTCGTGCATCAGCCGGTGGGCGATTTTGATCGCATCCGGCTCCGTCAGGTCGCCGGAGGCAATCTCCGCTTCGAGTGCACGCTGGAGGCCGCGGCGCGCCTGGATCGAGTAGGCAACAGCCGATGTTGGCCAGAAGGTGTCTCCACCGAAGCCAAACAGCTTGCTGGTCGGGACTGTGTGCAGGAAGCGGCGGACGAAGTCCGCGGAACTGTAAGGGTCGATTGACCATGCCCAGCAGAGATCGACCCAGACATTCGGGTAGTGCTTGGCGATGGAGACAAGCTCGTCCGAATACGGATATGAGATGTGCATCAACACGAACCTGGCCTGGGGGTACCGAGCGAGTAGCGGGCAGAGGTTTCCGGCCCGCACCCAATCGATAGGCATGGAGCCGGTTCCCGCGTGATGGCCCGTGTGGAGCTTGAAGGGCAGATTGTGCTCGATGGCAAGCTCGACACCGCGCGCCCAGCACCAGTCGCCTAACGTCAGCCGGCTCGCCTCTTCGACCTCGCCTCCAGCCAGAACTACAGCAAGTGCCTCTGCCGCGTCCTCGTCCGACCGCTCCTCCCAGCGAAGGGTGCGCGTATATGCGTGCTGAGCCTTGACGGCAACCGCGCAGGGCGCGTAGCGCTGGAAGATCGCAGCCAATGCCTCTCTTAGATCTTCGAGCGTGGAAATCTCGATACCGGTTTCGTGTTGGATGTCCTCGACGTTGACATCGCCACGGGCGAAGCCCACCCACGAAAGGTCGTAGAGGAAGAAGTCAGGTCCGGATGCATCGGGCTTGCACGTCCATTGAAAGTCATCGATCTGCACGTGATCAAGACCGGCGATCTCACTCAGCAGTCGGAGCCGCTCGCCCGGCTGCCGGAGCTCCTCCAACCTCCGTTGCGCCCTTTCGAGGCCTTCCGCCGTGAGCGCGTCGAGGCCGTACACGTCGCGGGCAATCAGCCGAACCGCCTCACCGTAGCCCGTGAATTGTGTGACCTCCCATGCCTCGCGGATTCCCGCGAAGCGGGACTCGATGTCGCCAGCCGCCGGGTCGAACACTCGCCTGAGCGCCTCCTTAGTGGCACCGGCAACCTCCAAATCGCTCCGCACGTAGTTCATGAAGAGATCCTGGAGGATGTCGGGACTGGCATCGCCCCATCCCGGCTCGCCAGCCTCCCTCATTCCCTCGATCAGCCGCGCGTTGTCGCCCGCCCAGTGATCCTCGGGAAGGAGATGCTCGTGCGTGTCTACAAGGGCAAGTAAGCTGATTTCAAGACCAAGATCGGTCTGCGTCTCCACCGACGACTCCCTTCGCTGAGCGAGTCTCGCGCTTCATAGGTTCTGGCCGTCTGGGCGGCCCTTACAACTCCGCTGCGGCCCAATCCTTCCGGAACGAAGTAGTAACCGCAAGCCGGCCCGCCGTCGTCGGAACCGCGCCACGCTGACCACTCACTGACACGGCGCGGCTCAGTCACTGACACGCAGCCTGGCTCCTTCGCCGGTGCCCACTGAGGTGGGGCGTAGTGGACTCGAACCACTGACCCCTACCTTGTCGAGGTAGTGCTCTACCAACTGAGCTAACGCCCCTGTGGGGCGAGATGCTACTCGCTGCTTCCACCGAGGAGCCTCGCCAAGGGGACTTGAGTCAGTTGGAGGCGGCGAGCGGAATCGAACCGCTGTGCAGGGATTTGCAGTCCCTTGCCTAAACCACTCGGCCACGCCGCCGTTGGGGTGCCGTCGCAGGATATAACCGCGCCTGCGGAGAGCCGGGCCTATGCTCCCCGCCGCATCCGTTCGAGAGGAGAGATCATGACTACCCTCGTTGAGTCGATCGGCAGGCGGAACCATCCTTGGCCGGCGGCAGTCACCGACACGGTCTCGATCGTGCTCGGCAGTCTGACGATCGCGCTGCTTGCTCAGATCGCGATCCGATTGCCCTTCACGCCCGTTCCGGTCACAGGGCAAACGCTTGGGGTGCTGCTCGTCGGTGGATCCCTTGGCGCTCGTCGTGGGGTCGCCGCAACACTTCTCTACCTCGCCGAGGGTGCGCTCGGCCTGCCCTTCTTCGCCGCGGGAGCCCACGGCATCGATCTACTCAAGCTCTCGGCCGCCACAGGCGGCTACCTGTGGGGCTTCGCGTGCGCGGCATGGATCGTCGGCGCTCTCGCCGAACGGGGGTGGGACCGCAGCATCCGAAGCTCTATCGGCGCGATGTTGTTGGGAGAGATCGTCATCTACGCCATCGGGGTGCCGTGGCTCGCCAATGCCTTGGGCCAAACCTCACAGAAGGCGTTGCAGCTCGGTCTCTATCCGTTCGTGCTGGGCGACATGGCCAAACTGCTCATCGCTGCGGGAGCCTTGCCGGCGGTCTGGAAGTTGCTCGGCCCCCGCCGCTAGCGCGGCATCACGACCGCAAGGAGGCGGTCCAGGCAACGATCTCCTCCCACGGCTTGAAATTCAAGATTCGCTCGGCGCCGATTCCCGCCTTCAGAGCGGCCGCGACTCCCACATCGATAAAGCGCATCTCGGATTGGTTGTGGGCATCGGTGCCGATCGAGATGCGGACACCGGCTTCGCGGGCTAATCGAAGTAAGTCCAGGTTGAGGTCCTGGCGGTCTGGATAGCCGTCGATCTCGACCGCCTTGTCCAATCTCGCTGCATTTTCAAACACCGTCTGCCAGTCCGCGTCCAGTCCCATCCGGAAGTTGTACTTGCGCCCCCGAGGATGGCCCAACACGTGGACGTGGGGGTTGTGCAGCGCGGCCACATACCGCTCGGTCTGGTCTTCGGTAACGCGAAGCTTGGAATGGAACGATCCCAAGATCAGATCGAGACGATCGAGGGCTTCGTCCTCCATATCGCCCTGTCCCGTCGGATCGATGTTCATCTCGAGGGCTCGCAGCAGGTGCAACTCTTCGCCGTGCTCCTCCAAGACCCCATTAACAACATCGATCTCGGCAGTCTGAGCGGCGAGCTCGGCTTCGGTCATTCCCCCGGCGATCTTCAAACCCTTCGAGTGATCGGTGATGGCGATGTACTGGTAACCGGCGGCCCGGGCGGTTTGAGCCATCTCCGAGATCGTCGCCTTGCCGTCGCTGTAGACCGTGTGCATCTGAAGATCGCCCCGCAGCTTGCTGCGCCAATCCGGTTCGGCAGCGAGAAAGGACAGCGCCTCGGCATAGGTCAAGAAGTCGGTTCGCACCGGCGGCGGTTCCGGGATCTCGGGCGGCTCCTCGATCCAGCCCTTAAGGATGTCTTCGAGCCACTTGCCCACACCTTCGAGCTCACTGAGGGGACGATCCTGTGACAGGACGTCGGCTGCCTCTTCTGTCCACATCAGGGCCAGGTGAGAGCAGCGCCGCAGAGCTCTCTGTTTGTTTCCCTCGTAGCTTCCAGCCGCCACCGCGGCAAGCTCCGAGATCTGTCTGTTGCTTACCACGAACGGATCCTGTGAGGAGCGCCGGTCGGCATCAGGTCATGTTCTCTGCGGGCACACCCCTTCAAACCGCGTCGGGTGGTGCTCAGCTGCGAGCGGGTCCGAGTCCAGGGACGATGTCGTCGAGAGCGAAAGTGAGGGGCTGCTCGAGCTGCTCGTACGTGCATGACTCGGGGGTGCGGTCGGGACGCCACCGGTTGAACTGGGCGGTGTGCCGGAACCGGTCGCCTTCCATATGTTCGTAGCGCACCTCGACGACGCGCTCCGGCCGAAGCGGCACGAAGGACAGGTCCTTGTTGGCGTTCCATCGCGAGCCCTCGTTTCTGCGCGGTGTGTGCATATCGACGCTGGAGGCTTCCTGCGCGGCCCAATTCCAGGGATGACCGTCGAAGTCGGTGACCAGCGGTTGCAGCTCGTCGAACAGCGCCCGCCGCGTCGCCATCGGGAAGGCGCCGATGACACCAACCGACACGAGTGTGTGGTCGCGGTAGAGACCGAGGAGCAGCGAACCGATCGCGTCGGTGCTGCTCTTATGGACGCGATAGCCGGCGACGACGCAGTCCGCGGTACGGACATGCTTGATCTTGAACATCACGCGCTTGTCAGGTTGGTAGGTGCCGTCCAGCGGCTTCGCGACGACGCCGTCGAGACCGGCCCCCTCGAGCTCGGTGAACCAGCGTTGGGCCTCGTCGAGATCAGCCGTAACCGGGGTGAGATGTACTGATCGGCCCGCTCCTGCGAGAGCCTTCTCCAGCGCGGCTCGCCGTTCGGCGAACGGGCGCTTGGTGTAGTTGTCGTCCCCGAGAGCCAACAGGTCGAAGGCGATGAACGAGGCAGGCGTCGCGGTGCTGAGCATGGTCACGCGCGAGACAGCCGGATGGATGCGCTGTTGGAGCGCCTCGAAGTCCAGCCCGGCGTCCGTGGCGATGACGATCTCGCCGTCGATGACGCACCGCTCCGGCAGCTCCGCTTTGACTGCTTCGACGAGCTCGGGGAAGTAGCGAGTCATCGGCCGCTCGTTGCGACTGCCCAGCTCGACCTCATCGGCGTCCCGGAAAACAATGGTCCTGAACCCATCCCACTTCGGCTCGTAGCTCGCTCCCGGCGGGATGGTCGCGACCGATTTGGCGAGCATCGGAGCGACGG
This sequence comes from Actinomycetota bacterium, assembly GCA_036265345.1. Lineage (GTDB taxonomy): Bacteria > Actinomycetota > CADDZG01 > CADDZG01 > WHSQ01 > DATAPE01. The sequence continues at coordinate 5,836 of DATAPE010000164.1, forward strand.
GCGGCATGACGGGCAGTTTCATCGGCTCATTCTTACTGCTCAGCGTTGTCGCCGGCGCGAGGGCATGACTCTCGGCGGTACGCCTGCCTCCTAGGGGAAGTGGGGAGGCAGTGGCGCTTCTCCTTGGCCGGCCTTCTCCTGCTCGTCGGAGAGGTCCAGCAGAGGTTGGATCGTTCCGGCCTCATCATCGATGCCCGCGCCGGGATCATCCAGCTCGGCGAAGCGCCCCGGCACCGTCTGAGCTGTCAACTTCTCGGGCTCGACGTCAGCGACCTCATCCCAGCGCAGCGGAGTCGAGACCCGCGCGTCCTGAGTTGGACGGACCGAATAGGCCGAAGCGATCGTCCGGTCGCGTGCGTTCTGGTTGTAATCGACGAACACGCCATGCCGCTCCTCTTTCCACCACGCCGTCGTGGCGATGCCCTCGGCCCGGCGCTCGACCTCCCGAGCAAGCGCCAGGGCAGCTCTTCGCACCTCACGGAAGCCCCAGCGAGGTTCGATGCGCACATAGATATGGATCCCCCGCTTCCCCGACGTCTTAGGAAAGCCCTTGAGGTGGTACTCCTCGAGGACCTCGCGCGCGATGAGCGCGACATCGCGCGCTTCGGCGAACGGAACCTCGGGTGTGGGGTCGAGATCGACGCGCAGCTCGTCGGGATGATCCACGTCGCTCGCTCGCACCGGCCATGGGTTCAGGTCCAGACAGCCGAGGTTGATCGCGTACACCACGTGGGCCGCGTCCTCCACCGCGATCATCTCGGCCGAGCGGCCGCTCGGAAACTTGACGGTCGCGGTTTGCAGCCACTCGGGGCGGCCCTTGACCGGAACCCGCTTCTGATAGAAGGCATCCTCGGGTGCATCCACCCCGTTGGGCCATCGATAGAGAGTGCTGGGCCGGTGGTGGCAACCCCTGAGAGCACCCGGCATCACACTCAGGTAGTACCTCACCAGGTCCATCTTGGTGAAGCCCAAACGCGGGAAGAAGATCTTGTCGGGATTGGTGATCCGGACGTCGAATCCGTCGACATCGAGGACCTCGGCGGGCGTGGGCACGCCGCCATCTTCCCGCACGAAAGGGCCCCGGCCCCATCTGCACTTCGCAGTCCGCGATCTCTGGCGGTCAGCCAAGCGTGTGGGAGGCTCCGGCAGCACACAACCACGGTCTAACCAAGGAATGCCCAGCCCAACCGATGCGCCGCCCTCGAACCCCTCTGCGAAGCGCCGTTCTCACCGCGGTCGTACTGCTCCTGCTGCTCTCGGCCGATTACGGTGCGCGCCATTACGAAGAGGCGCGCGTGGCGCGCTCTATACAGACGTCTCTTCAACTACGGTCCGAACCCAGCGTGTCGCTGCACGGATTCCCGTTCATCTCCGAGATGGCTCGCGGCGAGATCTCGACGGCGGCGATAGCCACGAGCAGCATCACCAGAGGGTCGGCGACGTTCTCAGACGTTCATCTTCTGCTTCGGAACCTGAGATTTTCGGTCCGTGATCTCTTCAATGGTCACCTTGCAGCCATCCATGCCGCGGCGGGGATCGGAACTGCCTCGATGACGACCTCTTCGGTCAACGCGTTCCTTCGCGCGCACGACGTTCCCTTCAAGATGGCTTTCAAAGGGGGCCACGCGATCGCACGGCTGGGCCCCCTCGCGGCGCCCGTAGATGCTGACGTCACGATCTCGAACGGTTCCCTGCGGATCTCCGCCGGCTCGCTGCCGGCCGTCTCTCTTCCTCTACCCGCCGCGTTCCAAGGCGTTACCTACGGATCGCTGCAGCCCGGTGAGGGCAGCCTGATACTCGACCTTCGCCTGGATCACCCCACCCTCGACCTGCGCCGCTGACAGCGGTCTACAGTTCGGAAGGAGTTACCTCCAGCGACAACACCTCTCCGCCCCGAAGGATCGTGACCGGCAATGTGCGACCGATCACGTCACCGGTCATCAACCTCTGCAGATCGCCACCGTCCTCGACCGGGAACTCGCCGACTTCGACGATGATGTCCTCCTGCCGGATCCCGGCTCCGGCCGCGGGGCTCCCCTCGACGACTTGGACGACCTCGACGCCCTTCTGCCGGGCCAGCGTCCGCGCCGCGCGCGGTGGAAGCGGCCGGGGACCCCCGGCGATGCCGAGGAATGCGCGCCGGACGCGCCCTTCCGCCATCAGGGCCGCGATGATGCGCCGCGTGATCTTGTTGATGGGAACCGCCAACCCCAACCCCTGGCCGATCCAGGGCCCGACGACCGCGGTGTTGATGCCCACCACACGGCCCGCGCTATCCGCCAGTGCGCCCCCTGAGTTCCCGGGGTGCAGAGCGGCGTCGGTCTGAATCACGTTCTCGACGACGCGTGCGTTGGTGCCATCCTGCGCAGCGAACGATCGTCCCAGCGCGCTCACGACACCAGCGCTCACCGAGCCCGAGAAGCCCAGCGGGTTTCCGATAGCAACTACCAGCTGGCCCACCCGCAGGGAGTCTGCGTCGCCGAGCTCGGCCGACGGCAGATCGGAGGAGGGCACCCGGATCACTGCCATGTCGGATAGCGCGTCGCACCCGACGATCTCGAAGCCAAGCTCCCTCCCATCCGAGAAAGTTGCACTCCCGCCGGCCGCCTCACCGACGACATGAGCCGAGGTCAACAGGAACCCATCGGGGGTGACGAGGACCGCCGAGCCCGCGCCGCGGGGTCTCCGGCCCCCGCGCACTCTCTCCATGACTTTGAGGCTGGCCACCGATGGGATGAGGCGGTCGGCCACCGAGGTGACGATGTTCGAATAGGTATCGAGGGCCGCGTCCTCGGTAGCGAGGGTCAGGCCATCCGATCCGTTCTCGGATGACATCTCGCTACTCCTGGCCGAGGTTCACCGACAGATGCCGTTCGTCGGTGCCTCTAAGCACGCGGATGTCGACCGCTCCATCTGGCTGTGACTCCATCGCATCGGTCAACGCGTCGAAGTCCGTCACGGCGCTGCCACCGACTTCCACGATCAGATCGCCTTCCTGCAATCCACCGGCAGCAGCCGGAGAGTCCTCCTCGACCTGCCGAACCAGAAGCCCCTCGGCGTCGGGAAGGCCCACCGCTCGGCGCAGGCCCCGAGCCACATGGGCCGGAGCCACTCCCACACCGAGATGCCTGCGGTGGGGAGACTCACCGCGCGCCAGCGCGTCGACCCGAGTACGCAGGGACTCGTCGGCGGGGATCGCCAGATAGAAGCCCTCGCCCAGACGGTTGGTGTTCACACCGAGAAGCTTTCCTTCCCGGTCGACGACGGGACCTCCGGACGAGCCCGGCAGAAGTGGCGCCGTGTGCTCGAGACTGCCCGTGATCCTGCGCCCTCGCGGCCCCCGGAACGTGCGCTGGGTCCCCGAGACGAGACCGAAAGTCACCCGCAACCCTCTGCCGCCGGGATTCGACAGGGCCAGGACCGCGGTCCCGGGCTCCGGGTTCACAGACTGCGCCCACCCCACCGGCGTGATGTCGCCCGTATCCACGGACAGGACCGCGATGTCGCCATCCACGTCAACGCCTTCGGTCGTCCCGGTCTCCTTGCGTCCATCCGAGAACGTGACGGTGGCGGCGTCGCCCCTCACGTTGTGGGCATTCGTCAGTACCTTGCCGGCAGCAACGACCACGCCCGAGCCCAGCGCGCGCCGGGTCCCGATCCCCACGACCGCCGGTCCGATCTGGCGGGCCGCGCCTTGCACCTGCTCTTGAAGCTCATCCAGCACGCCCATGCTTCCTCCTAGGTAGTAACTTGTGAGTTGCAAGTTACTACTCGATAGGAGAAGACGCAAGCGCCGATGGCTACGATGTCGGGTATGGCCCCCACCGAAGCGTCACCGCTCGCAGATGCCCTCGCCCGGGTGGGCGACAGGTGGACGCTGCTGATCGTCGAGGCCTTGCTTCAGGGGCCGAGGCGCTTCAATGAGCTGATCGACGATCTCCCCGGGATCGCGCCGAACGTCTTGTCCCAACGCCTCAAGCACCTCGAGCACGAGGCCCTGGTCGTTGCCCGCCCCTATTCCCAGCGGCCGCCGCGCCTCGACTACGAGCTGACCGGCGTCGGGAAGGAGCTCGCCGGGGCCCTGAGGTTGCTGGCGCAGTGGGGCGCCAGGGGGGCCGCGACGGGAGATCTGCCCCGCCACTCGGCCTGCGGCAGCGTCCTGGAGGCCAGGTGGTACTGCCCCACCTGTGCCCGGGTCGTCAACGACCACGATGACGAGGAGCTCCGCTTCGCCTAAAGGCGAGCCTTCGCGGGCAACCTCCTCATCACACCACTCAGGCAGTCATTAGCCCCTCGACCCCTCCCACCAGGGCAAGCCGGCCTTGACCGTTGTGCCTGCGTTCACGTACGTTGTGATGCTGGTGTGCAGTTCTGTCAACCATTGTGGAGGATGAGGTACGTGGGCGCAATCCGTTACCACGCAAGGCATCTCAAGCCGCGCCCCAAGAAGCACGGGCCCGCCGTCGTGGGGACCGCCGCTGCGGTGTGGCTGTCGGCCCCCCAAGCGCACGCCGCGGGGCATCGAGTGCGCAGCGGCGACACCTTGGGGAAGATCGCGGCCCGTTACGGCACGTCGGTGTCCCGGTTGGTGGCGCTGAACCACATCGCCGACCCGAACCTGATCGTCGCCGGAGAAACGCTCCGGGTGCCGGGGCGCCACCGGGTCGATTCCGTCCACACCGTGGCGTACGGCGAGACGCTGTCCTCGATCGCGGGACGCTATGGAACCTCCATCGCCTCGCTGGCCCGTCTCAACCACATCAAGGACCCCAACCTCATAGTGGTCGGCTCGAAGCTAAAGGTGCCCCACGGCCACCGCGCCGGGGCCGCTATCCCGGCAGCCGCAGGTCCCGTCGAGCGGACTCTCATCCAGGCGGCAGTGGTGCATCGAGTAGCGCCGGCGCTCGTAAAGGCGGTCGCGTGGGAAGAGAGTGGCTGGCGGCAGCATGTGGTCTCCAGCGCGGGTGCGATCGGTGTCATGCAAGTGATGCCGGGGACGGCCCGCTATGTGAACCGCGTCTTGGGCGGGGGGCATCTGCGGGTCCGCAAGATGCACGACAACGTTCATCTCGGCGTGATGTATCTGCGTCACATGCTGACGACCCAACCGACAGAGCGAAAGGCGCTCGCCGCTTACAACTCCGGGCCGGGAAATGTCGGGTCGCGCTTGAAGAAATTCCAGCGACCCTACGTGCGTACCGTCGAAGCGCTGAAGAGCAGGTTCTAGCTCGGACATAGAGCTGGAGGCTCATCGTTCCGTGCCGAGAAGGGCGGGAGGCCGGGGCAGGCTCTGCTGGAGGGCGGCCGCAGACCCGCACTGCCTGGGGGGTAAAGGGCTTACCAAACCCATATCGCCGGCTCTCCCGCGCCACCACGTTGTACGGACCCGGCTCCCCCCGCGGTTTGTCCACAAAACCCGGACGCGGGGAATGCGGTGATTGTGCCGATACAAGTATGGAGAGTCGCCCTGCACTCACCGATCAGGTGAAAAGGGGCGGATCCTGCCCCTAGGGCGAGCCCAAAGACCCCGCCGGAGGGGCTTCCTAGCTCCAAACGGGACTATGACGCCAAATGTCGTATCTCTCACAAGCAAGACAAGCTACACTAGAGACCAGCAGTACGAGGACTAAAGCCATTCGGGCCTTGTAGTGAAAGAGAAACGCCTAGGTGAAAGGCCACCGAAATGGCCGTTGCAAAGAACGATGCACTTATGACACCAGCAGAAGTGGCGGCGCTGTTCCGTGTCGATCCCAAGACCGTCACGCGCTGGGCAAACGCCGGCAAGCTCTCTCCGATGAAGACGCTGGGCGGCCACCGCCGCTATTCCACGACCGAGATCCGCAATCTCATGGGAGAGAGCAAGCAGAACTAGTACTCGGAGCAGGTGCTGGGTACTCCGAGCATGGTGCTGCGTTTCAGCTGAGACGACTAGCTATTAGCTAGTCCAACTCATCGAGTGAATACGTCAGAGCTTTGGGGCCAACTCCGCACGCGACATCCGGGCAGGGGTAAACGCTCACAAGTGCCACCCCACCGCCACTAACCACTGGCTTCCTATCGAGCCGCCACGATCTCGTACCCGACCATTCTTCCGAGCCACGTCGCCAGCCGGAACTCCTCCTCCAGCGTTGCTCCCGTTAGGTCGTCGGCCTGACGGCAACCGCGCTCCCGACGATCCTGTCTGGGCCGCACTATCGAACGCCGCTCATCAGCCCGGCGTTCCCCCACACGCCGATCCCGTGTTCTGCTCACGTGCTTTCATCCTCCTCGAGAGGTGGATCTAGCGCCTCCACCCCATAGGGCACCGTCCGGGCCAGGCTGGCCGGGCCCCGGACCGCAGCAGAGAGATGGGCTTTCGTTGCCCCATCCTCTGCCACAGAACGGTCTAAGAGCTAGACCCTCTGCCAGAGAGCGCCTCTTTCGTTCTCCTTCTCTGCCTCGATGCGCGTCACCCGGAAGTAGTCGGTGTTGGCCAACAGCCCCTGCCCTATCTGGGCGTGGTAGTTGGTGTCATCCTGACTAACCCCGAACAGCTTGAGCATGGGCGCCGCACCGGAGATGTCTCTCGTGCGGAAACGGGTGCCCGACTCCGGCAGCACCGCCCGCACCTCTTCCTTCTTTGCAATGAACTCGGTCTGATTCAACATATGTTTTTTCACCTCCCGCCTTAAGGTAGGAGTCCAACATACACTGTTCTGGAGACTGGAGAACATTAGGAGGCGGGTATGCAAACCTCAGAGAGGCTCGTAGTTGTCCTGGAGACGATCGAAGAGCTTGTCAAGGAGGCACGGGAGCTGATCGCGGGGGACGAGAGGGTCATTTTCATCCCCCGGCAGGGCGAGTGGAGCCGGCGAATGGTGGCGTGGCTAAAACCCCGCATCATGCATTGGGAGGGCGCCACGACTCTCTTCGAGATGGCTGCCGGACGACCCGATGAGACCCTCGCCTACGACGATGTCGTCGCTCGAGCCAACATGCCAGAGATCCAGGTTCGAAACGAACTCGCAGCGGCCAGCCGGTTAACCAGCCGTCATTTTGGAGAAAAGAAATGGCCTCTCGAGGTGTGGCAAGACCGGGCCAGCGGCAAGATGCAATATCGGATGCCTGCTGTCGTCGCCGAATGGTGGCGCTCTTCGTAGGCTCCCGTGGGGATAGCCGGGTGGTGGTTTCCCACCATTGCGCGCTATTCGATGTGCGACATGACGTGTTTGATGCGGGTGTAGTCCTCGAGGCCGTACATCGACAGATCCTTGCCGTAACCCGAATGCTTGAATCCCCCGTGGGGCATCTCGGAGACGATCGGGATGTGCGTGTTTATCCAGACGCACCCAAAATCAAGGTTCTTCGCCATACGCATCGCACGGCCGTGGTCCTTGGTCCACACGCTCGCGGCTAGCCCGTACTGCACATCGTTGGCCCACGCCAGGGCTTTGGCTTCATCGTCGAACCGCTGAACCGTGATCACGGGGCCGAAGATCTCTTCCTGGATCATCGTGTCGCGCTGCTCGGCCCCCGCCACCACGGTTGCTTCGTGGAAATATCCGCCGTGCAGATCCAGGGCGTTGCCGCCGGCTACCACCTCTGCGTGATCGGGAACGTTATCCAGGAAGGACCGCACCCGGGCCAGTTGGTTGGGGTTGTTCAGGGGACCGAAGAAGGTGTCCTCGTCCGCCGGGTCACCCGTCACCGTTCCCTTGGCCCGCTGGGCGATCTCGCTGACGAAATCGTCGTAGATCCCAGGACCGGCAAGCACCCTGGTGGCCGCGGTGCAATCCTGACCGGCGTTGAAGTAGCCGGCCATGGCTATGGTTTCGGTCGCCTCGTCCAGGTTTGCATCGTCGAACACGATCACGGGAGCCTTGCCGCCCAGCTCCAGATGGACTTTCTTGAGATCCGTTGCCGCCGCGGCGGCAACCTGCATGCCGGCGCGCACGCTGCCGGTGATCGACACCATGTCTGGGATCGGGTGCGCCATCAACGTGGCTCCCGTGTCCCGGTCGCCGCACACCACGTTGAACACGCCATCGGGGAGGAATTCGGCCATCACTTCGGCCATCTTCAAGGTCGACACCGGCGTGGTGTCAGAGGGCTTCAGCACGATCGTGTTGCCCGCGGCCAGGGCCGGGGCCCACTTCCAGACCGCCATCATCATCGGGTAAGTCCACGGCGTGACCTGGGCGCATACGCCCACCGGCTCGCGCCGGACGTAGCTCGTGTGACCGGGCATGTATTCGCCCGCGGACTTGCCTTCGAGGTTGCGCGCGGCACCGGCAAAGA
>DATAPE010000165.1:0-53488 GCA_036265345.1 Actinomycetota bacterium
CCGCGATGGCTGGTCCGACGAAGAACCCGGAGTTGTAAGCCAGCGAATGGAAGGCGTTGTAACGCCCGCGCAGATGTTCGGGGGCGAGATGGTTAACGAGCGCCGGCATGCTCGGCGCCATCATCGTCTCGCCGACGGCAAACACAGCGAGAGCAACAACGAAGCCTGCATCGGAGAGCGCGCCGCCACCGTGGAGGCCGCTGACGAGGGTTAGCGACCAGCACAACGCCCACATAACGCAGGTGGCCATGACGACGCGCGTCCGCCGGCGACCCTTCATCGCTCTGAGAGCCCATAGCTGTAGAACGACGATGGTGAGGGTGTTCGCTCCGAATGCGAAACCCACAACGTGCGTCGAGGCGCCGCCCCGGCCGGTGGCGAACGCCGGAAAGCCCGACGTCAATTGCCCGGAGCCGATCGTCACGAGCAGTGCTATCACCAAACAGATCTTGACGAAGACGCGGTCTTTCAAGACTTCGGCATAGCCGGCAGGAGGGGACGCTTCGCGATCGTGCCCCGTTTTTCCCGAGCTGGTGGCATCGAACGACTTCATCAGCGTTAGCAGCAGGCCGAACCCGAGAAAGGTCAGCGCGTCGACGACATACACATGCACGAAGGAATCCGGGTGGGCGAGGCTGACGAGAGCTCCCCCGATCAAGGCACCAAGACCGATCCCGGCATTGAGGGCCATGAAGTGCAGGGAGAAGGCGGCGTCGCGTTGCTCGGCAGGCACCGCAGTCGCCAGCAGGGATTGGATCGCCGGCCAGTACCCCGCCGCGCCGAACCCATAGATGGCGCCCGAAGCGAACGCTTGCCACGGCGAGTGGACGTAGGCGATGGCGGTTATCCCGGCTGCCGCGAACAGCTGCGACAAGATCAAAGTCCTGCGCGGACCGATGCGATCCACGAGACCGCCGGTGACTACTGTTCCGATGAACCCCGAGACGGCGATCATGGATAGCGCGAGCCCCGCCGTGGGCAGAGTGAGATGCCGCACCCGGTGGAGGTACACGATCAGGAACGGGATCACCAAGCCGTTGCCCAGAAACGACACCAGATCCCCGGCAAACAGGATCCAGACGCGGCGGGGCATGTTCGGGAACAGCGTCGGTCGCCTCATCGGATGAGCTCCCGCACCCACCCCGAGACGGCTTCGATCACCTCCTGCCAGGCTGCTTCCGTCGAGCGCCCCGAGGCCTTGGTTACCTTGAACGAGTGATCGCCGTCGTCGATAACCACCACCGAGGTGCTGGCTTTGATGGAGCCAAGGGCTCGCTCCAGAGCCTCCAGCGGACAGAACGGGTCGCGCGTTCCTTCGACGAAGAGCATCGGGGTATCGATCGCTCTCAGATGCTCGTCACGGATCCGGTCGGGCCTCCCCGGAGGGTGCAGGGGGTAGCCGAGAAAGATCAAACCCGTGGCCTGTTCGCCGCCCGCAACGATGTGGGACGCGATGCGACCGCCCATCGACTTGCCGCCCAGGAACAGGGGACGCGGCCCCGCAAGCGGCCTTATGGCTCCGACTACATCGCGGTAGGTCTCTTCGAGCAGTGGTTGCTTATCCGGAGATCGCCGCCCCTTCTCGGTGTATCCGAAGTTGAACCGGCACACCTGCAATCCGTGGGCAGCCAGGCCGCGAGCAGCCCTTTTCATAAAGGCACCGTCCATCCCGCCGCCGGCGCCGGGCGCGAGCACGAGCACCGCGTCGCCGTCTTCGGGGCCATCGAAGGCCACCGAAACCGGCCCTGCTGCGGTGGTGACGCGCGACTGAGACCCGGAAGAGTTAGCGGTCATGTGTAGCAGGCCGACCATATACTCCCGACCGACCGCAGCCCCTCGGGGCGATCTCGCCGATCGGAGGCGTTGACCGGTGCTCGAGAAGCTCGTGATGGCACTGTTGCTGCTGATCACCATCGGCGCGTTCGCCAGGCGGGCGCGCGACCTTGTCGGCTACCTGAAACTCGGCCGTCCCGACGATCGCTTCCAGGGCAACTGGGCCCGCAAGATCAAAGACGAGGTAGTGGTTGTCTTCGGCCAACGAAAGCTGCTCCAGTGGACGCTCCCCGGCCTGATGCACTTCTTCATCTTCTGGGGGTTCCTGATCCTGTTCACCACCATCGTGGAAGCGTTCGGCGCGATCTTCGAGAAGGGGTTCCATCTGCCGCTGATCGGCCGGTGGGGCCCGCTCGGCGCCCTCCAGGACTTCTTCATCGTCGCCGTCTTGCTCGGGATCGTCGCGGCGTTCGCGATCCGCAAGGTGCAGCGGCCCGGACGTTTCACGGGGTCGCATCTACGCGAAGCGGACTACATCCTGGTGGCGATCGGAGCCATCATGATCACCATCCTGCTGTCGCGGGCCACCCAGATCGTACTGGGACGCTTTCCCTATGACACCACGTGGACTCCGCTGTCATACAGCGTCTCGAAGCTGTTCCAAGGCATGTCGTTATCGACGCGAGACGCGATCGACACCGTCTTTCTGTGGTGGCATTCGCTGATCATCCTTGCGTTCCTCGTCTACATCACCTACTCGAAACACCTTCACATCGTTACGTCTTTCCCAAACGTGCTCTTTAGGTCTGACCGTCCAAAGGGCGCTCTCAAACCGATGCACATCGACGTGGAGGCCATGTCCGAAGACGACGTGCTGGGGGCCGGCAAGGTGACGGACCTGACCTGGAAGCAGCTTCTCGACACCTACACGTGCACGGAGTGTGGCCGCTGCCAATCGCAATGCCCTGCGTGGAACACCGGCAAACCGCTCTCTCCCAAGTTGCTGATCATGGATCTGCGCGACCACTTGTTCGAGCACGGCCCCGAGCTGGTAGCCGCGCAGAAAGAGGGCGACACGGCGTTCGCAGCCGCGGTTGAAAAGCTGCCGCCGTTGAATCCCGACGTCGTCGAAGACGAGGTGATCTGGGATTGCACCACCTGCGGCGCCTGCGTACAGGCATGTCCGGTCGATATCGAGCACATCGACACCATCATCGACATGCGGCGCAACCTCGTGATGAGCGAAGCGCGCATCCCGAAGGAGATGCAGAGCGCTTTGCAGAGCCTCGAGACAACTGGGAACCCATGGGGGCAGCCTCCTCAGGCGCGGGTGGAATGGACGCGGGGAACGTCCAGGCAGACCCCGCTGAACGTTCCTCACATCTCGGCGGCCCCGGACGCTGAGGTTCTGCTCTGGGTGGGCTGCGCAGGCGCCTACGACGACCGCAATAAGAAGGTCGTCTACGACTTCGCCCGGTTGATGGAGGAGGCCGGCGTGAAGTTCGCCACGCTGGGACCGGATGAGAACTGCAACGGCGATCCGGCGCGCCGGATGGGGGCCGAGTACGTCTATCAGTCGCTCGCGGAGCAAGCGATCGAACAGCTGAACCAGCATCACGTGAAGAAGATCGTCACGACCTGCCCCCACTGCTTCAACACGATGTTCAACGAGTATCCGCAGTTCGGTGGCAACTTCGAAGTCATCCATCACACGGAATATCTGGCGCAGCTGGTGAGGGAAGGCCGGCTCAAGCCAACTGGCGCGGTGGCCGAGAGAATCACCTATCACGATCCTTGCTATCTGGCCCGCCACAACGACGTATGGAAGGGGGCGCGCGATGTCATTGACGCGATCCCGGGAGCCGAATACGACGAGCTCCACCGTCACAAGCACGAGACCTTCTGTTGCGGAGCAGGAGGATCAAGGATGTGGATGGAAGAGCGCATGGGTAAGAAGGTCAACACCGAAAGGACCGATGAAGCCCTTGCTTCTGCGGCCAATACGCTCGCGGTCGGCTGCCCCTTCTGCAACATCATGCTGTCCGACGGCGTCAACGAACGACACGCGAGCGAGCAGATGAGTGTGCAGGACGTAGCGCAGATACTTCTTCGGTCGGTCGAGGGATCGGGGGATCACGTTGCCGTCTCGGACGGCCGTCAGACCGAGGCTCCCGAGCTATCCGGCGCCATAGAGGGCGACCCCTCCTAGCCGATCCTCTCCGCGCGGTACACATGGGTTCTGTAGGGCATCGAAAACTGCGAGCGACCCGACAAGGAGGGATGTTCCTCGCACAGCCGCACCACCTCTGACAGTAGCGACACTCGTTCCTCGTCCGGGAGCGTAGCCACGTAACTCCGCGACCGCACTAGGGCCACTAGCAGGTCGCGGTCCAGGACCTGCTCGAACTCGAAAATGCGTTCCACAGATGGTGCAAAATGGTCGAGCGAAGTGAGGCGATCGAAGAAGTCCTGCTGCTCACTGTCTTCGCTACCGATGATCTTCGACAGGTCCGCCACCCACCCCACCGACTCGTCCCGAAAGTTCCACAGGATCCCAACGCGGCCACCGGGTCGAAGAACGCGAGCGAACTCTGCCGCCGCAGCCTGCTGATCGAGCCAGTGGAACGCCTGTGCCACCGTGATCAAGTCGAACGAACCGGTTCGAAAAGCAAGAGCCTCGGCTCGGCCGGATACCGCGGCGATACTCGGATCCAGGGCTTGTAGCTCTTGCAACATCGGAACTGCCAGCTCCAGCGCTGCCACGTAGCTGGCGTAGTCGCGTAGTTGCAGGGTCAGCTTCCCGGTTCCCGCGGCCACGTCGAGCACCGCGCCCGGGCCACCCTCCGTCATCCAGCGAACGGCGGCATCCGGATAGCCGGGCCGAGAACGGGCGTAGTCGCCGGCAACCCCGCCGAACGATGCTGCCCGTTGTCGGCGGATCGCCTGGGCGTCGGTGTCCGTCAACTGAAGTTTTCGAAGAAGCGGGACGGAGTCGGCCCCCGCTGGCCCTGATACTTCGAGCCCAGAGACTTGGTCCCGTAAGGGTTCTGAGCCTCGGAAGTGAGCTGGAAAAAGCTGATCTGGCCGATCTTCATGTTCGGATAGATGGTGATCGGGAGGTTCGCAACGTTCGAAAGCTCGAGCGTCAGGTGACCTTCGAAGCCCGGATCGACGTATCCGGCGGTCGAATGGATCAACAGACCCAGCCGCCCGAGAGACGATTTGCCTTCCAATCGAGCCACGAGGTCGTTCGGCAGCCTCACATGCTCCAAGGTCGAGCCAAGGACGAATTCGCCAGGATGAAGGATGAAAGCCTCGTCGCCGGCAACTTCGATGAGCTCGGTAAGGTCGTCCATCGGTTTCTTGACGTCGATGAACGGATAGCGCGCGTTGTGAAAGGTTCGAAAGAAGCGATCAACATGCAGATCGACGGACGAAGGTTGCAGATCGACCTTGTCGAAGGGCTCGATCCCGATGCGGTCCGTCGCTAAGGCTTCAAAGATGTCGCGATCCGACAGAATCAAGGCGCCTCCCTCTCAGCGACGAGCAGTGTACGAGGCTCTTTGGTCCCCGTTGCGTGCCCACAGTAGGATTCGGCCGCTTTGCGCGGGTGTAGCTCAATGGCAGAGCTCTAGCTTCCCAAGCTAGTGACGGGGGTTCGATTCCCCTCACCCGCTCCGATCGAGTCCCCCTTCATCTGCTACAGGTCGAGGAGGAACCGACGAACGTCACGGTTCGAGCGCAGATGGAAGATCTCGATATCGGGGCTCAGCCGCGCCAAGACCAGGAGCACCTGCGGGCGGGTGGTCCGGCGGTAGGACCACACCCAGCGATAGAAGGGAAGGTCAAAGCCCTCAACACAACCTTCGGGCAGGTCCGGGCGCCATCGATGGCGGTCCCGCACCAGACGGCTTATGGCTCGCCACAAACAGATCGCAGGCGGACGATCGATGAAGATCACCGTGTCGGTCCGGTTGAAACGAGGGTCGGCGCCGGGGGGATCGGAAAGGAAGTTGCCGTCGAGGATCCACCGGTCCCGGGCGATGGCCTTGTGCAAGGCCTGCCGCGCCTCGTCCGCAGGTGCGGGACTCCATCCCGGACGCCAGAACAGAGGATCGAGATGTATCAGCGGGAGGCCGGTCCTAGCGGCGATCTGGGTCGCCAGGCGGGACTTACCGGCGCCTCCCGAGCCGATGATGGCAACGCGCTCCACGCAGCGAATCTAAATGGCGCCGCGAGCTGAGCCGCGCTCGCGGAAGACGCCGCTCGCCGCGATTGTCATCCTCGACGACACGTCCTTGCTCTACTGTGCGACCGTGCGAAGCCTCGGTTGGGATCGGCACGATGCGGTCGCTGAGACGCGAAGTCTTCGGTGACGAGTCCTGGAGCGGCCATTGCCTGACCGCGCGCAACCCAAAGGTCCGCGTCGCCTCATCCGGAGCCCCGAGATCTGGGATTCATCATCGGACGTAGAGCGGATCGCCTTCTTCAGCGACGCGGTATTTGCCATCGCGATGACACTGTTGATCTTCCAACTCTCCGTGCCTCACGGCTCGCTGGCCACTCTCGATCAAGCCCTCGCAGCCCGCGCTCCGAAGTTGTTCTCATTCGCTCTGAGCTTCCTTGTGCTCGGTCAATACTGGATGGCGCACCATCGGATCTTCCGGCACGTGCGGAAGTACGACTCCGGTTTGATGTGGCTGAACCTTCTGTATCTGCTGGGCGTCGCATTCTTACCGTTTCCCACCGCGCTCCTTGGCAACTACTTCCACTCGGGGAGAGCGGGGCTCTATTACGGCCTCAGCCTGTTCGTACCCAGCGCGATCGGCTCGGCACTGTGGTTCTACGCGCGGCGCCGGGAGCTGCTCGATGACGTGCCTGAGGTCACCCGCCGACAGATCGAGACTCGCTCCGTAGCCACACCCCCACTGTTTCTGTTGGGCGCGCTCGCCGCGTTGATCAATATCTACTTGGCAGTCTCGTGCTGGCTGATCCTCGTGCCGACAACGCGACTCCTGGCGGTCGCGCGTGGAGGCATCCCGAGAGAGGGCTACAGCTGATTGTCCTTCGGACGCTGTTATGGATCCTCAGTGGCCGACTCCTGGGTCCGATAGATTCCGAGCCATGACCGCCGCTACAAACAGGTCGCATGTCGAGGAGTGGATCGCCGCCTACGAAGACGCGTGGCGGACACCAGACACATCCAGCTTGAGCGGTCTATTCACCGAGGACGCCACCTATCAACTCTGGCCCTACGATCCGGCGATAGAAGGTCTTTCAGCCATCAAGGAGATGTGGGAGGCCGAGCGGGAAGGCCCCGACGAGACCTTCACGATGTCCAGCTCCATCGTAGCGCTCGAGAACGAGACCGCCGTTGCGCGTGTGGAAGTGGCTTACGGCGATCCCGTCACTCAGGAGTACCGCGACCTATGGATCATGCGGTTCGCATCCGACGGGCGCTGCGAGAGCTTCGAAGAGTGGCCCTTCTGGCCCGGCCGGGGCAGCACCGCGTTCGAGTCCGCCTGAACCCACGGATCCCGGACTCGACGGTGTTGCACTCTCCCGGAGACGCGAACGGCGTGCCCCAATCACCATCGCCGCCCGGGGCCGAGGGCGTCGTCATCCGTCCCGAGCGCGACGCGGACCATGCCGTGATCGCAGAGGTGGTGCGCGCGGCATTCGTCGGACACCCCGACGAGGTCGCGTTGTTCGTCGAGCGCATTCGGGCGTCGGAACAGTTCATTCCGGAGCTGGCGCTGGTCGTCGAGGACTCCTCCGGTGTGATTGCTCACGTGATGCTGAGCTGGGTCGGCGTTGAAGGCGGATCCCGTACAAGGATCCTCAATCTCACGCCGATGTCGGTTCGGCCTGACCGCCAGCGCATCGGTGTCGGGGCACGTCTGATCCGAGACGCGCTCGGCCGCGCCGAAGAAGCAGGCGAGCCTGCCGTCATGGTCGAGGGCATTCCCGCGTACTATCCTCGCTTCGGCTTCGAGCAGGCGAGCGCGCTCGGCTTCATCGCCCCGCATCCGAAGATCCCCGACGACGCTTTCATGGTCAAGCGGCTCCCGGGATACAGCCCCGCCGTCGCCGGTCGGATCGTCTATCCGGCCGCGTTCGACGCCCTCGGGTACTAACGAGCCATCTGAGAAACCGTCGCCTTGGCGGGTAAGCAACGCACCACGCCAGGTCTGGCGAGATGCGCCGCCTCCGTTGCAACGCTGGCACTTAACGGCGGCGTAACTCCATCGCCTGGCCCAGACGGTCCAGGGATCTTTCTGTCATCGGCTCGACGCCCGCGATGATGTCATCGAAACCGATCTTCTCGTAGGCGTCGATGGTGCCGGCGAGCTCATCCACCGAGCCCCCGAAGGTGTTGGGATCTTCTTCGGTCGTCTGATCGGGATCGCGCACGGTCATGCCCACCGTGCGCCTGAGACTGTGGGGATCGCGACCTTCAGCTTGCAGGGCGGAGTCGAGATCTCCCACCCGGCGCATGAGCTCGTCGGTAGGGGTCCCGAACCAAGCTGTGTTCCATGCGTCGGCGTATCGCGCCGTCAATCGCAGCATCCGGGAGCCCTTCGCCGCCACCAGCACGGGTATCGACGGAGCGGGTGGCGGCAGCAGAGCGGCGTCCCTCGTGGTGTAGTAGCGGCCGTCGAAGGAAACACTGTCCCCCCTGACCAAGGGAACGATGATCTGGAGAGCCTCCTCGAAGCGATCGACCCTGTGATCGATCGGATACCCAAACGCCTGGTACTCCCGGTCGTACCAGCCGGCCCCCACACCGAGCACGACCCTGCCGCCGCTAACGGCTTGGGCCGTGGAAGCCATCTTCGCCAACAGCCCCGGCTCGCGATAGGAAACGCACATCACCATCTGGCCAAGCTCGACCCGATCGGTGACGGCGGCGAGGGCCGATAGCACCGTCCACCCTTCGAGGATGCCCTCGACCGGGCCCCCGGGCGCTTCCGACAGGAAATGGTCGCAGGGCCAGATCGAATCGAGACCGATCGCTTCGGCATGCCTGGCGAACGCGAGCGCCTCCGACCAGATCTGTCCGCCCGAGGCCCCGCGGCCAAAGGTCGAGTCAGACTCCGCCATCGGAAGCATCACACCGATCCTCAACGGATCACCGGTTCGGAGCCGCTGGCCCCGATCGAAGCAACGTCAGCGCGTGTGCCAGATCGTGTAGACCTTGCGAACGGTTTGGCGGATCTCCCACCGGCCCCGCCATCCATCCGGAGTCAATACGAGCGCGCCGGGGCCGATCTCGTACTTGATCCCATCTTCACCAACGATCGTGGCGTCTCCCGATAGGAACAGCATCTCTTCGGTGATCCCGTCCTTGACCGACGGAAACTCCCCCGGTGTGCACTCCCAGACGCCAACCTCAACGCTGCCGTCGTTGTACAGCTCGAGCTCGGATTCGATCGGGTCGCCAGCGGTGGCGCCCGAGCGAGGACCCGTACTTCGCAATTCCAGGTCACCGAGACCGGTGCTGAAGGTTGCCGGCACTCCCTCGTTCAAAAGCCTGGTCCCTTCGCTATCGAAGCGAACTTGGTGTACTGACTCATGAAGGCGAGAGTGATCTTCCCGGTGGGTCCGTTGCGGTGCTTGGCAATGATCAACTCCGCTTCGCCACGCCGTTCGGAGTCCGGGTTGTAGAGCTCATCACGGTAGAGGAACATCACGAGGTCCGCATCTTGTTCGAGCGCGCCCGACTCACGCAAGTCGCCGAGGAACGGCCGCTTGTCCTGCCGGTACTCCACGCCGCGGTTGAGCTGGGAGGCTGCGATAACGGGAACCTGCAACTCGCGCGCCAGAACCTTGAGCCCACGTGAGATCTCCGACACCTCCTGCTGGCGGTTCTCGGACCGTCGCGGTGACTGCATCAGCTGGAGATAGTCGATGAGGATCAGGCCAAGCCCGTGCCTCGCCTTGAGGCGGCGGCACTTCGCCCGCATCTCCATCAGCGTGATGTTGGCGGAATCGTCGATGAAGATCGGTGCTTCGGCGAGCCTTCCGGTGGCGGCCGAGAGCCGGGACCAATCTTGTTCGTTGAGAGAGCCTTTGTTGATCTTCTGTGAATCGACCTTGGCCTCTGAGGCGAGGAACCGCTTCACCACCTCGTGACGCGACATCTCGAGGCTGAACATCACCGACGGAACTCGGTGTCGCAATGACGCATTGAGCACGAAGTCGTTGAGGAGGCTGGATTTACCCATCCCCGGGCGTGCCGCAAGGATGAGAAGATTCGACGGCTGGAAGCCCGAAGTGATGTCGTCGAGGTCGGCAAAACCTGTCGACAGACCCGTGATCCGCTCGCCGCGTTCATACAGCAGCTCGATCGCCAGCATGTTCTCGGTCAGCAGGTCATGGATCGGGAAGTACGAATCCCTAAGGCGCCGCTCGGAGACGTTGTAGACCAGCTCTTCCGCCTGATCGACCGCTTGTCCAACATCCTCGGGCATGGCGAACCCGATCTCCTGAACCTTGTTGCCGGCATCGACCAGGCGCCGCAGAAGAGCATGCTCCTCGACGATGCGCGCGTACTGCGCCGCCGAAGACGCGGTCGGGTAGGCATCCAGCAAGCCCAGGATGTAGGCCCGGCCCCCGATCTGCTCGAGGTTCCCGCGGCGTTGAAGCTCGTCCGCGAGGGTGACCGCGTCGGGGACCTCTCCCTTGCCGTAGAGAGCGAGGATGGTGTCGTAGATCTCGATATGCGCGGGCTTGTAGAAGTCATCTGCCTTGACGATGTCGATGACGTTCGCCACGGCTTCGCGGGATTCCAGCATGGCCCCGAGGACGGACTGCTCGGCGTCGATGTTGTGCGGCGGTATCCGGTTGGGCCGGACCGCCTGAAGCGGAGCTCGCTGCGCCATCGCCACCCTTTCTTAACTTCGAACGTATGTTCGAAGTTATACATGCCGTCCGACAGAAAGGACGGCTCATTCCTCACGCTGGAAGAGGCGCTCCTAGCTCCGAGCCGCAAAAGAACCTAGGGGGGTTGGCCTGTTGAAAGGAAGTCGACCCGTATATCTGTGGAAAAACACCGAGGCGGCTGGCGGCGTGGGCCAGCCCGCTGGGGAACGACTGTGGATGGCTAAAAAACCTGGCGGGATCCTTAGGTGAGTTCCGCCTCGTCTTCGTGTGCGATGACTTCGACGGTCACCAGCGCGTTCACCTCTTCGTGGAGGTGGACCTCTACCTGGTGCAGACCCAGAGACCGGATGGGATCTTCCAGACGGACGTCGTGCCGGTCGATCTTCTCGCCGAGCTGCTCCTCGATGGCGCGCGCCACATCGGCGCGGGTCACGGATCCGAACAGGCGACCGCCCTCGCCCGCGCGGGCGGAGATGTACACGGGTGAGGCGGCGAGCTGGGACACCTTGGCGGCGGCAGCCTCTTTCGCCTTCTGATCGCGTTCCGCGCGGGCACGCTGCATCAATTCGGATTGCCGAAGGGTCCCTTTAGTGGCGATCAAAGCAAGGCCCTTCGGAACCAGGAAGTTGCGGGCGTATCCGTCGGCGACGGTGATGACATCGCCCTTGAAGCCGAGGGACTCGATGTCGCTGGCGAGGATCACTTTCATCGGTTCTCCTAGCGGCTCGAGTAGGGGAGCAAAGCCATCTCCCGGGCATTCTTTATCGCCTGGGCCACCAACCGTTGATGCTCGGAGCAGTTCCCGGTGACTCTGCGGGCACGTATCTTCCCGCGGTCACTCATGAACTTGCGGAGCATCGCGATGTCCTTGTAGTCGATGTACTTGGTCTTGTCCGCGCAGAACTGGCAGTACTTCTTCTTGCCGCGGCGGATGGTTCCGGGGCGGGACGACTTGCGGTCCCGATCCCGGTCGCGATCGCGGTCTCTCGGCACGCTAGAAGCCCCCCTCTTCCACGGGAGGCCCGCCGACGGGGGCCGGGGTGGACCAATCGGATCCGCCGGTGGCTCCACTGCTTTGCGATGCACCCTGGCGCGGGCCGCTGCTGCGTTCGGTCTTCTGGACCGTCGCCGTCGCCCAGCGCAGAGAGGGGCCAACCTCGTCCACCTGGATCTCGAAAGCGGAGCGCTTGCCGCCCTCCTGATCCTCCCAGGAGCGCTGCTGAAGCCGGCCGGTCACGACGATCCGCGTGCCCTTCGTCAGGGACTCTGCGACGTGCTCGGCCATGTCCCGCCAGCAGTTGCAGCGGAAGAACCCGTCGAGCTTGTCCTCCCACTGTCCGTCGGCGTTCTTGTAACGGCGATTCACCGCCACCGTGAAATTCGCTACCGCTGCACCGGAAGGAGTGAACCGCAACTCGGGGTCATCCGTAACGTTGCCAACGAGCGTCACTGTGTTGTCTGCCATAACTAACTCCCTTGCTCGTAGATCGCCGGCTACTCGGGCCGCACGATCTTGCCTCGAATGAACTCGTCGGAGATCTGGACCGTGCGCTTCAGCCTGTCCACTGCCTCTTGTGCGGCCTCGAACCTGGCGACGAAGTAATAGCCCTCGTTCTGATGGTCGATCTCGTATGCGAAGCGTCGCTTGCCCCAGCGGTCGACTTTGCCGAGCTGGCCGCCGGCGTCGGTTACCGCGGTGAGGAACTTTTCTACCGCCTTCTGGAGCTCACCTTCCTCCAGCCGGGCATCAACGATCACCATAGCTTCGTACGTGCGCATGAGCTCCTCCTATGGGCTCCACCTTCATGCGAAGGTTCAGAGGCCCCTTCGGCGGAGATCCACCGGCGGGGCAGGGGGTTGCGGCAAAGCTCGCCGCCGTGCGGGGAATGCTAGCACCTCCTTTCTGACCGCCTAGCTCTCTGCGGGAACCGACTCTCCTACCGGAGAAAAGCTAGCGGAAGGGTGCGACGCAACCGTGTCCGGGACCACATCTGGCGGGCGTCCGCGCACTCCGCTCGCGACTCGTGCGTACAGGAATACCGCGAACAGCAGGATGAGCAGAAGGGCGCGCGACCACACCCCGGCGATCAATAGCCGTTTCGCCCACGTGAAGTCCATGCCCCTGTAAACGAAGTCGTAGAACCACCGGAAGATCCCCACGTAGACCATCAGATCGGCGATCGTGTAGGCGAGCCACCACCCCACCGAGACCTCGAGCAAGACGAAGAAAGGAAGGATCCACAAGGCGTACTGCGGGGAGTGCACCTTGTTCCACAGTAGGAACGCGGCGAGCATGGCGCCACTGGCCTGGAGGAAGGGGAAGTGGCCGTCGCTACGGGCCCTCATCCATCCCAGCCCCAGGGCTATCGCCATGAACCCCCCCGTGAGCGCGGCCGTGACCCAGTTGAGCGTGTCCAACCCGAACACGGGCAGGGACAAGCCGCCCACGCGAGCACCGATGAACCACGACCAGATGCTGTTGTAATCCGCCCAGCGCTGCTCGTGAAAGGCGAAGGTCGCGAACCACCCGGACGCGTTGATCAGGATGAACGGAAGGTTTATCAACGCAGGCGGGATCAGCCCCAGGAGAAGCGCTCGCGAGGCCCCCCTTCGGTCGCGGTCGAACAGCCGCTCCAGGATCAGCGGGACCAGGAAGAAGAAGGGGTAGAGCTTCAACGCCCCTCCGATCCCAAACCAGAACGCGGCCCAACCGGTTCGGTGCCGATGCCAGGACCAGAAGCCGGACACCGCAGCAGCCACCACCAAGAGGTCCCAGTTATGGAACGCATACAGGATGAGAGCGGGAGCCACCGCCCACAGCAACGCCCGTCTACCTGCCATCGCGGCCAGGAGCACCGCGATCAACAGCGCGAACGGAGCCAGCAGCAGAGCCGACTCATAGAAGTACTCGTAATCGTTAGACGCGTTGGCGCGAGGGAGGAATGGGAGCCAATCGCCGATGTGCGCGCTGAGGTACATGAACACGCCAGTTAGTACCGGATACTCGATGGCGCCGTGACCCAACTCACCGTGGTGAAGCGTCCCGTGGATGTAAGGAAAGGTGGTTGCAACCGCGCGCGCATAGAAGAGTGGCTGGATGTCGTTGTAGCAAAGATGCGAGAACTGCCTTCCATCCCACGGCGCGAGGCACTGCGCTTTGAGCGCGTAGCCGGCTATCACGGTCACCACACAGGCGCCCACCACAAGGGCGACCGTGCGAACCGAAACCCAGCCGAGTCTCGCGGCCGGGCGGTGACCCTGCACCCTTAGGGGCTCGAGCTCGGTGAGACGACCGGGGTTGGGGTCGGGGTGGGAGTGGGATGAGGGGTCGGGGTAGGCGAGGAGGCTGGGGACGACGAGCGCGTGGCGGATGGCGTCGGTGACGGTGGCGGATTCGTCACCTGGGCGACTGGGGAGGTGAGCGTCCCCGTCGGCAGCGTGATAGGGGTGGCGAAGTCCCGAACCGGAAGGCCCTGAACCGCAGCCTGCATGTACCTCGCCCAGATCATCGCCGGAAACGTGCCTCCCGCGACGTTGATGCCGTGAACGGGCCGGCAAAGAAGGGGATCCGCGCAGTATTGCATCTGTGGTGTGAAGGGAGCCCTGCCCTTCACATGCTGAACCGGATAGCCCATCCACACGACCGTTGTTAGCTGCGGCACGTAGCCGGCGAACCAGGCGTCTTCATGATCCTGAGTGGTTCCCGTCTTGCCTGCCACGGGACGAGCGATGTTGGCGGCGGTCGCGGTGCCGCTCTGCACTACGTGCGTCAACACCTGGGTAAGAACGTCGACGTTGTTTCGGGAAGCGACGGTCGTGGTGACGTCACGATGCTTGTTCCTGCAGCTCTCTTTCGCTCCCAAGTACTCGTCGAGACACCTTCCGCTCGCATCCTCTACGTAGCGGATCGGTGACACCGTCGGAAGCTTCCCCCGCGCATCGAGGGCCGCGTACGCGCGTGCATGCTCTACAGGAGTCACGGGGATCGCACCGAGGGCGAGAGAGCAGTTCGGAGCGATGTGCCTGTGGTCTGGGGTCCCTTCTCGTCCGTAGCCGAACCTGTCCAGGGTCGTCGCTACCTTCTGGGGGCCGATCTCGGTGATCAGCTGCGCATAGACGGTGTTCACGGAATCTGTGGTTGCAAGGTCCAGGTTGATCCTTCCGAACTGCTCGTCTTCGAAGTTCGCAGGTTGCCACGGCTGGTAGGAGCCCGTCGCCGGATCCTTGGTTGCGCACCTCGGGTCGGTGATGGTCACCGGGCTCGCGCCGGAAAAGGTGGTTCTCTCCGGCGATACCCCCTGGCCGATAGCAGTCAGTAGCGTGAACGGTTTCAGCGATGATCCGGGGAACCGGCCCGGTACGTCGCTGGCGTAATCGAAGCCGGCAGCTTTCTTGACACTGTTGAAATTCCGGCCACCTATGAACGCCCGGACCTGGCCCAAAGGCGTCATTGACACCAGCGCCGCCTGCGGATCGGTCTTTTCAGTGAGCGTGGAGGCCACCGCTCGTTGCGCGTCCCGCTGCAGCCCGAGATCGAGGCTCGTGTAGATCTTGAGCCCGCAGGTGTACAGACAGTTCCCATACTTGGGATAGAGGTAGCTCTTGCGGAGCCACTCCATGAAATAGGCAGCTCTCTCGTGCTTGGCCCGCCCCGTTGCCCCCGGGGCCAGCCGAACAGGACCATGCGATGCCTTCGTTGCGCGCTGCTCGGAGACATAGCCCTGCTGCTGCATCAGGGTGAGCACGTGGTCGCGGCGCTCCTTTGCGAGCTTGGCATTGTCGTCCGGCTGATACGACTCCGGGGCCGGGATGATCCCGGCGATGAAGGCTGCTTGTGACAGCGAGAGTTGAGTCGCATGCTCGTTGAAGTAAGCACGCGCCGCGGCTTCGATCCCGTACGCGCCGCGGCCAAGATAGATCGTGTTCAGGTAGAAACCAAGGATCTGATCCTTGCTGTACCGGTGTTCGAGCTTGACTGCGAGGATCGCCTCCTTAACCTTCCTCGAGATCGTTTGAGACGGGTCATGCAGGATGGCGTTCTTGACGTACTGCTGTGCGATCGTCGAACCGCCCTGCTGGATGCTGCCCCCGGTGATATCTGCCCACGCCGCGCGCACGATCCCTCGAAGATCCACCCCGCCGTGCTTGTAGTAGTTCTTGTCCTCGGACGAGATGACGGCCTCCCTCACGTACGGAGGCAACTGCGTGGTGTCGATCAAGAAGCGCTTGATCTCTCCTGAGTACGTCCCGATGAGATGGCCGTTCCTGTCGAAGACCTCGGCGGACTGCGTCACCTTCACGTCCTTCGGAAGAGGTATCGACGCGAACGCGTAGGCAACCGCCAGGATGCCTAGCCCGATCAATAGGGCCAGAACCGGGAAGGTCCAGCCCCATCTCAGCAGGAACCTCTGCCAGCGCGTGCGCTTCTTAGCATTGGAGGACGGCTTGGAGGCCGGGCGGGGCGCGGTTCGCCGCGATGTGCTGCTCCCGCTCATCATTCGAGTCTAGGTGGGGGCCACGAGCTAACCACGCATCTCCTGCAGCAGAGCAACCGTCGCAACGAGAACCGGGTTACGGGACCGTCGCGCGCTCGCGACCTCTTATGCCTGTGCCGCTCGCCGTCGCGCGGGCCAGAGACGCCCGGCAAGATAGGAACGCACGAGGTGGTTCCACGAGCAATCGACGCAGACCTCGACGACGTAGCAGGTGAACTGATCGTGAGTGGTCGCCAACTGCGTCAACCAATCGTCGGGATACACGACGCGACCGTTATTGCTCTTTAGCTCGTCGCCATACACGTATCGCACCCAGCGAAGCGTGTCGTGTGAGCAGATAGGGCACTCGGCGTCGATCGATTGTCCGATGTTCTTGCCTGCACGGAGGAGCTCTGGATGCGCATCGCATACTTCACTCGTTTGCACCTTGCCGCGCCGCAGCGCGCCGAGAACGGCGCGGCGCGCGAGTGAGTAGTCCACCGTAGGTCCCGCCTGAGCGGGAGGCGCTGAAGTGGGATCGAAAGATCTTCCCGACAAGCTCATCGAATCATGGTAAACCGCGCCTACGACGCGGCGGAACTCGCGCATCTACGGCGCTGCCTGACTTGGCATCGCCTCGTCGTTGACGCGTCAAACCTCGTGGCGAGCCGCGATCAGCGGTCCGGTTCCTTCCACCGTGAGCTCGATCACCCGCGCGTTCATCCCCTGATGGAACGGCACATCGCGCACCCCGTGGGCGTCAGGCCTACGGTCCTGCGAGGAACAGGAAATCTGCTCGAGGGTACTTTCCCGAGGTCCCGCTGAAGGGAGCCGACCCTCCGTGGCCTCGGCTCCCGGCCGCCTGCGGTCTCGACCTGGGCCAGCCCTGCCTGGCCCCTGCGGAGGCACCTCCTGGGGGGCGGGAGGGCCATCCCGCGATGCCGTGCTATCGTTTGGATATATCGAACCGATATATCACCGTGATGAGAAAGGCCACCACTTGAAGCAACCTGGAATGGTCGAGCTGCCGGTACTCGGCCTGCTGAAGGATAGGGCAATGCACGGCTATGAGCTGCGCAAGCAGCTCGGCGCCATGCTCGGGCCCTTCTGGCAGGTCTCGTGGGGATCTCTGTACCCGACCCTTCGCCGCCTGGCGAAGGAGGGGGCCGTGGAGAAAGTGGTCGAGCCCGTCCCGTCGCGCCGGCGCAAGTCGGCGGTAGCCAAGACGGCTGCCCTTAGCCCCGGCCGGCGCAAGTCGGCGGTAGCCAAGACGGCCGCCCTGAGTCCCGGGCGGCGCAAGACCGTCTACCGGATCACCCCCAAGGGCGACGAGCTGTTCGCCGCCATGCTCGAAGAGACCGCAGCCGCCGTCGACGCCGAGCACTTCACTCTCAAGCTCGCATTCTTCAGGTACCTGCAGCCCGAGATGCGCCTCGCTCTGCTCGAGCGACGGCGTGCTTACCTCCAGGACAAGCTGGCCCAATTCAAGTCGAACTTGCGCGACTACCGCGAGCGCATCGATAGCTACACCTTGTCTCTGCAACGCCACGGGATGTCATCGACGGAGAGAGACATCGCGTGGATCGAGGAACTGATCATGAACGAACGTGGGGTGCGGGGAGACACCGGCCCTACTCCCGAGATCTCGAGCTAAGGAGGCCTAACCATGTCGAAGGTGAGAGTCGCGATCGTTGGTGTCGGCAACTGTGCATCGGCGCTGATCCAGGGGGTTGAGTACTACGCAAAAGCAAGGACCGATGAGCCGGTCCCGGGTTTGATGCACGTCGAGATCGGTCCCTACCACGTTTCCGACGTCGAGTTCACCTGCGCATTCGACGTTGATTCCAACAAAGTGGGCCTCGATCTTTCCGAGGCCATATGGGCAGAGCCGAATAACACGATCAAGTTCGCCGATGTGCCCAAACTTGGCGTGAAGGTGCAGCGCGGGCACACTTACGACGGCCTGGGCGAGTTCTACCGGCAGATCGTGACCGAGTCGCCGATGCCGCCGGTCGACGTCGCCAAGATGCTGCGCGACACCAAGACTGATGTCCTCATCAACTACCTTCCCGTCGGATCGGAGCAAGCTGCTCGTTTCTACGCGGAGCAGGCCCTGGACGCCGGCGTCGCGCTGATCAACTGCATGCCTGTATTCATCGCCACCAATGAGGAGTGGGCGCAGAGATTCACGAAGCACAGGCTCCCGATCATCGGTGATGACATCAAGAGCCAGGTTGGCGCCACGATCTCGCATCGCGTCCTCGCGAAGCTGTTCGAGAACCGCGGCGTGGTGATCGACCACACCTACCAGCTGAACTTCGGCGGCAACATGGACTTCAAGAACATGCTCGAGCGCGAGCGGTTGAAATCAAAGAAGATCTCGAAGACACAGTCGGTCACTTCACAGATCACGGCTGGGATAGATTCCGAGGACATCCATATCGGCCCCTCGGATCACGTGCCCTGGCTGAAAGATCGCAAATGGGCCTACATCCGGATCGAGGGCCGCGAGTTCGGGGACATCCCCATCTCGATGGAGCTCAAGCTCGAGGTATGGGACTCTCCCAACTCCGCAGGGGTCGTGATCGATGCGGTCCGGTGCGCCAAGCTCGCGATGGACCGCGGCGTGGGTGGACCTTTGATCGGCCCGAGCGCCTACTTCATGAAATCGCCTCCCGTTCAGTTCACCGACAGTGAGGCGCTGGACCTGGTCGAAGACTTCATCGCCGGCGCGCCGATACCGATCGCCACGCTGAACGGCAGCCGCAACGGTCACGTAAGCAACGGCCACCGCAGCTCCTTCGAGGCAGACGCCGCGCTTCGCCGCAGCCCATAAGCACCCCAGCGCCGGCCCCCCGAGGACCCGAGGGGGCCCCTGAGGACCCTGTACGCGTCCGGGATCTGCTGGTCTATCCAGACTTCCGTCGGTTGTTGCTGGCGCAGTTCCTGGGCCAGGCAGCGGACGGTTTCGCCCAAGCGGTCTTTGCCTACATCCTGGTGTTGGAGCCACTGAACAGGGGCACCCCCACGCGGATCCTCGCGCTGTTCGTCGTGACCCTGCTTCCCTATTCCCTGATCTCTCCATTCCTTGGCGTCTTCGTGGACAGGTGGTCGCGGCGGGGGCTCCTGGTGTGGACGAATGTGATCCGGGCCGCGGTGCTCGTGACCGTCCCTCTGTGGGCCCGGGGGGTGCACGGCAACCTTCCCCTCTATCTTTCCGTGTTACTGCTGCTTGGTTTGGGCAGGCTGTTTCTCACGACGAAGGGAGCCCTCCTTCCCGTGGTGCTCGGCGAGCGAGACCTTCTGAAAGGGAATTCGCTATCGGGCGGAGGCGGCATGATTGCGGCGCTGGCGGGAGGCGTCGTTGGTGTGGAGCTGCTAAAGGTCGTGACTTCCCACACCGCGCTTGCCCTTGCTGGAGTCGTGTATGCCGGCGCCGCGATGATCGCGGCACGGCTCTCGGAGCCCTTCTCGCACACCCATGGTCCCCAGAGAACGATGCGCGAAGCGTTCGCCGCAGTGGTCGGCGGCCTCGGCGCTGGGTTGCGAGCCATCTCGGAGCGGCCGCGGGCGCGGCTCCCCCTGATCGCAATCTTCGTCCTTAGAACGATCGCGATGGTGGCCGCCATCGCCGCCATCCTCATCATCAAACGCGAGTTTCCGGGTGGCAACAATCACTTCGGCAGGCTGAACTCGGGAGCCTTGGCTCTGGGTTCGGCAGGAGTGGGAGCGTTCGTTGCCGCGCTGCTGGCCCCGTTCGTGGGGGCACGCCTGAAGCAGCCCGGCTTGATCGTGGCGGGCTTCGTCGTATCGGGGGCCGGGATCATCGCGCTCGGTGGGATCGACAGCATCGCCGCAGTGTTGGGATTGACATTCGTCGTGGGATTCGGCGCGTTCCTTACCAAGGTCGCCGTCGATGCGCAGGTTCAAGAGGCTCTGCCGGACGAGTTCAGGGGTCGCGCGTTCGCGTTGTACGACATCCTCTACAACCTCGCCAGCGTGTGTGCCGGGCTGCTCATGGTTGGGTTGGAGAGCGAGCCCTTCCGAGGGGTGCTGATCGCATTCGGGATCCTCACGATCGTCGGAGCCGGTGCGTTCGGCACGGCTATGCGGCGAGCCGGGATGAGCCTTACTTAGGTTTGCGAGCGACCAGCAGAAACTCCGGGTGTTCGGTATCGGGGCGCCGGCGAGCGTAGGCGCCTGGGGTCACGGCCCACACCGACTCGGGGATCAGGCCGACGCCGAGGGCCAGGAGACGAAGCTCACGGGGCGTATAGACGCTGGTCCACATCTCTACTTTGTGCTCGGCGGCAGCCTCGTCCTTGATGTGGCTCCTCTCGTGGACGATGCCGGCATCGGCATCGAAGGTCTGCCCCTCGTCGAGGTGGGTCACCTGAAAGTACGCGCTGAAAGCGGTGAGAACAACAGTCCCGCCCGGCGTGGCCGCCTCCATCATGCGGCGCAGCACCAACGAGTCGTCGGCGCCCATTAGCCCGAATCCGCCCTGGCAGATCGATATGACCGCGTCGAACTCGTCCTCGAAGGGCATCTGACGCGCGTCTACCTCGAAGAATGCCGCGCCGACGCCGGCCGCCCTGGCAGCCTCGCCGGCAATCTCGAGGAACCGGAGAGAGACGTCGATTCCGGTCACGTTGAGGCCCGCACGAGCCATCAGCACAGCGTGGCGTCCCGGGCCGCAGCCGACATCGAGGACCCGCGCTCCCTGCGGCAGCTTCAGGAGATCCAGCAGGAAAGCGACCTCCTGCTCGGTGCCTTTGGTGAAGCCGTACCGAAGGTAAGCGCGGCCCAACTGCTGGCCGATCTGTGCGAAGTAAGGCTCCCCCGGATGGGGAGGGGCGTCACGCATCACTGCCCCCGTCGGGCTCTTTCCCGACTGGCGTTAGCCCTCGAGCGCGCGCCCACGCCGCGAGTCGCCGGTGAGCCTCGTCCGTGCCTATCTCGCCTTCATCGAGACGGATCTCCATAAGGAAGTCGCGCGCGTCCCCCACCAGGGGGCCGGGAGGGATCCCCAGGAAAGCCATGATCTGCGTCCCATCCAACTCCGGGCGCATGCGATCCAGCTGTTCTCGCGCGGCGAGCTCGTTGATCCGAGCTTGCAGTTCGTCGATGCGCGCGGCGAGCACTTTTGCTCTCGCCTCGTTGCGCGTTGTGCAGTCTGCTCTGACGAGATCGTTGAGCTTGTCGAGCAGGGGGCCCGCGTCTCGCACGTATCGCCTGACCGCAGAGTCTCTCCACCCCAGGCGGTAAGTGTGGAAGCGGTGATGCAGCGCAATCAGCTCCCGCACGTGCGCGACGACCTCGTTCGGATATCGAAGCGCGCGCAACCTCTCCTCGGCCATTTGGGCCCCCACGATTTCGTGGTGATGAAACGAGACGCCCTTCCCGGAGATCCTGCGCGTTTTCGGTTTGCCGATGTCGTGCAGGAGCGCCGCCAACCTCAATTCCAGATCCCTAGGTGTTCTCTCGATCACTGCGAGCGTGTGACTGAATACATCCTTGTGACGGTGCACAGGGTCCTGTTCGAGCTTGAGAGACGACAGCTCCGGCAGGAAGAGCTGGGTCAATCCCGTGGCCTCCGCCTGTTCCAGCGCCACCCCCGGCGCCGTGCCGACGAGTAGCCTCGACAACTCGTCCCGGATCCGCTCCGCGGACACCGTCTTGATCTCGTTCTTCAACCGTGCGATCGCCTCCAGAACCGCGTCGTCGATCCGAAACTCCAGCTCGGAAGCGAACCGGAACGCACGCAACATGCGCAGGGGGTCATCGGTGAACGAGTCTTCCGGGTCGCTGGGGGTGCGCAACACGCGCGCGGCGATATCGTCCCGGCCCCCGAACGGATCCACCGGGGTGAGGTCCGGAAGCCGAACTGCCATCGCATTGATCGTGAAGTCGCGACGGGACAGGTCGGTTACGACGTCGGCCTCGAAGGAGACCTCTGGGTGGCGAGATGCCTCCTTGTATCGCTCAGTGCGGAATGTCGTGATCTCGATCCTCTGGGCCGCGATCTCCACCCCCACGGTCCCGAAGCGAATCCCCTGGAGCCACATCCTTGCCGCCACGGGGCGCGTTATCGCCTGGACGTCTTCGGGAGTCGCGTCGGTGGACAGGTCCAGATCCGTGCCCGCGCTGCGCCCCAGCCAAGCGTCGCGCACGGACCCGCCCACGAGGAACAGCTCGTGGTGCGCCCGCTCGAACCTGTCGGCAAGGTCGAGCAGTGGAGAAGGCGGTGTCAGCAGTCCGGCAAGGCTCCCCTGGCCCCCCGCGGAAGGCGGGCGAGGGCCTGGCGAGGGCCGCTGAGACCGGCCGATGGATGGCGTCATGGGGCTCCATTGTCCCTGTCGGGAGGAGGCCGGGGGTGGCGAGCCCAAAAGTGGGAAAAAGTGGACCTTTCGCCCGGTCTGTTTGTGCGCGATACTCGCATTTCGGGGGCGATTAAGAAGTAGTCACCCCATTGCCAGGAGGTGCGGCTGTGGCCGATACCGAAAAGATGTCCCGAGCGGACGCGGGACGCAAGGGGGGTCGAACCACCAAGGAACGTTACGGTGGTGAGCACTTCGGCCGGATCGGAAAGATCGGTGGAAAGAAGGGGGGCGAAACCACCAAGAGTCGCTACGGCGCCGAGTTCTACCAGAAGATCGGTCGGATCGGCGGTTCTAAGTAAGACGTCAACTCCGTTGAACGACATCTAGCTCTATCTATGCTGGGGATGATGCCCCGGCACGTTCGCACCAAGAGATACATGGGCCCGTGCGCCGCGGCAACAGCCGCGGCGCTGCTCTTTGTGCTGGGGATGACCGCGGTACCCGCAAGTGGCGCGACCGCGACGGACGTCAGTCTTCGGCTTGTATCGCAGCGCCCGTGGCTAGCACCCGGCTCCCATCTGGGAATCACTGTGCGCCTCACCAACGCCGGAACCACGGACTTACACGGCTTCTTGGTTCGGGTGGCTGCTTACGACCGGATAACCAGCCGATCTGACCTGCACGCGAGCTTCAACGGCACATCTCAGGTCCCCGCCAGCGCGTTCACCGAGTACTTCCCGGCCACACGGCTCCGTGCCGGCACGTCGCGCGATGTCCACCTTCATCAGCACGTCGCCGCATTGCGCTCGCTGGGCGTTGCACCCGACGGGGGCGTGTTTCCCCTGTCGATCTATCTCTACGATGCCGGTGGCACTCAGCTTCTCGATTCGCTCACAACCTCGCTCATCTACTACCCCGACCCTCACCCGGTGCCGCTGAACATCGTGATGGTCGTTCCCCTTGATGCGATCCCGGCGGAAGGCGCCGACGGGATCTTTCATGCCGATCCCCTCGGGAGGTACCCTCTCGTCGACGCCCTAGCGCCCTCAGGGTGGCTAACCGGGATGCTTGTTGCGCTGCAACACTCGACGTCTCCTCAGCCCCGGGAACAGGCGACTCCAAACGGGCACCGCCGGACGCAGAGGGATCGAGGGTTGAACACGCTGGCGCCTCTCCGAATAGCCCTGGCCCCCTCACCGCGCTTGATCGCGGAGATCGCCGACCTGTCGAACGGTTTCACGCAGGAGAGCAACGACAAGGTCGAGCAGATCGGAGCCCGCTCGCGCACCGCTCGCGCCGCTGCTGGCTTCCTGGACCGCTTCGGCTCGCTCGTGGCATCGCGGCGCGTGCAGACGATGTTGACGCCATATTCGGTGCCCGATCTTCCTTCACTCGACCGCAACTTCGACCTCGAGCATCTCGCACGGCAGCTGAAGGCCGGGCAGGACGTGTTGCAGTCGAGGATCGGGGCGCACGCGGGCTGGCTGTTCCCCCCCGCCGGCCGGCTCGATGCCCCCACCCTTGACGACCTCAGGCTGGCGGGGGCCGCCGCGCACACCGTCGTCTCTGAAGCCGCCCTCCAACAACCCGCTGACCCCTCTTCGGGGGGATGTCCATCGACCTTCGCCACCTTCGCCTGTCCGATCCGCATCCGGTCGGAGAACAGCAGCAGCGTGGGGTTCCAAGCAGACACCGGTTTGCAGCAGCGTCTCGTCGAGCTCGAGCGGCCGGGTGACGATCGTCTCGACCTCCAGAGGTTCCTTGCCGAGACTTCCATGATCCAAGCCGAGACTCCCGGTGTGAGCGGGCGCGTGGTGGAGGCAACGGCACCGCCTTTATGGCATCCGAATGCGAGGTTGGCCGCGTCGTTCTTCAGAGATCTGGCCCAGGCTCCGTGGTTGCAAGCGTTGACACCGCGGGCGGCCTTGCGCCGCGGCCCCGCGCTCGTCACCAAACACCTGGTTGCGTCGGCGTCTGGCCTTCGGACGGAACCAGCCCAGTCGTACTTCTCTGCCATCACGGCCGCGGAGGCGTTGGTGGAGCACTACGCCACCACGCTGTCCGACACGCCCCGCCCGCCCGCGCTGCTCGACCGCTTGCGTCAGGACGTCCTTGTCGCTCAAAGCCGATTGTGGTGGGCAAACTCCTCGACGCTCCAAGAGGGTGCCGCTTACGCCTCTGTTGCCCGGGCTCAAGCCACCCGCGAGCTAGACAAGGTGTCCATCGGAGGGGTCAACGAGATCTCGATGACATCGCAGCGCGCCCAGATCCCGTTCGTCCTGTCCAGTCGCGCCGATCACCCTGTAACGATCAACGTCGATCTGTTCTCGCCAAAGTTGGGCTTTAACCGGTCCCAGCTCAAGGGCATTGTCGTACAGCATGGAACCCAACAGATCGCGGTTCAGGCGACCGCGCAGGCTAGCGGCATCTTCCCGGTGGAGGTCACCGTGGAGACGCCGGACGGCTACGTACTGGCGCGGAAGTCGATCCAGGTTCGCTCCACGAACTTCAACCAGATCGCACTCGGTCTGACGGTGGGGGCACTCGTCTTCCTGATCGCTTTCTATGTGTGGGGCCTGGTCAAGAAACGAAGAGAGCGAGACGCGGGCCCAACCCAAGGCGCTCCCACCGCGTGAGCACCCTCGCGTTCTCGACGGCAATCATGTCGTTGGGAACGGTCCTCTCACGTGTCACGGGACTCTTCCGGCTGTCGGCGGTTGCGTCGGCTTTGGGTATCACCGAATCCGGGCACCTAGCCGACGCCTACAACCTGGCGAACACCGCGCCCAACATCATCTACGAGTTGGTGCTGGGGGGCGTTCTGACATCGGTCTTCGTCCCGCTCTTCGTCGAGTTGATCGAGAAAGAAGACCGCGACCGAGCCTGGGAAGTAGCGACGGGCCTTATCAACGTGTCTCTCGGCGTGCTGAGCGCGGTCACTCTGCTCGGGATCGGCGTAGCGCCCCTGATCGCGAAGATCTACTCGTCCCGGTTGCACGGTGAGGAAGCACTGCTCCAACAGCACGTCATCACCTTTCTCCTACGTTTGTTCATCCCGCAGATCTTTTTCTATGGTCTGTATTTCCTTATCGCGGGTCTGTTGAACGCGCACCGCCGGTTCGGGCCGCCGATGTTCACTCCGGTCTTGAACAACGTTGTCGTTATCGCGGTATTCGTGTGGTTCCACCACCTCTACGGTCACGTCACTCTAAGCACGGTGACGACGCCGCAACTATGGCTCATGGGACTTGGAACCACTGCAGGAGTGGCGGCCGCCGGGGTAACGCTGATCCCATACATGCGCGGGTTGGGTCGCTACCGGCTCAACTTCTCCATCAGCCATCCGTCGGTTAAGAAGCTGGCTCGTCTCTCGGTATTCGTCTTGGGTTACGTCGTCGTCAATCAGATCGGCTATCTCGTCGTGCAATACCTCGCCAACGGTCAGCCCGGCGGCTACAGCGCCTTTGTGAATGCCTTCACGTTCTTCATGTTGCCGCACGGATTGTTTGCCGTATCGGTGATAACCGCGCTGCTGCCGGGAATGAGCGAGCACGCGGTTCACGAGCAGTGGGACCAATTCCGGGAACGTCTATCTATCGGCATCAGAGCAACGTTGCTGCTTATCCTTCCTGCTTCCGTCGGTTATCTCGTGTTGGGCGATCCCATCGTGCGCACCCTGCTGCAGCACGGCGTGATGACCGCACGTTCGACGGAACTGGTCGCAACCGTGCTGCGATTCTTCGTCCTCGGGTTGGTTCCGTTCTCCGTCTTCCAGCTGCTGTCGCGCGCGTTCTACGCGATGCAAGACACCAAAACTCCCTTTGTGATCAATTGCTACGCGGTTGGCGCCAACATCGTGATCGACTTCCCGCTGTTCTTTGCGATGGGCGTCAAGGGATTGGCGCTGGGACAGACACTGTCTTATCTACTCGGAGTCGTTCTGCAACTGCGGTCGCTGCGAAAAAGGATCGCCCGGATCGACGGGAGACGGCTGCTGTCCAGCGGACTGCGGATCACTGCAGCCTCAGCAGTGATGGGGGCCCTCGTGTGGCTCACCTACCAAGGGTTGCTGCGCATCACGACGATCAGCGCGCTCGGGGACCTCGCGCAGGTGGCGCTTCCAGTGGCGGTGGGGATCGCCTCTTATCTCGCACTTGCGAACCTGTTCAAGGTAGAGGAGTTGGACTACGTCCGGTCACTCCTGGCGCGCCGGCTGCACCGCGCGGGGTAACCAAGGGATGGGCCGGGGAGCACATAACATCAAACGATGCCCTCCCAGGTGGATGTCATTGCCAAACGCTACGAGTTACAGGAGGCCATAGCCAGCGGGGGCATGGCAACGGTGTGGCGCGCCACCGACACGGTGTTGACTCGCACCGTGGCCGTCAAGGTCCTCCATGCTCAACTCTCCGGCGATGAGGCATTCCTCGAACGCTTCCGGCGCGAAGCTCTGTCCGCTGCACGGCTCACCCATCCCAACATCGTCGCGATCTACGACACCGGCACCGACCACCGGGATGACTCCGAGGCCAAGCGGCACTTCATCGTGATGGAGTACTGCTCCGGGGGGTCTCTGCAAGACCTCTTCGAGCGAGAAGGAAGATTGGACGTCGAGCGCGTGATCGATATCGGGACCAGCGTCTGCGATGCACTCGAGTATGCGCACCGCCTCGAGATCGTTCACCGCGACATCAAGCCCGGCAACATCCTCGTGGCCGAGGACGGCGCGCTGAAGGTAGGAGATTTCGGGATCGCGAAGGCAGCCTTCGTCAGCGGAGACATCACGACTACCGGCAACATCCTCGGCACCGTCACCTACATCTCTCCCGAACAAGCGCGCGGCGAAGAACCCGACGCTCGGTCGGACCTCTATTCCCTGGGCATCGTTCTCTACCAGCTGTTGCTCGGACGGCCACCGTTCGCCGCCGAGACTCAGATAGGGACCGCCATGAAACACGTTCAGGAAGCTCCACTAGCGCCGCGCAGCATCAAGGCCGGAATCCCGAAGGCCCTCGAAGCCACGATCCTCAAGAGCCTCGCGAAGCAGCCCGAAGATCGCTTCTCTTCGGCTGCTGAGATGCGCTTAGCCCTACAACGCTCCGGTGCGGGGGGCCGTACCACTGAGATGAGAACCATAGACAGGTCGCGGGCCCCGGCCTCCGAGCAGCCCGCGCAGAGCACTTCGTCTCTGGCCGCGTTCCGCTGGCTGATACCCGTGGTGCTGGCGGTAGTGGCGGTCGTCGCTCTCGCGCTGTACCTGCCGTCGGTGATCGGGAGCAACAATCGCAACCCCGGCCGCGGTCCTACAACGGGGCCCAGCGGGGGAGGCGGGAATCCGGGGGGCAAAGCGATCGCGATCTCGAGCGTGAGATCGTTCGATCCCGAGGGTGATGGAAGGGAGCACCCCGAGCTGGTGGATGAAGTGCATGACGGCAACCCCGCAACGGGGTGGCATACCGAGGACTACAAATCGCCGCTTCAGGGCCAGAAGCCCGGCGTGGGACTCCTCTTCGACCTCGGCTCAAACGCTTCGGTTGATCGAGTTCAGATCGCCTCGCAGACGCCCGGCTATTCGTTCGAGCTCCGGGCCGGCAATAGTCCCGGCGCTTCAGAAACATCGTTCGATGTCATCGAGACGGTTGCAGGTGCCTCGGGCTCACAGGATGTCGTCTTCGGGTCCACCACCGATCGGTACTGGCTGGTATGGATCACATCGCTGCCGGGCGGGGGTGCCGGCACTGCTTACTTGAACGAGGTCAGATTCTTCGGCCCCTCGAGCTGAGAGGCCCCTCGAAGCCATGGACCGGTTCGATAGGGAGATTGGCCAGGCGCCGGATGAAGACCTTCTGCGCCGCTTCGTCGACGGGGACGAGGACGCGTTCTCCGAGCTCATGCGGCGCCATGAGGACCGGGTCTTCGCGGTGGCCTACCGGATCACGGGCGATCGGAGCGAAGCCCTGGACGCCACGCAGGAGGCGTTCATCTCGTTGTTCAAGCGAGCGAAGTCATTCCGCGGAGATTCGGCTTTCAGCACCTGGCTTTACCGCATCGGGATGAACGCTGCCTACGACGTGATCAGGAAGAGACGCCCCACCGTGGAGGCACGCCCAGATCTGACCCAGGAGCTTGGCTCTTCCGGAGCCACCGCGATGGAGGAGGCAGCCGGGATCCGGTCGGACGTCGCCGGCGCCCTCGCCGCCCTGCCGGCCGAGTACCGGGAAGCTGTGGTGATGCACGACCTGGGTAGCATCCCGTACGAGGAGATCGCCACCCTCACCAAAGTGAGTCTCGGCACCGTCAAATCGCGTATCAGCCGAGGACGAAGACGGCTTGCCGAACTGTTGGAACCCTCGTACCGGCCCGAGACGTCTAAGGACCAGTAATGACTTCTCCTATGGATCACGACACCTGTTCACGGCTCCTGCGCGCCTACGTCGCCGGCGATGCAGGCGAGGACGCGCCCGCCATAGCCCGCCATCTGCAGGACTGCCGGCAGTGTCAGGTCGAGCGCGCGGGACTGGAGATGCTCCTGGCCCCCGTCGACCCATTGACCGAAGCCGAGCGGGCGGCCCTGCATGCCGGAGTGGCCGCAGCCACCCGCCCCCCGATCACCGCCCCGTCGCGGCTGACGCCGGTCCCCGCACCAGGAGGCTCCGCTGCCCGGCGCCCGCCTGGCAGGGAGGGCCAGCCGTCGGGCCCGGTCGATATCGCCAGTCGGCGACTGCGGCGCTTCGCGCCGGCATTGAGTGCTGCCGCGGCCATCCTGCTCGTGCTGAGCGGCGTCATCCTGTTCCAGCACGTGGGTACGAGCCAAAACTCCCCGTCCGCCGCCTCGGCGAAGGGCCAGGTCAACGGCGCGCAACCGGCACGCTCGGGCCCGGGCGCAAAGCCCGGGGGCGTGGAGTCGGTTCCCCTCCCGGCGTTCCGAGCGGGTCAGCTGGCCGATATCGACCAGGTGCAGACGCAAGCCGCGTCGTTGGCGACCGCGTTCGCCCGCGCCTACAGCGGATCCCAGATCGAGCAACTCGCCCCCGGCTTCCTCCGCCGGCTGGTCCATCTGGCTCCCTTGCAACACCGGGCTCAACTCCGGCAGTGCGGGGACCACTTCCTAGAGACGTCCGGCGGGACTGCCATCCCCTTGCTCGGGAGTCGCACCACCCTTGACAAGGCCCCCGTATTGGCGCTGGCCTTTGCCTCCTCGAGCTCCCCCGGAGGACCACTGACGCGTCTGATGGTCGTGGCGTGGCCTCTAGGGTCGTGCAGCCACGCGGTGACCGAAAGAGGCGTGGCCATCGCCCGCTGACTCGGGAAAGGCTGCGGAATCAAAGCCTCCGGGGTTCCGTTGACTAAGGTATGAGAGACGTGGATGAAGGCGACGTTAAGAAGGTAGTCATCGTCGGCTCGGGGCCGGCGGGCCTGACCGCGGCGGTCTATGCGGCCCGGGCGGACCTTTCCCCCCTGGTGCTGGAGGGCCTCGAGGCCGGGGGCCAGCTGATGCTGACCACCGATGTGGAGAACTACCCGGGCTTCGCCGACGGGATCCTGGGGCCGGAGCTCATGGAGCGCATGCGCAAGCAGGCGGGACGCTTCGGGGCCGACCTCATGGCCGAAGACGTCACCTCGGTCGACCTCTCCACTCGTCCCTTCGTGGTTTCCACCAGCAGCGACACATGGAGGGCCCATTCCGTCATCATCTCGACCGGAGCTTCCGCCAAGATGCTGAACGTCCCCGGCGAGCGCGAGCTTCTGGGTCATGGCGTCTCGACCTGCGCCACCTGCGACGGCTTCTTCTTCAGAGACCAGGAGCTGGTCATGGTCGGTGGCGGGGACTCGGCGGTGGAAGAGGCGATCTTCCTCACCAAGTTCGCTTCCAAGGTCACGATCGTACACCGGCGCGACACCTTGCGCGCATCGAAGATCCTTCAGGATCGCGCCTTCGAGAACCCCAAGATCGATTTCATCTGGGATTCGACGGTCGACCACATCTACGGCAACGGCAAGGTCGCAGGCGCCCGGCTGAAGAACCTCAAGACCGGGGACGAAGCCGACGTCCCGGCGGGCGGGGTGTTCGTGGCCATCGGGCACAATCCGAACACGTCCCTATTCGAGGGCCAGCTCGAGCTGTCGGGGGGCTACATAGTGGTCGACGGGGCCGGCACCGAAACCTCGGTCCCCGGCGTCTTCGCGGCGGGCGACGTGGTCGATTCCCGCTACCGGCAGGCGATCACTGCAGCCGGTATGGGATGCATGGCTGCCATGGACGCCGAACGCTATCTGGAAGCGAACCGCCTGTAGCTCGTACGCTCGCGCCGATGCGTTCCTCATGTCGACTATTTCCAGGGCAAACCAATAGCTCGTTCACGGTGGCTTCCGGACGCGCCTCCGCGGCGGACCAGCCTTGAACCGCCTGATCCGAGAAGGCGACCGCTCCCCCGAGGCCGCCGACGTGCAGGCACGGCTGCGCGCCCTCGGGATCGAATTGGATGACGAATGGGGAGCCTTCGGCCCCAGTACCAAGCAGGCGGTTCGCGCCTTCCAACAGCGGCGGGGGATCTTGGCGGACGGTGTGGTCGGCCCCGACACCTGGTTGGAGCTCGTCGAGGCGTCGTGGAGGTTGGGCGACCGCGTGCTCTATCTGAAACAGCCTGCGATCAGGGGAGACGATGTCGCCACATTGCAGGCCCGGCTGAACGCCCTCGGCTTCGACGCGGGACGGGACGACGGCATCTTCGGCAAGAGTGCAGACGCTGCAGTGCGAGCCTTCCAGAAGGAGTACGGGGTTCAGGAAGACGGCATCTTCGGGCCCCGCAGCCACGCGGCTCTGGTGGGGCTTCGGGTCGAACGGCCCGGCGTGACCGCCGACCTGCGGGAAGAGCTGAAGCGGGCAGAAAGCAGCGGACTTCACTCCACCCTGATAGTGGTCGACCCCGGCCACGGAGGGACCGACGCCGGCGAGCAGCCTGAGGGAAGGCTGTCCGAGAGCGACATCTGCTGGGACATCGGCCAGCGGTTGGCGGCGAGGCTCGCGGGGGCGGGGGCAAGGGTCCGGCTCAGCCGCAACGAAGCCGAAGGCCCCGAAAGCGCCGAGCGCGCCCGGCGCGCCAACGCGATCGATGCCGACCTGTTCCTGTCGCTGCACCTCAACACGAATCCGGAGCCGCAAGCCGAAGGAGCGTCCACGTATTACTTCCGGGCGTCGCGGGCCGGCGAAGCGCTCGCCGATGCCATCCAGGGCGAGTTGACCGGTCTGGGCTTGCGTGACTGCAGAAGCC
This sequence comes from Actinomycetota bacterium, assembly GCA_036265345.1. Taxonomy (GTDB): domain Bacteria; phylum Actinomycetota; class CADDZG01; order CADDZG01; family WHSQ01; genus DATAPE01. The sequence continues at coordinate 31,729 of DATAPE010000165.1, forward strand.
ACGGGCGCTCCTACCCCATCTTGAGAGAGACTCGGATGCCTGCCGTTCTCATCGAGCCCGCGTTCATCACGAACCCCGACGAAGCCAAGAGACTCGAGGATCCCGATTTCCGCGCCGCGGTCGCCGACGCCGTTCTGGCGGCGGCTCGGAAGTACTACGAGGCGCGCTCCTAGTCCGGCGACACCCGCGCCGCCGACGGTGGCGCGCCCGCAAGCATCACGCCCTGTAGCCGCTCCAATTCCTCTAGGGATACGAAGTCGACAACGATCCTTCCCTTCCGCGTGCCCATCTCGACCCGGACCCTGGTCTGGAGGCCGTCGCTTAGCGCGCGTTGCGCCTCGGTGGCCGCGGCCGGCAGCTGTCGGCCGCCCCCTGATGAGGAGCGGGCGCCGGCGACGAGGGCCTGATAACGCTGCACCTGAGCTGCGGTCTCGCGCACTGACCAGTCCTCGTCGGCGGCGCGTCGAGCCACCCGCTCGAGAAATGGGTTCCCTTCCAGGGCTAGAAGCGCCTTGCCGTGCGCGGGGGTAAGACGCCGGGCGGCCACCAGAGACTGCACCGACACGGGGAGATCCAGCAGCCTGAGCCGGTTCGTGATCGTGACGCGGTTGCGGCCCAGTCGCTCGCCGAGTGCTTCCTGCGTCAGTCCTCCGTCGTCGATCAGCTGCTGGTACGCGGCCGCCTCCTCGATGGCGTTCAGGTCGGCCCGGTGGAGGTTCTCGACCAGAGCTCGCTCGAGTGCCCCACGGTCGTCGGTTTCGATCACGACCGCAGGCACCCGGCTGAGACCGGCTCGGCGAGCGGCGCGCCACCGGCGTTCCCCGGCCACCAGCTCGTACCCGCGCGGAGAGGGACGCACGATCACAGGCTGAAGAAGCCCCAGCTGAGCGATCGACGTGGCCAGCTCGGCGATGGTGTCCTCGTCGAATGTGCGCCGCGGTTGCCGGCTGTTGGGCTCGATCTCGTCGAGCGTTACGTCCCTGACCGGCGTGGCGCTGTCTCCTGTGGACGCCCGGTCCGATGGGGGCAGCAGGGCGTCCAGGCCGCGTCCCAAACCGGATCGCTTCAACCCGTCCCCGTCCAGGGCTGAAGCGGGGGCCACGCTCGTTCGATCCCTGGCGGGATCGGGGTGGCGACTCCATACCCGCGCCCCCCGGGCCCCGGCACGGAGACGCTGGTTGGCGATGGTGCCCCCTCCGTCTGGGACCCGTCCCGCGTCGAAGCGATCTCGTCTGCCAGCGCGAGGTAGGAGCGCGCCCCGCGGGATGAGGGATCGAGGGTCACTGCCGGTTCTCCGAACGACGGGGCCTCGGACAACTTGATGCTGCGAGGTATCACGGTGTCGTAGACGATCGGTCCGAAGTGCTTGCGCACCTCTTCTGCGACCTCGGGGGAAAGGTTCGTACGGGCGTCGTACATCGTGAGGAGGATCCCCGCGATCCGCAGCTCGCGATTCAAAGACTTCCTCACCCGCTCGGCGTTCCCCACGAGCTGGCCCAGGCCCTCCAGCGCGTAGTACTCACATTGAACCGGTACGACGAGGTCGTCGGCAGCAACCATCGCATTGATCGTCAGCAAGCCCAGCGACGGGGGGCAATCGATGAAGACGACGTCGAAGGTGCCGGCTGCCTCCACCAGGCACTCCTGGAGCCTGTGCTCCCGGGCTAGAGCGGTGACGAGCTCGATCTCCGCCCCGGCGAGATCGACCGACGCGGGCGCGCACTGCAGTCCGGAGACCGGAGTGGGAACAACCACTTCGGGCAAGGAGGCCTCCTGCATGATGAGGTCGTAAGTCGACTTCCCACCCGCACGGTGGTCGAGCCCAAGGCCGGTAGTGGCGTTGGCCTGGGGATCGATATCGACCACCAGGACGCGGCGGCCGCGGGCCGCAAGCGCCGCACCGAGGTTGAGGGTCGTGGTGGTCTTTCCCACCCCGCCCTTCTGATTCGCCACGCACACCAGCCAGCCGTCTACCCGAGGTGGTCTTCGTTCCAATATCTGCCATTTTTGGATGCCAGGCAATGCCATCTAACTCGTGACCTCCGGCGCCACACGGATAAAGATGCCGCGGCCCCATTCTTTCGCGCCCGGCGGGATTTCGGCGGTTTTTCCCGCGAACACCGCGGCCGTGCCCCCCGGCGCGGTCAGCGGCGCCAGGAGCTCGAAGCTCCGGTCTGGGGGGGCCACAGCTCTCGCCACCGCCAACACATGGGCGCGGCGGAGGACGGGGTCCCTCGCTGCGTCTTCGGCCGTGACGGGGTGGACCTCCACGTTGTCGAGGCCAAGCTCGCGCACGACCTCCTCCAGGAAGCCGGCCCGCTTCGACCTCGGCTCCAGGAGCCGCCACGGCCGCCCTGGGCGGGCCACCGCTAGCACGATCCCCGGTAGCCCTGCTCCCGATCCGACGTCAACCGCCGCTCCCGGAACGACGGCATCGGACAACGGCAGCAGGCGCAGGCAGTCGTGGATGTGGCGGGCGCGGAAACGGCTCAGGTCGCGGGGGGCGACGAGGTCGAGCCTCGGGGCCCACCGGGAGACCAGGGAGAGGTAGAGGTCCAACCTGCTTTCCATACCCTCGGGAGTGACCATGTTCCCCGATTTACAGGCTCTGACCTGCAGGAATGTCCACGGTTGCGGGAGCCGGAGTTACTCCTCGCCCCGGATGATGACCTTGCGCTGTGGCTCTTCGCCCTCCGAATAGCTGCTGGCCCCCGGCACCTCCGCCACTGCGGTGTGGACGATCTTGCGCTCATAGGCGCTCATCGGCTCGAGCTCTATCTCGGTCCCTCGCGCCTTGGCCCTCTCGGCCATCGCGGTGGCGTAGTCGGCGAGAGACGCCTGCCGGCGGGCGCGATAGCCCTCGATGTCGACCAGGACCCTCACCCGGGCCTTCAGGCGGTGCTGCACCGCGGTCCGGGTCAGCTCCTGGACCGCATCGAGCGTCTGTCCCCGGCGCCCTATCAGCACTCCCATCGCCTCCCCCGTCACCTCGACCAGCGCGGAATCATCGGTCACCGACGAAGCCACCTCGGCCTCCAGCTCCGCCGCCTGCAAGAGACCGGCGACGAATTCCTCAGCGGTAGCGGCGACGGTCTCGAGCGGCGGGGGCTCGGCCGCGAACCCGTCCTGGTCGGAACGGCCTTCCAGCCGCTCGGGGGCGACAAGGGCACCGTTCGCAGCCGCTTCGAGAGGGGACGATGCCGGATCGTCGGCGGGGCGGTCGCTCCCGTCCGCTTCCGCAGGGGTCGGAGTGAGGTCGCTCACTTCTTCTTCTTCTTCTTGTTGGCCTGCGATTTGTTCGCCTGAGAGCGGGCGGGCCGCGGGGGCGCTCCGTTACCCGGGACCGCCTTGCCGGGAGCGGGTTTCGGGGGCGGCTTCTTGGCGAGCTTGGCAGGGCCCCCTTTGGTCGTACCGTCGGTGGCTCCGGATGAAGTGGCCGCCAACGGGCCGACGGTGACCTTTCCCAGGATGAATTGCTGCTGCAGGATCGTGAGGATGTTGGTGGTCAGCCAGTAGAAAACGACACCGATCGGGAACGTGTACGCGAACACCATCAGCAGGAAGGGCATGAACTTCGTGAACATCTGCATCTGTTGCTGCTGGGGGTCGCTGGCGGCGCCCTTCGTGGCCGTCATCTGCTTCTGCTGATACCAGGTGGTGATGCCCATGAGGAGCACGAGGACGAGATACGGCAGCGCCGACACGACTCCGTGGCCGCACACCGCGTACTGCTGATCTGGCAGAGTGGGGCTGCGCTGGCCCGTCAGAGCGTAGGAGGCCCCGCAGTCGAGGCGTAGCCCGAGGAACTTGTTGACCTGGATGGGCATCTGCTGGAGGCCCTTGGCGAGCGCCGATCCCTGGGCCACCGAGAAGATCCCTTGAGCCGAGTGATTAACCACCCAGTGCGTAGCAGTTTGAACGGTGCTGAGGTTGGTGTATCCGAGGTAGGCAAGAGGGGCCCTGATCACCCGGTAGAGGGCGATGAGGACGGGGAACTGCATCAGCAGCGGCAGACAGCCGCCGAACGGGTTGACGCCGTGCTCCTTGTAGAGCGCCATCATCATCTCGTTCAGCTTCTGACGGTCGCCCTTGTACTTCGCCTGGAGCTTCTTGACCTCGGGTTGGATCCGTTGCATCTCCCGCATCGACCTGGTCTGTTTGATCGACAGGGGCAGCAGGATCACCCTGACCACGATGGTCAGCAGGATGATGGCGACCCCGTAGCTGCCGATGACGCCGTAGATCGCGGCGAGGCCCGCCGCAAAGGGCTCGAAGAGCGGGATGTGCGGCACGGTCTAGCGGGGGGCCTTCTCGAGCGGCACCGGATCGAAGCCCCCGGGGGCCCATGGGTGGCAGCGCCCGATGCGTCGGAGAGCCATCAGGCCGCCCCGAGCGGCCCCGTAACGGCTCACGGCATCCATCGCATAGCGCGAGCAAGTCGGTTCATAGCGGCAGTGGCGTCCGAAGAGAGGGGAGATCAGGCGGCGGTAAAGCCCGATCGCGACCACCAGGATCCGGGCCGGCAAGCTCACTGGTTGCCGCCTGCAGCGGCAAGGGCGCCGTTCAGAGAAACACCCAATTCCTGGAAGGACAGCTCCATGGCGTCGCGGCCGGCGCTGACGACGACATCCGCCGGGATGCTCGCCTCTCGCACCAGGGCGCGCACCCGCCGGCGAAGGCGGTTGCGGCGTATCGCTCCTCCAGCCCGAGCGCTCACCGCCAGACCGAGGTGGGTCGGGTAGCCCTCGTTGCGAGGCAGGACCCAGACGGTGATCCCGTCGTTGCGGGCGCGCCGGCCCTCCGTGAACACGGTGGAGAAGCGGGCCCTGCCCGATAGGGAAACGGGAGATCTCATCCCTCTGCCGCCCGGCTAGGCGGACAACCGGGCGCGGCCCTTGGCCCGCCGGTTCTTGAGGATGGTCCGGCCCGCTCGCGTGCTCATCCTGGCGCGGAAACCGTGCTTGCGCTTCCGCCGGCGCGTGTTGGGCTGGAACGTTCGTTTCGTCATCGGAACACCTCGGGCTAAACGCCCCTCAGTGACTCGCCGGTGCGTGGTCGCGAAATCGCAGGGGTCTTATGGGAGTGTCGCCGGAGTATAGCCGAAGCCTCTTTCTGCACGTAAAGGCCCATGCGCGAAAACGCTTCACGCGAATCCGGCGAAACCCTTGACGCCCCCTCGGCATCGCTGCGTACGATGCTCTCGTTTTTCGTGGCTCGAACATCGTTGTGAGATCGGCGGCACTTCCCTCATTGCTGCTTGTGCAGATACTGATTCTTATCCACATGTGTGGATAAGGTTGTGGACAGAGCAAGCAAGCAAACGGCCCCCGTAATACCTTCCCCCGCTGTTCGTTCCCGCGGGCGAGTTGTCTGGCCGGGCCCCCCTGGGGCCGGCCGTCGGGGTACTGCTAGAAGTCACAGGGGGGAGCGCGTGGAAACGACGACTGAACCAGGCCGTGGGAGTGATCTCTTGGAGCGCGACGATCCGAGGTCCTCAGCCGGTGATGCCGGCCCCTCCCAAGAGGTGATCTGGCGAAACGTTTGCGCTCGGTTGCGGACCGAGCTGACGCCCGCAAACTTCTCGGCGTGGTTCTCCCACGTGAGGGTCATCGGCATCGAGGGCGGGGCGCTGTTGGTGGGCGTGCCCAGCTCCTTCGCCAAGAAGTGGATCGAGGAGCGCTATCTGGAGCCCTTGCGGGACGCGGTGCGCGCGGCCACCGATCCAAGCCTCGACGTGATCCTTCTCACCGACTACGGCGCCGCCGAAGCAGACCCGGAAGAGATACCCGCTCCGGTGCCCGAAGGCCCGGCTGAACGTCCGGCAGAAACGCCCCGCACCGAGCCGGTCTCGTTCCACACCAAATACACCTTCGACTCCTTCGTGATCGGTTCCTCCAATCGCTTTGCGCACGCGGCGGCGCTGGCCGTCGCTGAAAGCCCCGGTGGAGGGTTGTACAACCCGCTGTTCGTCTACGGGCAAGCGGGCCTCGGTAAAACTCACCTGTTGCACGCGATCGGGCACTACGTTCAGCAGTTCCACCGGGGGCTGCAGATCCGCTACGTGACCACCGAGCAATTCATGAACGAGTTCATCGTTGCGGTGCAGAGGAAGACGATCCCTTCCTTCCACCAGCGCTACCGCGTCGCCGACGTGCTGCTGGTGGACGACATCCAGTTGCTCGAAGGAAAGGAACGCACGCAAGAGGAGTTCTTCCACACGTTCAACGCGCTGCATCCCAAGAGTCAGATCGTCATCACCTCGGATCGGCCCCCGAAAAAGATGTCGACCCTCGAGGAACGCCTGCGCACGCGCTTCGAGTGGGGTTTGATCACCGACATCCAGCCCCCCGACCTGGAGACGCGGCTGGCGATCCTGCAGAAGAAGTCCGAAACGGAGGGCCTCGCCATACCCCCGGAGGTTCTGTCCTTGATCGCCACCAAGGTGCAGACGAACATCCGTGAGCTTGAGGGTGCACTCATCCGGGTTGCTGCCTACGCTTCGCTCAGCCGCACGGAAATCACCCTGCCCATGGCTCAGCAGGTCCTGCAGCCGCTGCTCCCTGACGCCAACGAAGCGCGGGTGACTTCAGATCTTGTCATCGCGGTCGCGGGCGAGTACTTCGGTGTTACCCCCGAGGAGATCTGTTCGCCGAACCGCTCGCGCCCACTGGTTAACGCGCGGCAGATCGCGATGTACCTGTGCCGAGAGTTGACTGACCTATCGTTGCCCCGGATCGGCGAGCGGTTCGGGGGCCGCGACCACTCGACCGTCGTGCATGCGGATCGCAAGATCAAAGAGGAGATCCGGGAGCGGCAGAGCTCCTACGAGCAGGTCCAGGAGCTGACCACTAGGATCCGTCAACAGGCCGCGCGTGGATAACGGGCGCTGGTCTGTGCGTATCGGTGGAGATCGTGGCCGCTCAGTAAGATCCCCGCGCGACACCGCGTCGAGGAAGGCTGGCTATCAGCAACCCATCCACATGCGCACCGAGGCTGTGGCCTGCGGATCCTTGCTCTTATCCCCCAGTCCACAGCTGCCTATTACGAGGACTAAGAAAGATATAGAAGAGACCCTTAGAAGCGTGGTGCAAATCACTCCTTCTGTCGCAACCCACAACTATGGTGCAGGTGAGAAGATTCGGGATCGGAGGCCAGGATGAAATTTCGTTGTGAGCGCGACGACCTACTGGAGGCGGCCCAGTTCGCGTCACGAGCGATCTCGAACCGAGCGACGCTTCCGGTTCTGTCCGGGATACGGATAGATGCGTCGGAAGAGGGCCGGGTGTCGGTGGCAGCGACCGACCTGGAGCTAACGATGGAAACCGTGTTCCGAGCAGGCGTCGACACGCCGGGAACATCGATAGTGCCCGGCAGACTCTTCGGCGAGATGATCCGCAGCCTCTCTCCGGGCCAGGTGAACCTGATGGGCAGTGACGCCGACGTCGAGATCGGCTCCGGGCGCGGGCAATTCCGGGTCAAGTCGTTGGCGCAGGACGACTACCCCGCCCTCGCGATCGAAGAGCGGGATCAGGATGGTGGCTTCCGGATCGAGGTGGACGGACCGACGCTGGCCGCAGCCCTGTCCCAGGTGGTCAAGAGTGCGTCTGCCGACGAGAGCCGTCAGGTGCTTACCGGCGTGCTGTGGGAGATGAGTGCCGGGACTCTGACCCTGGCCGCGACCGACTCCTACCGGTTGGCCGTGCGCACCGTGGAAGTCGGCGGAGGGCCGGCGGAGGAGAAGAAAGTGATCCTGCCAGCCCGGGCGCTCGGCGAGTTGGCCCGCGCCCTACAAGGCGGCGCGGCGGCTTCCGTGATGATCAAGGAGAACCTGATCATCTTCTCGATCGGTGGTTCGGACGGGAGCGCCGGCGAGTCCGTCATCGGCAGCCGCTTCATCGAGGGCGAGTTCCCCAAGTACCGTCAGCTGATCCCGCAGGGTTATGTCAACGAGCTCTCGGTTGATCGAGAGGCTCTGCTCGAGGTTGTGAAACGCGTCGGGCTCCTTGCCCAGAACAACTTGCCGGTGAAGCTGCGCCTCGACACCGAGTTGGAGATCTCTGCGCACACCCCAGACGTTGGCGAGGGTCAAGAGATCCTCGACGCTGAGTACAAGGGCGAGCCCCTTGTCATCGCTTTCAATCCTCAGTTCCTGAACGACGGAGCTGCTGCGATCCGCGGCGAGCGTTTGGTGATCCAGGCGGGCGACGGTCTGAAGCCTGCGATCTTGCGCGGGGCGAACGAAGACGCCTTCACCTACCTTCTGATGCCGGTGAGGTTGAGCTAGAACGGGTTGCAGGTCGATCGGCTTGGTCTGGAGGATTTCCGCAACTACGTCCACGTTGCCGTTGACTTAGCCCCGGGACTGAACCTGGTGGTTGGCAGGAACGCGCAAGGCAAGACCAACCTGTTGGAGGCGATCCACTGTCTGAGCGGGCTCGGCTCCCCCCGCTCGCCGGATGCGGCCTTGATCAGGGAGGGATGCGAGCGCTCTCTGTTGCACGCAGAGGTCCGGAAAGGAGAGCGACAGTTGCGGGTGGACCTCGAGATCAGGCCCGGCCGGGGAACGAAGGCGCTCATCAACGGAACGCCGCTGCACGGCACCCGCCCTCTCAGCGAGATCGTGGTCACCGTGTTCTTTGGGCCCGATGAGCTCTCTCTGGTCAAAGGTTCGCCCGACGGCAGAAGACGGTTTTTGGACGACCTCGTGGTCAAGCTCCATCCCACGCGCGCGGCACAGCGGCGAGAGTGGGAGCGCGTCCTCAAGCAGAGGAACGCGCTGTTGCGCTCGGCCCCCCGGCGCGGCTCTGTATCCCTCGGCCAGACCCTCGACGTCTGGGACGAGGCTTTGTGCAGGACGGGGGCCGGGCTCGCAGCGGCGCGGCTGCAGGCGTTGGGCCGGTTGCTGCCACACGCGCGCAAACGCTATGAAGAGGTGGCGGGCGGCGGTGACCTCGAGCTCAACTACACGAGCGAGTGGCTCGACGAGTACATCATCGAATCCGCCTTGGGCTCCCCTGCCGCCATCGACGAATCGATCCTGAAAGAGAGGCTGGCGGCAAAGCTCGAGGAGGTGCGCCCCCGCGAATTCGAGCGCGGCATCTCTCTGGTCGGTCCCCAGCGCGACGACGTGCTCATCAAACTCATCTCGCCGGGTGCGACCGGTGGGCAGCTCGAGGCTCGCAATCATGCGTCGCAGGGAGAGCAGCGCACGTCGGCGCTGGCACTGAAGCTTGCCGAGCACGACCTTCTGACCGACGCGCTCGGTTACCAACCCATCCTGTTGCTCGACGATGTCTTCTCTGAGCTCGATGCGGTCCGCAGAGGGTGGCTGGGTGGAGCGGTCGGAGCGATGGGGCAGACGCTGCTGTCATCGGCAGAACCGGTTTCTCCCGGCAGCATCGCGGTCGAACGCACCCTCGAGGTCAGCGCGGGACAGGTCGTCGCCAGATGACCGATCCCCTCGATTCGGTCGTCCGGATAAAGGACCTGCTCGGCGATACCGGCCGCCGGCTCGGGCTGCCTGCGGCGGTCGAGACCGGCGCCATCTGGTCCCGGTGGACCGAGATCGTGGGGCCGGCGGTCGCAGCTCATGCCGAGCCGTCGTCGCTTAAGAGCGGTGTGTTGCGGGTGCGGGCGGACTCGCCTGCTTGGGCGACCGAGATCGGTTATCTGAAAGACGAGATCAAGGCGGCGGTCAACCGGCTGGTGGGCCTCGAGCTCGTGGAAGAGGTCCGGTTGTGGACCGGCCCCGGCGCGATCCGTGGGCCGCGACCCGCCGGCGCCGGTGACATGACGGGCCCCGCCAGCGGGTCCGCGCCCGTGCCCGACAGTGGCGTCCAGGACCCGAACGTGGCGGTCGAGCGCGCCCGCGAAGCATGGGCGCGACGACGCGACTCGGCGTCTTGAGGTGGTCGCGGGGCCGGCAGGCTTCGGGGGCCGGCAGAAGGGCAGGCAGAGGCCCCCAGCGGCCCCCAAAAAACTGCCAAAGTACCTGGTAGATGGTACTATTCAGAGTACGAACCCACCTGTTTCCGGCGTCTATCGCCGCGCCCCGGAGGGGTTCGTAACGACGATCACACCAAGCAGTCTCGCGAGCACATAAGGAACGGATGAAGCCCTCGAAAACCCCGTCCACCTCCGCCACGCGGTCCTCCAACGGGTACACCGCCCAGGACATCACGGTCCTCAAAGGCCTGGACCCCGTCCGCAAGCGGCCGGGTATGTACATCGGATCTACCGGGCCCCGCGGCCTGCACCACCTCGTGTACGAGGTGGTGGCCAATGCGGTCGACGAAGCCATGGCCGGCTATTGCGACCGGATCATCGTCGAGCTGCTCGCCGATGGTGGATGCAAGATCACCGACAACGGCCGCGGGATCCCCGTCGACAACGTTAAGGGCGAGGGAAAGACGGCAGTCGAGGTAGTCCTCACGACCCTGCATGCGGGTGGGAAGTTCGAAGGCAAGGGCTATCAGGTGTCCGGGGGCCTGCACGGGGTTGGAGTATCGGTGGTGAATGCGCTTTCGGAGCGTTTGGAGATAGAAGTCGCCCGTGACGGCAAGCTGTGGACCCAGAGTTACGTGCAGGGAAAGCCGCAGGCCAAGCTTCGGGCGACAAAGTCCATCAAGAGAACGGGGACCACGGTCTCGTTCTGGCCGGACCCCCAGATATTCACCGAGGAACGCGAGTTCAAGTTCGAAACCTTGATGCAGAGCCTGCGCGAGATGGCGTTCTTGAACAAGGGCCTAGAGATCCGGCTGATCGACCACCGCATCGAGCCTGCGATGCAAGAGACCTTCCGTTATACGGGCGGCATCGTGGACTTCGTCAAGCACCTCAACACGTCGAAGGAAGAGGTCCACAAGCGCGTGATCTATCTCGAGGCCAAGGCCGAACAGCATGAGCTCGAGATAGCCATGCAGTGGACTACCACCTTCAACGAGTCGATCTTCACCTTCGCCAACAACATCAATACGCACGAGGGCGGGATGCACGAGGAAGGGTTCCGGCGCTCGCTCACTCGAGTTGTCACGTCCTACGCGCGCGCTAAGGGAATCTTGAAAGAGAAAGACGATCCGCTCGTCGGTGAAGATTGCCGCGAAGGGCTGACCGCGATCGTCTCGGTGAAGCTGCGCGAGCCACAGTTCGAAGGACAGACAAAGACCAAGCTGGGCAACACCGAGATCCGCTCTTACGTGGAGACGTCGATGAACCAGAAGTTCACGGACTTCATGGAGGAGCATCCGAGTGATGCTCGCGCGATCTGCAACAAGATCATCTCCGCCCAACGGGCCCGCCTGGAAGCGCGCAAGGCGCGAGACCTGGTTCGCCGTAAGTCGCTGCTGGAATCGTCGATGCTTCCAGGGAAGCTGGCCGACTGCCAGACCAGCGATCCGGACCGGGCCGAGCTGCTGATAGTCGAGGGCGATTCGGCGGGAGGCACCGCTAAGAGCGCGCGGCAGCGAGAATTCCAAGCCGTTCTTCCTCTGCGGGGCAAGATCCTCAACGTCGAGCGAGCTCGGCTCTCGAAGATCCTCGAGAACAAAGAGATCCAGGCCATCATCACCGCAGTCGGAACCGGTATCGGAGAAGAGTTCGACATCAACAAGGCGCGCTATCACAAGATCATTTCGATGGCCGACGCGGACGAGGATGGGTCGCATATCAAGACTCTGCTTCTGACGTTCTTCTTCCGCTACATGCCGCAGCTGATCGATTCAGGCTTCGTCTTCGTGGCGCAACCACCCTTGTACCGGGTCCCTTACAAAGGGCAGGTTCACTACTTCAAGAACGACGAACAACTCGCAGCTTTCGTGGCATCCGCCAACGGAGCCAAGATCGAACCCCAGCGGTTCAAGGGTCTGGGGGAGATGAATGCCGAGCAACTATGGGACACCACACTCGATCCCTCGACCCGCACCTTGCTGCGGGTGACGATGGAAGACGCCGCCCTTGCCGAAGAGATCTTCACCATGCTGATGGGTGAAGACGTGGAGGCACGGAAAGGCTTCATCCAGCGCAACGCTAAAGACGTCCGTTTTCTAGATATCTGACCTGGAGCCGATGCCCAAAGAACCGTTCCAAGACAAGCTTCCCGGTGGCGGCGACGACGGCGACTCGGGGATAGCCGATATCACCATCGAGGACGAAGTTCAGGACTCCTTCCTCGAATACGCGATGGCGGTGATCGTTAGCCGTGCTCTTCCCGACGTGCGTGATGGCCTCAAACCGGTGAACCGTCGGATCCTCTACGCGGCCCTGCAATCGGGGCTGCGCCCGGATCAGCGCTACCGCAAGTGCGCGGCGCTGGTTGGCGAGGTCATGAAGACCTATCACCCCCATGGTGACCAATCCATATATGACGCGCTCGCGAGGCTCGCGCAGGACTTCACTACCCGAAATCTACTGATCGACGGGCAGGGCAACTTCGGTTCCATCGACGGCGACGCGCCGGCTGCGATGCGCTACACGGAGTGCCGCCTATCGCGGCTTGCGATGGAGTTGGTGCGCGACATCGGCGAGGAGACCGTCGATTTCACCCCCAACTATGACGGCGACACGACCGAACCCATAGCGCTACCTGCTCGCTTCCCCAATCTGCTCGTGAACGGCTCAAGCGGCATCGCTGTCGGTATGGCCACCAACATCCCGCCGCACAATCTTGGTGAAGTGGTCGACGCGGTGGTCGATGTTCTGGAGCATCCCGAGCTGGCGATGGATCAAGCAAAGATGTTGAAAGCGGTCACCAGACACATCCAGGGCCCCGACTTCCCCACCGGCGCTCAGATCGTCGGCAGGCAAGGGATCAGCGACGCCTATGCGACGGGACGGGGATCGATAAAGATGCGTGCCGTTTGCGAGATCGAAGAAGGGCCCAAGGGAAACCCGCGGATCGTTGTGACCGAGCTCCCGTACCAGGTCAACAAAGCCCGCCTCGCTCAAAAGATCGCCGAGCTGGTCAACGCCAAGGAAAAGAGACTCGAGGGCATCGCCGATCTCCGTGACGAGTCCTCTCGCGAAGGCATGCGTCTCGTGATCGATCTGAAGCGCAATTCGGTTCCCCAGGTGGTTCTCAACACGCTCTACAAGAGGACCCAGCTGCAGGAGAACTTCGCCGTGAACATGGTTGCCCTGGTCGACTTCGTCCCTCGGACGTTGAACCTGGCCGAGGTCATCAACGAGTACATCAACCATCAGATGGCCGTCATCACGCGCCGCACGCGCTTCCGGCTGCGAAAGGCCAAGGAGCGGTCGCACATCTTGGAGGGACTAATCATCGCCCTCGACCACATCGACGAGATCGTGGCGTTGATCCGCAACGCGGCGGACGTCGACGAGGCCCGGCAGGGACTGATGGCCGGCTTCCGTCTAAGCGAGATTCAAGCGAGTCACATCCTCGACATGCCCCTTCGGCGTCTGACCGCGCTGGAGCAGGACAAGATCCGGGAGGAGCACGACGAGCTGCAACGGACGATCGCAGAGCTCGAAGCGATCTTGCGAGACGAAGCGAAGGTACGGGCGATCATCGCCGACGAGCTGCGCGAGATCAAACGGAAGTTTGCCGATCCTCGCAGGTCCATCATCGTCCCGGACGAAGGCGAATTCGATATCGAAGATCTGATTGCCGACGAAGAGCTCGTTATCTCCGTATCCCGGGATGGCTACATCAAGAGCGTTCCATTGGATACCTACCGGCGACAGGGCCGCGGGGGCCGCGGGGTCAGGGGCGCGGCTCTGAAGGAAGGCGACATCGTCGAGCACCTCACGACCACGACGGCGCATGCCTATCTCCTGCTGTTCTCGACCGGCGGGCGTGTGTACCGTCTGAAGGCCCACGAGATCCCCAAACGAGATCGCACCGCGCGTGGGACGGCGGCCGTGAATGTCGTCGCCATGCGCCCGGAGGACCGTGTTGCCGCGGTTATCGACACGCGTGACTATGAGAGTTACCGCTATCTCTTGATCGCAACGAAGCGCGGAATGGTGAAGAAGACATTGTTCCGTGAGTACGACTCGTCCCGCAAAGAAGGCATCATCGCGGTGAATCTCAAGGACGGTGACGAAGTCGTCCGCGTACGGCCCACGTCCGGTAACGATGACGTGCTGCTGATCAGCAAGAAGGGCAAAGCGATCCGCTTCTCGGAGAAGCACGCGCGCTCTATGGGCCGAACGGCCACCGGCGTGATCGGCATCAGACTGGATCCAGATGATGAAGTAGTCACCAGTGACATCGTTGCGAAGGACGACAAAGAGCTGCTGATCGTGACCGAATTCGGTTACGGAAAGAGGACCAAGCTCAGCGAGTTTCCTCGCAAGGGCCGCGGGGGCAAAGGGGTCATCGCTGCCAAACTGACGAGACCGCGGGGCCAGATCGTAGGGGCCAGCGTGGTTCGGTCGGACGACGAGGTGTTCCTTATAAGCGACGACGGTGTCGTGATCCGCATGCCGGTGGGATCGATCTCCCGGCAGGGCCGCCCTGCCACGGGGGTTCGGGTGATGAATCTCAGCGAGGGGGCGAAGGTATCCGCAGTCGCTCCTGTCGTAGGGGAATCCGACGACGCGGGACAGGAACCCCTGCTTCCTTAAGGAAACCAAGCCAGGTCACCGCCAAAACAGCTCCTTTTCGCGCATACTGATTGCCGGGCATGTCGAGATGGCCGGCCCCCAGCGACCAGGAGAGAGATGCCACCACGAGAAGACCGACCTTCGGGATGGAGAGCAGAGGCCGAAGCTGCTTCGGCCTCCGGGGGCCACATGCTTCCGGAGGCCGCACTGTTCGATCAGCGGCGTGCCCCAGTGGCCCCGCAGCGCTCAACGGTCGAACAGCAGCGCGTCGAAACGCGGCGTCCATCTCCGTCCCCCCGGCGCCGTTTCGCCGGCCGCCGCGTGCAGAGAACCATCCGGCACGTCGATGTGTGGAGCGTCTTCAAATTGTCGATTTTTTACTACGCCTGCTTCACGGTCCTGTGGCTCCTGCTGGTAGCGGTGCTGTATGGACTCCTGGCACAGGCAGGGCTCTTCGACGCGATCGAGAAGTTCGGCAAGTCCATGGTGCTGTGGGACAAGGTGGATATCTCGCTGATCTACGTCGAGAAGTGGGCGCTCCTTCTCGCCATCGCGTTCTTGATCATCGGGTCGTTGGTCAATGCACTCATAGCGTTTCTCTACAACTTCGCGGCCGACACCGTGGGAGGGATCGAGCTGACGGTCGACGAGAAGGACATCTAAGGCAGTTGTAGAGGTGGTTGCTGCAAACGCATAAGCCGGAGTCCATCTTCGAGAAGCGATGAAAGGAATGCCGGCGCGTCGAAGACGCGATCCGGAGTGTGGACACCGGGCTTTGTAGCTCTGCGAGTACCGAGCTCGATAGCGGCTTCAACTACGGGCAAAGCCGCAAGCTTCACGAAGCGGTCGGTGATCCCGAACGAGATTGAGGTTGCCCTGCCCTTGCCGTGGCCCCGGACGTCCACTCGGATCCCGGTGTGACGAGCGCCCTGGGGAGGAACGCGTTCCAGCGCCGGGCGAAGAGGCGCACCCATCCGCAGAAGAGCTCGTGTGAGAGTCTCCGAGCGACCCATGCCCGTGCTAGCAGCCACGCGCGCCAGATCCATTGCGGCGCGTTCCTCCAGCCCGATCCTGGACTGCAACGATCGGACTTCGGGGTAGCTCTCCAGCAAACTGACGACCTCTGGATGCTCGCACCGGAACGTCTCCACCCATCCGATGGGCTCGGGGAAGTAGACAAGCCGGGGCGAAGAAGCCCCCGCCTCTTGAACGAGCCGGTGATCGAAGACCATGCTTGCGGGCTGTGCGAGGGCCGAGAGAAAGTGCATCGCCGTCGCCCGGCCTTTGGCGTCCAACAGAGACATGGCTACCGAGATCTCGACGTCCTCCACGACGGGGGTCTCCCGAGCAGCCAGAGCGACCAGAAGACCCGTGATCCCCGGGCTGAATCCGCAGCCGGTGACGACGGTTACACCGGCCGCGCGCGCGGACTCGCTGAGATCGAGTACCTGGCGAGTTCCGCTGAGATCGTCACCCAGCGAGACGTAAGGGATCCCTGCTTGGATCGCTCCCCGGGCGGCGGGGAGATCCCGAGCAAGGAATGGACCTGCGCATGAAACGGCAACATCGGCGCCGGCAGCGTGTGTCGCGACAGCTTTGGGATCGGTGACGTCCACAAACACCGCAGTGGCAGCGGCTCCCCCGGCGATCAAACCCTGGAGCGTGTGCTCGATCTCGGCCTGCCTGCGGCCTGCGATGACTACCTCGTCGACCTCCGGGCGCCGGCTCAGCTCATCGGCCACCCGCCGGCCGACTACGCCCGCGCCGCCCAGAACCAGAACCTTCATAGGGCGGCGAGCTCGTTGGGCGTCACCTCGCGCCACTGTCCTTCGGGCTCGGGCACCTTGGCGTGGGAGAGGAGGCGCACCGCCCACACGAGCAGACCGGCCAAGAGCAATCTCGATCCGAGGTGCAGCCCTCGTGCCAGCATGGCTCGACTATAGGGGCGACCCGGTCGCGACGGAGGAAACGGTCCGATGTGGGAGGGGGTCTGGAGACCGCCCGCCTTTGCTTGGTGAGCGGTCACCGGTTGCCGTCTATGTGGAGACTGACGTCGGGCGTTACTTCCCAGGATGTGGAAGCGGCGGTTCATTTCTGCTCTCTCGAAGCATTACAAAACGTGGCGAAGTACGCGGATGGATCGCAGGCGCGGTTGCGTCTGTCGCAGCAGAACGGCGTTCTGCATTTCCAGGTGGAAGACGACGGCCGCGGTTTCGACTCTGCCCGGACTCGTTACGGTACGGGACTGCAAGGGATGGTCGACAGGATCGAGGCGTTGGGCGGCGTGGTGACGGTTAACTCCTCCATCGGAAGTGGAACGACCGTTGAAGGAGAGATTCGCGTCCTCACGGAGGATCTAGTACAAAAGAGGACACCGCCCTTGACCACCATTCTTCTGCGTGGTTAGCCTCGCAATCATCCGCGAGATGTTAGGGGGCCACGTTGAGAAAGAGCGTTGTCGTAGTGCTGTGCATCTTGTTCTGCGCTCTTCTGCCTTCCACCGGTCATGCTTCGGTCGCGCGCTGCTTCGGTAGACCTGCCACGATCGTGGGAACTGCGGGCAACGACACTTTGCAAGGCACTGCCGGCAACGATGTGATCGTGGGACTTGCAGGTGACGACACCATCGCGGGCGGCGGCGGAAACGATGCCATCTGTGGAGGCAAGGGTAACGACTTCCTCACCGGTGACGATGGCAATGATTTTCTGTCGGGCGGCCATGGCCAAGACACCATCGATGCATTTGACGATGTGTTCAATAAACCTGGTGGCGCGGGCAATGACAGGCTTAACGGGGGGTGTGGGAGCGACACTCTTTTCGGCGACAGCGGCAACAACGTCCTGCTCGGGGGCAGAGGGGATGACGCCATCGTTGGTGATTCCGTTTGGGGCCGCAGTGTGATCGTCGGCGGTAGCGGCACCGATGAGGTTGACTACGAGTTGGCTTCCAGCGGGGTGTTCGTGAGCCTGAGCGCGCATATCGCGCGGGGAGCTGACAGTGACCTCTTGTTCGGCACCGAGAACCTGCGGGGGACCGGATTCGACGACGTCCTGGTCGGAAACGACAAAGCCAACCTCATCTTTGGGCTGTCGGGGAACGACAAGATCATGGGGCAGGGCGGTAACGATGGCATCGAGGGCGACGACGGTGACGATGTCTTGAAAGGAAACAATGGAAACGACCTCCTCGGCATGGACAATGACACCGGCAACGACTCCATGTTTGGCGGCGTGGGCGACGATGTCTTGCTCGGGCACGAGGGAAATGATCAGTTGTTCGGCGGCCTCGGTGTCAACTCGAACGACGGGGGTGACGGCATCGATACCTGCATCGAGCCCGACACCGCCCAGGGCGCCATTAACTGCGAGCTCCCCTAGACCGGGCGACCGTCGATCGCTGGCGACTCGTTTTCCAAAGGGTGGCCTTAGAGGGGTGGCTCTTCACCCCAAGACCTAGGTGTGAACGATGACGGTGTCACCGTCGACGCTGACGGGATAGACCTGAACTCCGACGTCGTCAGGCTCCATCAGCGACCTTCCGGTCTCCAGGTCGAACTCCCATCCGTGCCAAGGACAGCGGATCACGCTGTTGTCCATCCCATATAGGTATTCCTGAGGGGCGGACGGTAGGAACGTTCCGCCGACGGTTCCCTCGCATAGGGACGCTCCCTTGTGAGGACAGCGGTCTCGTAGTGCAAAGAACCGTTCCCCCACGCTGAGCACTGCGACGCGCCGGCCCTCGGCCTCGATCACGCGACAGCCTTCCCGTCGCAGTGCTTCAGCAGAACCGGCGAGATGCTCCATCCCTTACTCCCCGAATCTCTCGTGACGCCGGGCGTTGTATGAAGTCTTCCACCTCAAACCGGAGCTAATGATCAGGTGAGGGGAGGGAGCTGTTCTATTGAGAGGGGGGTCGAAGTCATGCAGCCGCAGGAGGCCGGGCAGGTGAAGGAGAGTGGCCCGAGTCTGATCGATTGCGACGTTCACCCTCATCTTCGAAGGGGGATGGAGGATCTCGCTCCCTATCTGTCCGGGGCCCTCCGCCACCGCATCGGCATCGGTGAGCAGCCTGCGTGGTCGAGGAACTCGTACAGAGACCCCGTTTCGATCCCCAGGAACCTTCTCTACTTCAACCCTGCGGGTGTTCTCAGGAGAGACGCCATCCCGCCTGACGGCTCCGTGCCGTCATCGGACGGCGCTTATGTAGCCTCGCACCTTCTCGATGCTCATCACATCGCCCGGGCGATCCTCATCGGTGGCGACGTGCTGGGTTTGGGGGCCATGCCTGATCCCGATCTAGCGGCTGCGATCGCATCGGCGTACAACGAGTGGTTGGCGGAGCACTGGCTCGCCATCGATGAACGTTACCGGGCCGCCCTGGTCGCGCCTCCGCAAGATCCGGCGCAAGCTGCCAAAGAGATACGAAAGATGGGCGCTCGCGAAGGTTTCGTGGCGGTGCTGGTGCCCCTTACCAACATCCTCATGGGCCAGCGTCACTACTACCCCATCTATGAGGCTGCCGCGGAATTGGGATTGCCCGTGACTATCCACCCCAACTCGGGAGAAGGCATCTTTACGACTTCGCCCAGTCTTGCGGGCGCGCCTCCTACCTATTACGTCGAATGGCACACGGGACTGAGTCAGGTCTTTCAAGCCAATCTGATCAGCCTTGTGTGTCACGGAGTATTCGAGCGATTCCCCACCCTCAAGGTGGTTATCACCGAGGGAGGCTTCGCGTGGCTACCCGACGTCTTGTGGCGGTTGGATAAGAACGTCAAGGGTCTGCGAGATGAGGTTCCCTGGATCCGCCGGTTGCCGAGCGAGTACGTGTTCGAGCATGTCCGGTTCACGACCCAGCCGTTCGTCGAGCCCAAGCGGGCAGAGCACCTCCATGCTCTCTGCGACATCGTGCACGCCGATGAGACCCTGATGTTCAGCTCGGACTACCCTCATTGGGATTTCGACGATCCCGTGACCGCTCTCAATTGGTTGCCCAAGGAAACCCTTCAGAGGGTGCGCGTGGGCAATGCCGTCGAAACCTACGGAGAACGGCTGTAGGTTGCTTTAACCACCTGCGAAAGAGCAACGCTCAGGGCAGGATGAGGATGGAAAATCGCGCACTCATGGTGCGGAAACTTCCTTGGAGCTCTCTTTTGACACGTGCGATTCTAGCGACGGTGTACTACGGCGCTCCTGGTTCAGGCCGGAGCGATAGAGAGCGAGGCGAGGTCCATGTTACTGACGTCGAAGGGTTCCTCAAGCTGGGTGAAGCACTCGCGCCCGATCGGGCTGGCGAGCATATGTGCGATGACATTGACCCTAGCCGCGGTTCCCGCAAGAGCAGCCGGGCCCACGTGTTTCGGAATTCGCGCGACGATCGTCGGAACCAACGCAGCCGACGCGTTGTTCGGAACGAGCGGGCGCGACGTGATATCGGCCGGTGCCGGCGCCGACACCATTGTGGGAAAGGGCAGCGGGGACCTGATCTGTGGGGGGCAAGGGGCAGACAAGGTGAAGGCCGGCTCTGGTTCCGATGCGATAAGAGGGGGAGCGGGGGCAGACCGGCTGATCGCAGGTCCTGGGTCTGATGAGATCAAAGGCGGACCCGGAGCGGACATGCTTGAGCTGGGCCGGGGCGCGGACTATAGCGGGGTCGGAGGACGCGGCGCCGACGTCATCTACGGAGGCGAGGGGGACGATGTCCTGGGCGTTGCCAACTCGGGTGGCGGAGGGGGTAACTACAGCTATACCGAGGCCAGGGTGTTCGCAGACCCGGGTAACGACACCTACCGAGGAGGACCGGGCAAGGACACGCTTGGATTCAGCGAGGGAAACGACGTCTTGAACGGCGGGCCAGACCGGGATGAGGCGAGCTATTACAACCCGAGAAGAGAGGCGGCTCCGTTCTACGTGAACCTATCCGCGGGGACCAGCTCCGGCCTCGGCCGCGATCGAATCTCGAGGGTTGAGAACCTGACGGCCTTCGGCCTCAACTCGATCTTTCTGGTGGGGGATGGAAGGCGCAATCACCTCGTCGGTTCCACGTCTGCGGATGGCTCCGGGGTGGCCACTTTCCAGGGCAAAAGGGGGCCAGATCTGATCATCACAGTACCGGGCAGCAATCTCGGTGAGGCTGGACCGGCCCGCTTCTCCGGCGGCACGGGTAAGGATGTTCTGGAGGGTGGATGCACAGAAATCCCTGCCGTCACTAACGTCATGAGGGGTGGTCGGGGATCAGACCGCCTCGATGGCAGCTGTGGACCGGACGCGCTCTTCGGCAACGCGGGCGATGACAGGCTATTCGGCCATGCTGAAAACGACTCGCTGGACGGGGGATCGGGAAGCAACACCAATGACGGTGGGTTCGGATCCGACCGGTGTGTCGATCCCACCATCTCTGAGGGGGCTAGACACTGCGAGGCTTAAGAACGATCTCGCTCGTGGCGAGCCTGGGATTGAGGGCTGAGCTGCCGACGGCGAGAAGTATCGAGCGGGTTATCGGTGCTGCGTCACAGGTGTGGGCCCAGATGGATTTGAACCATCGACCTCATCCTTATCAGGGATGCGCTCTAACCGAGCTGAGCTATGGGCCCGGATCTCACGGGCCCGCATCTTAGCGGGGGCCAGCGAGGGCCCCCGCGGTTTTACGCCGTTGCTGAGATCAGGCTGTCGAGTCGCAGCCCTTCGATGATGGCCTCCTTCGGCCTCGCGCCTATCACGTGCGACTGCATGCTTCCGTCCTTGAACAGAGCGATGGTGGGGATGCTCATGACGCCGTACTTACCGGAAACGACAGGTGCATCGTCGATGTTGAGCTTGACGACCTTGAGCTTGCCCTCGTATTCCTTCTGCAGCTTCTCGAGCTCGGGGTGAACCAGCCGGCACGGCCCGCACCATTCCGCCCAGAAGTCCACGACCACGGGCATGTCGGCAGCCAGAACTGTTTCGTTGAAGTCCTGCTCGGTCACGTCGGGAATATCGGACATTTTGCCTCCTGGGATTGGTCTATCGGCTTCGTATAGGTCAACCACAGGAGGGGCCGGCTATTCCCCTGTTCAGGGCCAGAGAGGCGCCCCGGCCGTGGGCTCCCCTCCGCCTCTACAACGTCCGGCTAGCAGCAACCGTCACACGGGCAGTCGGGCCCGCAGTCACAGATCCGGGTCATGAGTCACCTCCCTTCGAGGAGCGAAGCGAA
>DATAPE010000166.1:0-15048 GCA_036265345.1 Actinomycetota bacterium
GCCGGATACCCCCAGGAGCGCTTCGGGGAATTGTTCGATGTGGTGGTCATCTCTGGTGAGGTCGGGCTGCGGAAGCCTGATCCCGCTATCTACGAGCTCACGGTGCGGCGGCTTAACGTTCCCGCGGCCCGCTGCGTGTTCGTGGACGATCACCCCGGCCATCTCCCACCGGCACAGGAGGCGGGCATGACTGCCGTGCTCCACGTCTCTCCGCAGCAAACCCTCGCCCAGCTGAGCGATCTTCTGGGAGTGTCGCTCCTCATCTCCTGAGGCGGCGGTCCCGGCCGGCGAGCGCCGCCGGAAGCGCCCTGATGGCTACCGGTAGTTCGTGAACTGCAGGGGGATGCCGAAATCGCGCTCTCTCAGGGACTGGATCACGTCTTGCAGCGTGTCGCGGGACTTTGCCGACACCCGGACTTGGTCTCCCTGGATGGCCACTTGGGCTTTCGTCTTCTGATCCTTGATGTACTTCACGATCTCCCGTGCTTTATCTGTAGAGATCCCCTGGTTGATAGCCAGCGTCTGACGTGCCGTTCCGCCGGCGGCGGGTTGGATGTCACCGCGCTGCAGCGACTTTAGAGGAACCTGGCGCTTGACGAGTTTCTCCTCGAGGACCTTGACGCAATCCTTCACCTTTCCTTCGGTGTTGGACTTGATCAGGATCGAGGGGCTGCCACCCTCCTCGGAAAGCTCGACCGCAGAGCCCGTGCCCTTGAAGTCGAAACGCTGGCCGATCTCGCGTTTCGCTTGGTCGACCGCGTTGCGTACCTCCTGGAGGTCGACCTGGGACACCACATCGAAAGAAGAATCCTTGGCCACGGCGGAGCAGGTTAACGGATAAGCGTGTTCAGGACGGGCATGAGCTCGGCGATCCGCTCTTTGTTCAGGTAGGCGTCGGCCCATGGAGGGGCCGCATCGAGCAGTACCGAGAAGGCCACCAACTTGGTTCCCGGCGACACCGCCCGCATAACCTCAGCCGTGCGCTGCCCGTCCAGCTCCGGCATCATCAGGTCCAGGATCACGAAGTCGGGTTCAAGCCGCAGTACCAGGGGGACCGCCTCGACACCATTGGGAGCTTCCCCAACCACCTCGAGATCCTCGGATTCACACAACAGCCTGAGGGCGTGGCGGTTCTCCTCGTCCTGGACGACAACCAAGACTCTCTTGCCCAGGCCGTCCCGATTCAACTCCACGGTATCCACGGTGAAGGAAAGGGCCAGTTTTGTCCAGGCGTCGCATCCGCGCCCTTGCTCTGTTCGCCCTTGTTGGGGGGTTTGCCTGACCTGCTTGTGCGATAAAGAATCGAGAATTTCTCACCCCCTCTCACCTGCGGCGCATCACTCTTCGCGACCAGCGCGCAGCGGCCTGCAGCCAACCTCTCTGGACACCACGCGGGGGACTCGCTAGTAAAGGCGCCTTCCAGCGACGGTCGGCTTCACCGAGCCCGAGCGGCCCCGTGAGTCGAGAAAGGACTCGTGCCTATGGTCGTGCGCTCACTCTTTCGCCGCTCCACCGTCGTCGCGGTGGTCCTCGGTTGTCTCGCATCCTCGGCAGTGACGATCCAAGCAGACGCAGGCGTTAAGTACCGCTTCAAGCATGGCGAAAAGTGTTTCATGCGCAAGATCAACAGGGTTAGACATCACCACGGTCTCAACCGATTGACCCGCGATAAGCAATTGGGCTATGTCGCACGCTTGCATGCCAAAGAGATGGCCCACGACGCGTCGGTCTGGGACGACCCATCGGTGGGCCACCGGGTGACTCATTGGACGTCCCTGGGGAACAACACCGGGCGCGGCACCGGTTGCCGGCAGCTGAACCGTGCGTTCCGCCATTCGGCGCCACACCAGGCGAACATGATTGGACACTTCCAATACGTCGGTGTCGGGGTTGCTTGGTACCACGGGAACATGTACGTCTCGGAGAACTTCGAGTCGCACCGGAATCCCGGAAACATCTACAGGTGGCCCTAAGGGATATCTACGTGGCCCCGCGAAGCGACGCGCGCCCGTTCGCCGGATCGGAGCGCATCTACCTGAATCACGGCGAGGGACACGCAGCCGGTGTCGGGGAGGGCGCGCCCGGCGGCGTGGGGAACAGGTCCCATGCGTCGATATCGGTGAGGCTTGGAGGATCCGGGACGATGTTCGTACCGGTCGCCGGGAGCACCCACCTCGTATAGAGCGTGGTCCATGCGCCGTCCTTCTTGGCCGCGGCGAAGACGCGGGTTGCGAATTGCGCAAGGCCGGGATTACAGGCACCGACGGCTGCCCCGTAGCCCTCGGTAGTGATCTGACCGCCCACGATGGCGCTGCCGGTAAGGCGATATCTCAACCCGTACAGGGCGACATCCGGGCCGGTGGCGGCGGCCACCCGGCCCGACCGGAGCGGTCCGGCGCAGCTCCCGGCGCGGCTCACCGGCAGGAGAGAAACGCTCGGGTCGAGCCTGGAGAGCTTGACCTCGGCCTCCGGATCGATCGCCGAACAGACCGTTTTGCCACCAAGATCGCTCACATCCTGGATGGGAGACCCCCGCGGGACCAGCAACCGTTGGTGGGCCAGGTAGTAGGGATCCGAGAACGGATGAGCGGCGGCTGCGGTCTGCGTGATGGGAAGCATCGGGAAGACCAGATCGGCCTGATCGGAGTCCACCATGGCGAGCAGCTGATCCGCGGGGCGGGGTATGAACCGGGCGCTTACTCCCAGGGCATCGGCAACGAGTCGCCCGAGGCCGGTGGTGAATCCTTGAGGCTGGCCCGAACCGTCGACGAAGCCGAACGGCCGGTAATCGTTGGGGATGCCGATGACGATGTGGCCCCGTTGTTGGATCTCGCCCATCTTCGTCTTGGTGGGGTCGTAGTGAACGACCTTGTTGGTCTGAGAGGCGGCGGGCACGCACGCGGAGGCAACGAGGAGCAGACAGGCGAATAGTCCAACGGTTCTGGGCATCGCCGGACAGAGTAAGAGGTGGCAGGCCTTAGAGATAGCCCAGGGACTCGAGACGTTGCCGGATCGCCTCGATCTCGTGTTGCGACAGTGGCTCACCTTCACCAGCAGCGTTCGGCGAGACAACCTTCTGAGCTTCGACCGAGGGTTTGCCTGCACCCCCTGTGGCGCTGTGATGGGAGACCAGATCCCTCAGGACGTACACCGCGAACTCCGTTACGGAGTGAAATCCGGATTCCTGAATCACCTGTTTCAGTTGCTCGTACAGGGGACGCGGGATCTTGAGCGTTACGTCGTCGGTGGGATGTTGACTCATCGCATCGTCGCCGAAACCGCGATGATGATCAATGGAATCAGGAGAAGCGATCCCGTAAAGGCTGCCAGCCTGGCCTTGCTCTTGAGCATCTGACGCTGGAACCTCCAGATGGCGCTCCGGAACGGTTTGTAGACGAAGGTCATGATGAACAAACCGACCGTGGCGGTACCGATGATTTCCGCGAGGATGATCCGTACGGGCGATTCCGCCAGGGCATGGTTCTTCACTCCGATGCCCACGATGAACGCGACGATCAGCTTGTCCACGAGCGTGCCCAGGTCGGCTCCGACGATGTAGGGGATCAGGTCCTCACGCTTGACGTACCCCTTGGCTACAAGCGGTACGAGGATCGTGAGCGCCACCGACACCGACATCGTCGCGACCACGCAGGCGATGCCCATCGCGAACATCGGCCACTTGTGCCGCAGCCAATTCAGGCGTGAGCCCTGCAGTTGTTCTTCGGTCAGCTCCGGCATCAATAGGTCGACCAACTTGAACGCGACGATCAGAAGCACCAGGCCTCCGAAGAAGTTCACGAGGGCCGGAAGGCCATCGATCGCGTTCAGCAGCCAGCCGTACAGGAGATCGATCAGGTTCCCGAACTGATGAGGCGCGGCGAGATGGATACGCTGGAACGGCCCCCAGTGGAGCAAGAGGAGTCCGATGGCGGCACCCGGGACGTAGATGACACCCGTGATGACGAGGGCCATCACGGCTGTGGACAGGGGCTTCATGCGCTCGCCCTCGCCTTTACGCAGGACGTAGATGACGGCTACGAGAAGTACGACGAAAGCCGCTCCGAGCCGCCCCCCGGTCACCATCGTGAAGCCCTGGATCTCGGTTATGGAGCCCGCGGCACGCAAAGTGAGAGCGGTCGCGGCGACGGTGGAGCCGGACAGCGTGAGCATGGCTCCGATCCACCCGAGGCCCAACGTCGAGCCCGCGTTGTGGAAGAGGAAACCACCGGTGAGGACTTCTAACCCGGCCGCCGCACCCGTCTTGAGGATCTGAAGCGCCCCTACGAACACGTAGAGCACTGCGAGGAAACGGATCGCACGCCACCACCTCGAGCCGCGACGCGACCGCGGACGGGCGGGACCGGTGCCAGCGGGCGAGCCTTCGTCTTGGCGCGCAGCGGTCGGGGGAGAGACTTCCATCACACTCTTAATAACACTCCGATAGGAGTATCGATAGCCGTATTTTCGGCAAGGCGCCTAAATGGCGCAGAGGCCCCAAACCTTTGCCAAAAGAGCAGACAAAACTACGATGCGGGCGTGACTCGTCGCTCGTTGTGGATCTGGCCGGCCCGCCTCGTCATCGTGGCCGCTGCTGCAGCTAGCTTCCTCGTACCCTCGTGGGCATCTCCCTCACGGGTCATCTCGATCCCTCGGACCCAAGCCCTCGCGATGCGCTTTCCCGGTGGGCATGGGTCTGGCTTCACGTCGAGCATGGAGCGGTTCGCGTTCGCCCCCACCCACGTGGGGTTCGTCTGGACCGGCACCGAAGGTTCGGCCATCCACTATCGCTCGCTTACCAACGACGGGCTGTCGCGCTGGCATCTCGCGCCGGAGGCCGATGACCTCGCCCACGGGGACGTTCACTACAGCGGAGTGCTGGCGGTGGACGGAGCAACCGCGATGCAGTGGCGCGCGTCCGTGCCTGCGGGTGGCGAGATGGGAGCCGTGATCCTTGACTACATGAACACGATGGATGGCCCCAGGGTCACCGAACGGATCCCGTCGATCGCCGATGCCTCCCCCAGGACTCCACACATAGTGACCCGTGCCGAATGGGGGGCGGACGAATCGATCAAAAGCACGTCCGGGGGATGTCAGCGGCACTTCTATCCGGTGCAGCAACTGTTCGTTCATCACACCGCGGGCACGAACTTCGATCCCCACCCCAAGGCGACGATGCGCGCGATCTACTACTTCCATACCAAGGTTCGTGGGTGGTGCGACATCGGATACAACTTCGTGATCGGTCCCAACGGCACGGTCTACGAAGGTCGTTGGGCGCGTAACTATTCACCCTGGGAGACGCACACTTCGGAAAGCCGCACGGGGCTCGGCGTTATGGGGGCCCATGTGCTGGGTTTCAACGCGGGAAGCATCGGGATCAGCCTCATGGGCAACTTTTCGTTGATCCGGCCCCCTGCCGCGATGCGGACCTCGCTTGCCGCCCTGCTGGCGTGGGAGGCCGACCGACACCATCTCAAGCCCCGGGGATGGCACACGTATCGAAGTCCCGACAGCAGGGTCAAACGTTGGCTTCCCTATATCGCAGGGCATCGAGATGCGAACTCGACCGCCTGTCCGGGGACCTATCTGTATGCAGCGCTACCCACGATGCGCAAGGAGACGGCGGCGGTCATAGGCAAGGGCAGAGCCGACTCCTCCATCACGGTGGCTGCCTCAACAAATGACGTGACGTATCCACAGTCGGTGGTGCTGGCAGGCCGGCTGACGACGCGATCCGGCAAGGCGATCCCCTTCGTCCATGTGCGTCTCTATACGCGGCGTACTCATCATGAATGGCAAGAGACCACCGTGAAGACCAAGGCAGACGGCAGCTTCAAGTTCCCCGTTGCGCCGAGGAACAAGATGAAGATCCGAGCCGTGTTCCACGGTGATCGAAAGGTCTGGGGGTCTCAGAGCACACTCGAGCGCGTCCTGGTCACTCCCAAGATCGAGCTGCATGCGGACGGGGGCGTTCCCGACAACTCTGGAGTCGTCCACTATCCCCCAGGAACTGCGTCCGTGGACTTGTCAGGCTCGCTCGCCCCCCCGCATCCCGGCTTGAGTGTGAGAGTGCGGGTCTTGAGATATGAAAGCGACGGAAGCAAAGTGCGGGTCAGCTCGGTGTGGACCCATCTCGACGCAGGTCGTTTCGGAATCGAGTTCACCATTCCGGATCCGGGGACGGGCACTTATGGGGCGGTAGCCATGTTCCCCAGCGACGGCGATCACACGACCGCGAGATCCCAGCAGGTGTTGTTCGCCATCGATCCCGAGCCGTAGGTTCCGCTAGCGGCGGGTGCCGCTGCTCTTAGACTCTCCTGCAGCTGGGTGCAGAGAGTGTGGTGCCCGGGTTGGATGAGCTTTCGAACTGCACCGTCACCCACATCACGCCGTTCTTCTTGGTCACTCCCACGCCCAGGTACCTGTAGCTTTTGTCGAGGACGTTCCTGCGGTGCTCGGGGGATTGCATGAACGCGTGCTGAAGCGAGGTGACCCCACCGCCCTCACCTACGTTCTCGCCTAGCGACGACCAACTGGTCACACGGCTGTAGAACTGAGCGTTGGTGGTGTGATACAGGAGCTTCTTGCTGACCATCTGACTCGTGTGCCGAGAAGAGGTCTTGGAGAGCTGTCGATCCAGGGAAAGCTTCTGCAGTCCATGCTGCGCACGAGCCTGATTGGTCTTGTGGGCGAAGGCCCGCTCGGCGGCCGTGAAGCGATAGCAAGACCAGTCCCCCGTCGAAGCTGATGCGCTCGCGACCGGAAGAAGAGCGGCAAAGATGCTGACTGCCGCAAAGATGATTGCGAGATTCTTGAGATGCTTCACGTTGCCCCCGTTCGGTAGCCGGGCTACCCCTTGTTGGGGCCCCTAACTTTGCGTCTCTGCGTTGCCGCAGATTTGCCGTTGTCGCTGGTGGTTGCTCTCTTTGTGTCGGCATCCCCGTTACGATCCTTGATCCTTCCGGCGGGTGTCTTTTCGTAGTCCGAGATGACTACCTCCCGGGAACGGGTTTGCGGCCACCAGCTCGCGTACGCCGGGGGCGGGGCCACGCTGACCGGGGGAAGGTTGGCGGTTGACGCGAGGCGGGGTGACGATTCCCCCTACGTGTTTCTCCAGCGTCTGCGGTCCAAGCGCAGCAGGTCATCCGACGCCTTCGGCCCCCACGTTCCGGGCGGATAGGCAGATGGCCGGCCCCCCTTGGCCCAATGTCTCACTATGGGATCCATGATCTGCCACGCCTGCTCGATCTCGTCCGAGCGGGCGAAGAGGGTGGGATCGCCCAGCATGCAGTCCAGCAGCAACCTCTCGTAGGCAGCGGCTGTCCCGGAACCGAAGTCGGTCTCGTAATCGAATTCCATATCGACGGTGCGCACTTCGACGTCAGGCCCAGGAACCTTGGTGCCGAAGGTCAGCGAGATGCCTTCGTCCGGCTGGATGCGGATGACCAGGAGGTTGGGATCCAACTCCTGGACGGCGGTCTGGTCAAAGAGAAGATGCGGCACCCGTTGGAATTGGATGGCGATCTCGGTGGTCTTGAAGGGCATCTTCTTACCGGTGCGGAGGTAGAACGGGACCCGGGCCCATCTCCAGTTGTCGATGTACATCTTCGCGGCGAAGAATGTCTCGGTCGACGACCGAGGATCGACGCCCTCTTCCCGGCGATAGCCGTCGTACTGTCCCCTCACCACGACACTCCGGCAGTCGCTCGGCGCCCACCGATGAACGGCCTTTAGAGCCTGCACCTTCTGATCCCTGATCACGTCCGCGTCCCAGGCGACGGGCGGTTCCATCGCGATGAGCGATAGGAGTTGAAGCAGATGGTTCTGGGCGACGTCTCGAAGGGCGCCTGTTTGGTCGTAGAAGGAGCCGCGGTCTTCGATGCCGTCATCTTCCGCAACCATGATCTGAACGTGGTCGATGTACCGGCGATTCCAGATCGGTTCGAAGATGGCGTTGGCGAACCTGAAGACCAGGAGGTTCTGAACGGTCTCTTTTCCCAGGTAGTGGTCGATGCGATAGATCTGATCCTCGGCGTAGTTGTTCGCCAGACTTGCGTTCAGGGCGCGTGCCGACTCGAGATCGAAGCCGAAGGGTTTCTCGACGACGAGGCGCTGCCAGCCTCCCGTATCGAGTAATCCTCCTTTGGCGATCTGATCTGCGATCGGAGAGAACAGGCTGGGAGCGGTTGCCAGGTACCAGACACGGTTCCCACCGGTGCCGCGATCGTTGTCGATGTCACTGAGCTTTCGTCCCAGCTCCTGGATCGCGCTTTCGTCGGTGGCGTCGCCGGCGACGTAATGGACGCGTTTGGCGAACGAGGACCACGCCCTTGTCCCCGGAGTCTTGCCGGTATACGAACACACGCCTTCGTGGATCCGGTCCCTGAATCCGTTATCCGAGAGCGGAGTCCTCGACGTCCCGACGATGGAGGTTCCGGGGCCGATGAGGTCTTGCCTGTCAAGGCTGTGGAGCGCGGGCAGAAGTTTGCGACTGGTGAGGTCCCCGGAGGCACCGAAGATAACGACGACGCAAGGGTCCGAGACTGCGCGCGGCATCACGCCCACGCCCTGTCGAGGAAGTCGGCGACCATCGCGGAGAGCCGGTTGGGTGGGAAACGAAGCTCGAAGAAGGAGCCTGCCTGAACGAGCTCTGAGTTGAGAAGCTCGTTGTGCAGCACCTCTGCGTCAGAGAAGGGATGAAGGAGGTCATGCTCGTGACCGAGGATCAGCGCGGGTAGATCGATCTTCTCGCGGAGACTCGGGTGGGGGACGATCTCACCGCTGAGGAGTCCCCGCACGATCGCCTCTGAGGGGGCCGGATCCTGGGCCAGAACCTCCAGGATCACATCGGCGTACAACCCGGCCCCCGCCTCTCGTCCCGTCCGAGGTATCCGGCCCGCCAGGTGCGCCACCGCGCGTGCGGGCCGCTGGAGCCTGCGGTAAACGAGCGCAAGGGGGACGAAGACCGCTCCCGCGGTCACTGCTGCCCTTTCGAGCACCGGCATCTCGAGGAACAATCCGCGGACGCGATCGCCGGAACCCACCGCCGCTTCGAGCGCGACATTGGCCCCCAGGGAGGTCCCGCCCACGATGGCTTCCTCTATCTCGAGGTGGTCCAGCAAGCCAACTACCTGCTCGGCGAAGCGCTCCATCCGGTAATGGCGAGGATCGGGCGGCCGGTCGCTCTCTCCGTGGCCGAGGAGATCCATGAGGATGACCCGGTTGCCCCGGGCTGCGAGGGAATCCGCCAGCGAGAGCTGGTGCTTGCGCGGCAGAAGGAGGCCATGAAGAAGCACGAGCGGCCTGTGCCTCGACACCTGTCCGTTGCCGCGCTCCTGGAACGCGATGGCGAACCCCTCGTGCATGAAGGTGGACACGCTGAGGAGATTACGACGCCTCGTCGACGGACCTGAGCAGTGATGGCAGGAGATCGCGCTCGGGCCATAGGGTAGCGAGATGGCACGCGTGGATATCTCGATGTCACCCGGCGAGATCAACAGTTTCCTGGCCGTCCCCGACACCGCGGTGCTGTCGACGCTTGGGCGGCGAGGCTTTCCACATTCTGCGGGTATGTGGTTCGTTCCGGCCGGCGACGAGTTGCACATGTGGACCTATGGAAAGAGCCAGAAGGCAGTGAACCTGAGACGCGATCCTCGCTGTGCGCTGTTGGTGGAGCGTGGAGACGAATACACGGAGTTGCGCGGGGTACTCGTTCGGGCGGAGGTGCGGATCGTCGAAGATCACGACGAGATCGTCCAGATAGGGACCGCCCTGTCTCAGCGCTATTCGGTGCCTGCGACGGGAGAAGCTGCCACGAGACCTGCCGAAGCCGAGATCGAGCGTCAGGCTTCGAAGCGCGTCGGCCTCGCCTTGCCCATGGGACACGTGGTGTCGTGGGACCACTCGAAGCTCGGATAACGTTGCCCCGATGAGAACGAACAGGCTCGGTTCGAATGGCCCGGACATCTCGGTGATCGGCTTCGGTGCGTGGGAAGCCGGTGGCCAGGCATGGGGGCCGAATCCTCCTGACGATCAGACCATTGCCGCGATCCATGCAGGGATCGATGCGGGGATGAGCTGGGTGGACACTGCCGAGGTCTACGGAGGTGGCCGCTCCGAGGAGCTGGTCGGCCAAGCTCTCGCCGGACGTGACAACGTCATGGTGTTCACGAAACTCGCTCCCAGGGGGGCCGGCAGCGGGTTTGCACGCGACCAGGTGCGAGCGGGAGCCGAAGCGAGTCTGAAGCGACTCCGGCGTGATGTGATCGATCTCTACCAGCTTCATTGGCCCGATGGCAGCGTCCCGCTCGAAGAAACGTGGGACGCGATGGCGGATCTTGTCGACGACGGACTCGTGAAATGGATCGGCCTCTCGAACTTCGAAGCGGACGAGATCGAGCGGTGCGAGAAGATCCGGCACGTCGACTCCTTGCAGCCTCAGTTCTCCTTGCTTCATCAGGAGGGCCGGGAGGATCTGTTTCCGTTCTGCCGGAGGAACGGCACCGGCATCATCTGTTACGGGCCGTTAGCTTTCGGTCTACTGACGGGCGCCTTCAACAAGGGCACGAAGTTCACCGACGATGACTGGCGCGGGGGCAAGACCCCGATGGGCTATTACGAAGAGCTCTACGCGCCCGGCAAGTTCGAAGCCAACATCGACAAGGTCGATTCGCTGCGTCCGCTCGCCGAGCGACTCGGTACGTCCGTGGCTCAGCTGGCGCTGGCGTGGGTCACGCATCAGGACGGGGTCACTGGAGCCATCGCTGGGTCCCGATCTCCCAAGCACGTGGTGGAGAACGCCGGAGGCGGCGACGTGATGCTCGAGGACAAAGAGCTACAGGAGATCGATTCGCTCTTCGGTTAGCGGCCGCGCCGGCGCGAGCGCCAGCAGCGGCAGCGCCGCGACGACGAGGCAAGCGCCGAGCGCGATCCTCCACGTCAGCGCCTCACTCAGGAAGAGCGCGGCGAGGAGCACGGTAGTCACCGGTTCCAGCATCATCGCGATCGAAGAGCGTGAGGAGCCGATCCGCTTGATCGACCCGTAGAGCGCCACGAAAGCGATCGCGGTTATGGGCCCGAGCGCGCTGGCGAAGGGGAGCGAGACTCCCGGCAGCGAGCTTCGTGTGGCCGCGGCGATCGCCGAAAGCGTGATGGCGGCTCCCGCCGCCGTCCACAGTGCGACGTTGAATGCGTCCATCCCGTCAGAGGCCTTTTGAACCGCGATCAGGTATAGGGCCACGGCGATCGCGGCCGCGAGCGCCAGGAGGGGGCCGGCGATCGCGCTCGTGCGTAGCGAGAAGATGACCGAGACGCCCGCCGTGCCCGTAACGAGCGCCAGACCGATCCGGTGCCGGTATCTCTCCAGCCCAACGGCCAGGGCCAGCAGCGTCGTCCACAACGGATAGCTGTAGAACACGAGCCCGACAACGGCAGCAGAGGTGCGCTGCAGGGCGACGAAGAAGAGCGTCGACTCGAAGGCGTATCCCATCCCTCCGAGAAGCATCAACCGCAACGCGTCTCTCCGTTCCCCGAGCGAGCGATGGGTAACCGCGTGGAACACGAGCAACAGAACCGCTGCGATTCCGAAGCGATAGGCAAGAAGAGGGACCGGATCGGCTCCTCGCTGGAGCGCAAGCTTGGCGATGATCGCCACCGTCCCGAAGGCGACCGCGCCCACCGCGGCGAGGGCCAGTCCTATGAGATTCGTGCGGTCGGCGGTCCCGGCCCGAGTACGGGGGTCTATGGCGTCGGAGTTGCCGTGGAGCCTGTCGAATGTGCGCAGACATGGAACCCGTAGCTCTGCGCGATCTGTGATCCCTGCAGAGATGACTGCTGCAGCTGTTGAGCTAGTTGCTGGATCTTCTGGGTGTCCTGCGCCTTCACCGCTCTGATCAGCGCGGGGAAATAGCTTGCGCTGGTTTGGAGACCTTGGACCAGCCGGTGGATCTTCTGTTCGTCAGCCTTGGGAGGCTGCAGTCGCTGCAACTTTGCTACCGCGTCCGTGATGATCCGCCCACTCTTGGTGAGGAATCTGGCGAGCGCTTGGGGGTCGGTCGTACTGGGAGTTCCAAGGGCTGCGGTCTTCTCGTTCGCATCCTTGCAGATCTGGTCTGCTTTTGCGATGTACTGAGCCTTGGTGAGGGGCTTGTCGGAGCCCTTGTCCGAACAAGCCGCTGTAAGGAGCACCAGGACGATCGCACCGGCCACTATCCTTGCGCGGCGGCCGTTCATGCGGGACTCCTTGAGCTTGAGATAGGCGTGTTCTTCATCAGCGACCTTACATGAGCGACGTTGGAGGTTGTGGTTGCCCTGGTACGTATTTGTTGCAGCCGTAGCGTTCGTTGTCGCCATGTTGATCGTCGACCTGAGGTTCTTTCACGGAGAGGACCACGAGCCGACCGCCAAGGAAGCGGGAACGTGGCTTGCAGTGTGGGTCGCGATGGGGATCGCCTTCGGTTTGTTCCTTCTGATCTGGAAGGGCAGCAACGAAGGCGGGAAATACTTTGCTGGGTACTTGATCGAGTACTCGCTGTCGGTGGACAACATGTTCGTGTTCGTCGTCATCTTCACGTACTTTCAGGTGCCCTCCAAATATCAGCACCAGGTCCTCTTTTTTGGCATCCTTGGTGCGATCGTCTTCCGAGGCGCCTTCATCCTGCTGGGCATCGCCCTAGTAAGGAGTCTCGAATGGATCGTCTATTTGTTCGGCGCCTTCTTGTTGATCACCGCCTTTAGGATGGTGCGAGGGCAAACGGAAGTAAGTCCGGAAGACAATCCGATCCTGCGCTTCCTGCAAAAGAGATTGCCAACCACGTCGCAGTATCACGACGGGAAGTTCTGGATAAAGGAAGAAACCGGCCGTCGGGTTCTGACGCCGTTGTTGATCGTGTTG
The DNA here is from genome assembly GCA_036265345.1 of Actinomycetota bacterium. Lineage (GTDB taxonomy): Bacteria > Actinomycetota > CADDZG01 > CADDZG01 > WHSQ01 > DATAPE01. The sequence continues at coordinate 12,896 of DATAPE010000166.1, forward strand.
ATCTTTATCGATCTGATCGACATCGCTTTCGCCATCGACTCCATCCCCGCCATCCTTGCGATCACGACCAAGCCCTACCTCGTCTTGACCTCGAACATGTTCGCCATCCTCGGCCTCCGCGCGCTCTACTTCTTCTTGGCCAAGAGCGTGGACCGCTTCCATCTCTTGAAGTACGGACTCGCCGTGATCCTTGCTTTTGTTGGAGTGAAGATGCTGCTGGGGGCCGTCCATGTTGAGATCTCGACGGTCGTGTCTCTCATAGTGATCGCTCTGGTGCTTGCCACTACCGTCGTTCTTTCTCTAAAGATCGAGCCCAAGCCTGCCTCGAGGGCCGAGGATGGTCAGCGTGAGTGACGGAATGAAGGTGTCCATCCTGGGAGCTCCGCTGGACCTGGGCGCGGCCCGCAGAGGCGTCGATATGGGGCCCAGCGCCATCCGGTACGCGGGTGTTGCCGAGCGGCTCCAGAGCCTGGGTATAGATGTGGTGGATTGCGGCAACGTGATGGCCGAGTTGCCGGAGGTAGCTTCGGTGCGCGACGTGAGCGCTCGATATCTCCCTGAGATCCTGGCCACGTGCGCCCAGATCGCGCGCGGCGTGGCGGCCATCGCAGAGGACGACCGCTTGCCGCTCATCTTCGGGGGCGATCACTCGATCGCGATGGGGACGCTTGCGGGACTGAAGCAAGCTTTCGGCGATGGCGGTGTCCTGTGGGTGGATGCTCACGGTGATCTGAACAGACCCGAGACATCGCCGACGGGCAACGTGCACGGGATGCCCCTTGCCGCGGCTCTCGGGGCATGCGGATTCTCGCTCGAGGGTTTCTCTCCGCCCCCCTGGGTGGATCCGTCGCGGGTCGCTCTCGTTGGTATCCGGGCCCTCGATCCCGGTGAGAAGCGGCTCGTCCAGGAGAAGGGGCTACGCGTCCTGACGGTGGCAGACATCGACCGCAGGGGGATGGCAGAGGTGATGAGGGAGGCGATCGAAGTTGTCCGGGGGCCGGGGTTCGTGCATCTGTCTCTCGATCTCGACGTGTGCGATCCGGAGATCGCGCCGGGGGTCGGGACCCCGATCCGCGGGGGCCTCTCCTACCGGGAAGCTCACCTGGCGATGGAGCTCCTTGCCGAAGCCGAGATCCTGCATTCGATCGAGGTGGTCGAGGTCAATCCCATCCTTGACCACGCCGACGAGACCGGCCACCTCGCGGTAGAGCTGATAGCCAGCGCCCTAGGCGCCCGCATCCTCTAACCCGTTCTGCGAGCCTGGCTACCTACTCGATAGCTCCTCGACCCCGAGATCGATGCCCCGGTTAGGGGCGGGTCTGCAGAAGTCTTTGGAGTGCGTCCAGGCGATGGTCCCAGCCCGCGCCCACTTCGGCCATCCATGACATCGCGTCGCGGAAGGGGGCCGGGGTGAAGTGGTAACGCTTTTCCCTGCCGTCGCGCTCGGATGTCACCAGTCCAGCTTCGCTGAGAGCCCAGAGATGCTTGGTCACTGCCTGCCGGCTGACCGGCAGCTGGTCTGCGATCTCCGTGGCGTTGGCATCGCCCTCGCTGAGCAGACGCATCACCGATCGCCGCGTGGGATCGGACAGCGCAGAGAAGACCGCGTCCACGGGCCAGTCGGTCATGACCGCGAGTCCCCGCTGCCCGCCATCGTCATGGCGCGCTCCTCCCCGAGCAGCGTCTCGGTCACCGTCAACGCCGTGCGGTCCCCGAGGGGTTCCAGCACGAATCGGATGTGGCCGGGTGGCTTCACGTTGGTGGTGCCGTCTACGGATCGCTCAAACGGGAGCCACCGAAGCAGCAACTGGCGCTCGCCATCGAAGACCTCGACCCGGGCGTCCCGCTGCCGGCCGTCGGGCCAGCGGAACGTGGCCCGACCGCCGGGCCGGGCCTCCATGTCGACGTGGGCGCCGAACCAGGCAGAGAGCTCGGCGCCCCGGGTCAGGGCCTGCCAGACTGCCGCCGGGACGGCCGCCAGCTCGACCCGGCGCTCCACTGTGTTGCCTTCCACACACTCCTCCATGGCGCAACTCGATGGTTGCGCGATCGGAGATCCGCCTCTATCCTGTGCAACCGAACGGTTGCATCTTAGCCCCACGCAAGGAGTGAAGCCAGTGAGTTCCAGTCATCTTGTCCCCATGGTCGTCGAG
>DATAPE010000167.1:0-6546 GCA_036265345.1 Actinomycetota bacterium
GTGAGCTCGGCGCGGACGGGGTCGCCGTCACCGGTGGCGAGGTAGCCCTCGTTGAAGACCAGGAACAGCACCGTCAGCACGCCGTGCAGCCGCTCGGGGAGGTCGGCGGCCTCGGGCACCCGGTAGGGCACCTTCGCTGCCGCGATCTTCTTCTTCGCCCGGGTGATCCGCTGCGCCATCGTGGTCTCGGGCACGAGGAACGCCTGAGCGATCTCAGCCACAGTCAGCCCACCGAGGAGGCGGAGCGTCAGCGCGATCCGCGCCTCCGGTGCGAGCGCCGGGTGGCAGCAGGTGAACAACAGCCGCAACCGGTCGTCCTCGACCGGTCCGGTGCGCTCGTGGGGCGTGTCGTCGTAGTACATGAAGGCCGCCTGATGCTTCGCGTCGCGCTGCTTCTCGCGGCGGAGTCGATCGATCGCGCGGTTGCCTGCGGTGGTGGTGAGCCAGCCGCCGGGGTTGGGAGGTACGCCGGACTCCGGCCACTTCTCCAACGCGGCCACGAGCGCCTCACCCGCCGCCTCCTCTGCGATGTCGATGTCACCGAAGCGGCGGACGAGCGAGGCGATCAGGCGGCCGTACTCCTCACGGAAGACTCGCTCGACGGCCGCCGTTCCGCCCTGCATCGATCAGTCGTCGTTCGTGCCGGCTCAGGCGAGGCCGTGGAACGGACGGACCTCGACCTTGCCGCGGCACGCCTTGGACCTCGCGGCCGCGAGCTTGGGGGCCACGTCGAGGTCGGGCGCGTCGATGACCCAGAAACCCCCCATGACCTCCTTGGTCTCGAGGTAGGGGCCGTCGGTCGTGACCGGCGTCTCACCCTGGCCGTCGACGACGGTCGCGGTCGATGCCGACTGAAGCCCACCGGCGAAGACCCAGTAGCCATCGGCGTGAAGCTTGTCATTGAAGGCGCCGGTCGCGGCGAATGCCTGCTCCATCTCCTCCTTGGAGCCGTAGTTGCCATATTCATCCATCTCCGCGGGGCCGTACACGGTCAACAGGTAGTGCGTCATCCCACACTTCTCCTCAGTTCCGCGCGGTCCCGATGACCGCTTTCTACTCCCACCACGAACGGCATCCCGCCGATACGACAACCTGCCACAGAAGCCCTTGCGATTCAGTTTCGAGCCCGGCCGCCTCCAGCCCAAATCCGGAGGTTAGCGGGCCCCTTTTGGAAGCGCTGTCGCGCCACTGAGAAATCGTCGAGACTGGTCCTTGATCATCAAAGAGTCACCATGCCGAGCGCGCTGTTCTGAGAGGAGGGGATTGCATCCCCAGCAACTACGACACCTATAACTCCGTCGTTTCGACGTGGTAAGGGCCATCGTGCTGGGACCTCCGGGTTCCGGGAAGGGAACCCAGGCCAGCCTCCTTGCTTCGAAGGCGGGCGCGACCCACGTCTCGGTCGGTGACTTGGTGCGCACCGAGGTTGAGAACGGCTCGCAGATCGGCCGCCGGGTCGCGGCGACAGTTGCTGCCGGCGATCTGGTCGCCGACGAGGATGTGATCGCCGTGCTGGCGGCTCCTCTGGAAGCAGCGACACGGGCGGGCGGTTGGGTCCTCGACGGCATCCCGCGCACCGTCGACCAGGCCACTGCGCTGGACGACATGCTCGCGGAGATGGATGCGAGCCCGCAGCTCATCGTCGCGCTCGAGGTGACCGCCGACGAGGTCGCAGAGCGACTCCGGGCGAGAGCCCCGGTCGAGCATCGAGTCGACGACACCGAAGCCGTCGTCGCTCACAGGCTCGCCGTCTGGGCTCGCGAGGGTCCACCCGTTCTCGCCTGGTACGAGCGCCAGAAGCGCCTGACGCGGATCGACGGCAGCGGCGACGCCGCCACCGTCGCCGACCGGTTAGCGGCAGCGGCCGAGCGAGCTCCCCACTAGTAGGCAGCGATGAAGGCCCCTGATCTGTTCGCTAACCTTCAGGCAGAAGCGAGGCCCCTATCCCCTACAGATCAGGGGAGGCGAGCGCCTCGAAGTTTTCATAGAGTCGTGGCTCGCCGGTTCGCTCCCGCTCGCGGCGAATCGCTGATTCAAGCCTTTTCCACACACTTGCGACCGCCCACATGTCGAGGACCAGGTCTCGATCAAGGAGACCGTGTTTGACCAACGTGCCGACGCCCTCACTGAAGAAGAGGATGCTCGTCACTGCGGGGTTGGCGGCTGGGACCTCGTCAGGGTCGAAGTCGTCGGCGTAGATAGCGTTGACCGCCTCTTCCAGCTTGAGCTCGGTTCCCCATCGTAGGAGTTGAACCATTAGTGCAGCATCCCCAGGTGTGGCCATCTCAGCCCGCGCTCCCTTCTTCGGTGTCAGGAGTTCTGCTCGGCATCATAAAGAGCAGAGCAAGCCTGCTGCCGGCTGAGCTTCAGGTTCATGCGAACGCTACGGCTGATGCTCCCTGGACGATCTCCTCGACGACCTTCGCTGCTCCTACGATCGTTGCGCCCTTCACAAGATCGTCCTCTGTGATCCCGCGGGGGGTCGTGCATGCCCCACAGCCCCAGATCTGTCCGCCGTTCTCGACGAATTCAGTCATGAGCGGCTGAAGGTCTGGAAAGCCATCCTTCTTGATCGAGTCGGAATAGCCCTTCGTGCAGAGCCATGCACCCTCGACCGTCAATAGGACGATCGCATCCTGTCCTGCGGTTGCCGCGACGTTCGCCGCAACGAACGGCAAGGTGGCCCGCTCTGGGTCCTCTTGACCGTGGCTGCAGTTGAAGATGATCTTCGCCATCGCACCTGCTCCTTCCGTCGGTGGGTTCGGTTCGCCGATCTCCCCGATCCCCGTTCCCTACTCAGCTATCGAGCGCCTTCGAAGGCATATGACGTCCCCATACCAGTGGATATTGCTTCCGGGCCACGATGCAATAACTTCGTGCTGCATATCGTCTGCAGGGATATGGATTCTGCCTTCAGGAGGCCCCAGGGATGAGAGCAGAGGCGCTCGTGGATGAAAAGGAGAAATTTCGCCTGCTGGCGCTCGAACAGCTTCCACGGCTCTACTCGATCGCAAGACGTCTGGCCGGGAACGATGCAGAAGACGTGGTGCAAGAGTGCCTGCTCAAGGCGTTCAGCCGATTCGACCAACTCGACGACGAGTCCGCAGCCCCCGCGTGGATGGTGAGCATCCTCGTTAACTGTTGTCGTGACCGAGGCCGGGCTCGCTCCAGGCAGCCGCTCGAGGTCAACATCGACGACGTCGAGGAATTCTCGCTTTACCAGAAGATTGCCGAGGACGACCCTTTCCCGTACTCAGACTCCCTGCATCTCGACTTCCTGCATCAGTTTGGCAAGGAGGATGTACGAGAGGTGCTCGTAAGCCTTCCGGACATCTACAGGGTCCCCCTCGTCCTCGTTTACATGGATGGGTTCTCAGCGAAAGAGGTAGCGAAGTTATTGGAGCGACCACTCGGAACGGTGCTGGCACAACTTCATCGGGGGCGCAAGTTGTTCGAGAGCCGCATGTGGACCTATGCGGTCCAGAACGGACTACTGAAGGAAGGGATCGGATGATTACCTGCTCGGATGCGGTCAAACAGCTGTGGAGCTTTCTGGATGGAACGGTGGCCGGGCCCGAACGAGCCGCGCTGGAAGAGCACCTTGGAGTGTGCCGGCGTTGCTGCGGCGAGCTGGAATTCGCCACCGAGCTGAGAGAGTTCCTGCGTAGTCACGCGTCCGAGGAACTGCCGGGAGAGGTACACACTCGCCTGACCTCCTATCTCGACGAACTTTAGTGATATCCGTGGATCGGGATCTGATGCACTCGGCTGAAGTCAAAGAGATGGTGCGTGATGCATACCGGGCAGTCGACTCCGACAGCAGCTCGGTCGCGGCCCGGTTGTATTCGCGCGAGCAGCTCGCCAGCGTGCCGCGATCCGCAGCCGACCGCGCTCTCGGAGTCGGCAATCACCTTCGTTATGCGGATATCGAGCCTGGCTCGACCGTCCTTGACGTCGGCTGCGGGGCAGGCATCGACGCGATCATTGCTGCGAGCATGACCGGTCCGGATGGGCGCGTGATCGGACTCGATTTCCTTTCCGAGATGCTGTCTCGCACCGAAGCTGCCGCCGCCGAAGCGGGACTCACCAACGTCGAGACGCTCGAGGGCGAGATGGAGGCGATCCCGTTGCCCGACGCAAGTGTCGACCATGTGATCTCCAACGGAGTAATCAATCTGTCGCCGAGGAAGTCCCGGGCCCTCGCAGAGATCGCCCGCGTCCTGCGCTCCGGTGGGGATCTCTGCATGTCTGATCTGACGATGCAAGATGAGGAACTGCCGCCCGAGGTGCTCACCCATCCCGCTGCTTGGGCAGGTTGCGTGGCCGGCGTCCTGACGGAGCGTCTCTACCTCGAGAAGCTCGAGAGGGCAGGATTCGACGACGTCCAGGTCGTAAGCCGTCAGCCGTTTGGCATCGATGAATGCGCGGAGTATCCGCTGTTCACCGAAGAGCTGATCACGCTGATGAGAAGGCTGATCCCGACCGCGCAGCACGATTCGGTAGCAACATCAGTCGTTATCAAGGCGCGTGTTGGAAAGAAGAGCAGATTTGAGGATGTAATGACGGATGACAAGGGGGTAAAAGTGGGCGCGGGCGCGATCCATCATTTCGACGCAGGCGATCTGGGATGCGCGAGCGGGCTGGCCGAGGAGTTCCGACGTCGTCTCGAGGCGATCGCTCCGGGTGACCAGTTAGAGGTGGTGGCGCGTGATCCCGCGGCCAAGGAGGATCTACCTTCGCTAGCACGCATGCTCGGCCATCAGGTCAACTCCCTTGAGCCCCGAAGCGACGGAGGGGTCGTCATGACGGTGGAGCGTCGAACCGGCTAAGAAGACTGACCCCAAAACTGCAAGAGGAACGCGGAAGAGATGGCCGGGAGAGCCTGTCGCCTCAGTTGCTTGCTTTGATAGTGTCGGCAGCGTGCAGGAAACTCCGGTCCCACGCTTACGGCAAGTGGTCTTGGACACTACGAACGCGCGAGCCAGCGCCGAGTTCTGGCGCCAGCTGCTCGGCCTCGTCTACCGTCCCGGGAGCGAACCACCCGCTCCCGGCGAGGATGATCCTGAGGGACGAGACTGGCTCAATCTGCAAGCGCCCGATGGCAGCCCGGCCCTCGCGTTTCAGCAAGTCGCGGAGTTGCCTCGTTCCACATGGCCGGAGGCGCGCATACCCCAGCAGCTGCACTTTGATCTGACGGTGCCGACCAAGAGCGACCTGGACCTCGCGCATTCGCGGGTGATCGCATTAGGTGGCGAGCTACTTCTCGACCGGTCGGACGACGCGGACGAGCCGCTGAGGGTCTACGCGGACCCTGACGGCCACCCATTCTGCATTTTTGTCTAAGCGACGACTACGGCAGCGAACCAGCTGGACCCTCGCAGATCCACGTGGATTGTCGCCCCTAAGCGGCGCGAGCACGTCGTGAGCTCGGTTCGGTGACCTAGGATTTTTACATGGCCAACCTCACCGCGATAGCTTCGTTGGCGACCGCCGGCGGGACGACGGTACTGGCGGTGGCGACGTTCGTGTCCGTTCGCTCCGCGAACCGCTCTGCTCGTGTCGCCGAGCGGGCATTGCTTGCCGGCCTCCGGCCTGTTCTGGCACCGGCCCGCCTGCAGGATCCCGAACAAAAGATCACTTGGGGTGACGGTCACTGGACCCAGCTGCGCGGCGGTCTCGGCGGAGTCGAATCCACCGAGGAGGTGATTTACCTGTCGATGCCATTGCGCAACGTCGGCAGCGGCATCGCGGTGTTGCACGGCTGGTATCCGCATCCTGAGGCAGTTGTCTCCGTAGATGATCATCCCGAGCCGAGCGACTTTCGCCGCCAGACCCGCGACCTGTACGTGCCCTCCAGCGACATTGGATTCTGGCAGGGCGCACTGCGCGATCCCTCCGAGAACGGCTTCGCGCAGCTTGCCGGCCGCATCCGTGACCGTGAGCGGCTCGCGGTCGACCTGCTTTACGGCGACCATGAAGGCGGGCAACGCACGATCAGTCGCTTCGGGCTGACTCCTTCGGAATCGTCACCGGAGTGGTTGTGTTCCGTGGTGCGCCACTGGAGCCTGGACCGACCCGACCCGCGCTGAGCGACCCTAGGGGCCTCTTACCGTTTCGCAGTCGATCCGCGCCGCGGCGCCGTTGGACTAGCCTCCCGTGGGAAAAAGAATGAATTTGAACGCCACGATCGCTAGTAACAGACCGAACAGGCGTTCCAGGAGCGTGTTAGAGAGACGCCCCGCCAGCACCGCGCCGGCGAGCACGCCTGCCAGGAGCCCGATCGCGATGCCAATCCCGTAGTGGAACCGGATCTCGTGCCTGCGGGCGTACTCGATGACTCCGAGGAGCCCCACCGGCAGTAACAGCGCGGCAAGAGAGGTTCCGCTGGCTTCGCGCTGAGTGAACCCCAGCGCGACCAGCACGGGGACGATGATCACCCCACCGCCGATCCCGAACAGGCCCGAGAGCACCCCACCGACAAGCCCGATGCCGATCCCGACAAAGACCTCGACGACGCTTCCCACACCGCCTCCTCCCCAGGTTGAC
>DATAPE010000168.1:0-1719 GCA_036265345.1 Actinomycetota bacterium
CGAGGAGGCCGGACAGCTGACCGAGGCGGTCCGCCGCAAGCCCTACGCGGTGCTCCTATTCGACGAGATCGAGAAGGCGCACGCAGACGTCTTCAACATCCTGCTCCAGATCCTGGACGACGGCCGGCTTACCGATTCGCAGGGCCGGACGATCGACTTCAAGAACACGATCCTGATCATGACGTCCAACCTCGGCGCCGATCGCATCCAGGCCTTCGCGCGGAAGGAAAGCGGCTCGTTCGACGAGCTGAAGGAGGCCCTGATGGAGGTGCTCCGGCACAGCTTCCGGCCGGAGTTCATCAACCGGATCGACGAGATCATCGTCTTCCAAGCGCTCACGATGGAGCAGCTCAAGCAGATCACGCGGCTGATGCTCGACCGCGTTGCGAGGCGCCTGCGCGCGCAACACATCGAGGTCGAGTTCTCGGACGAGGCCGTCGAGCACCTGGCCGAGATCGGCTTCGACCCGGAGTTCGGCGCGCGGCCGCTGCGTCGTGCCATCCAGCGCGAGTTCGAGAACGAGGTCTCGCGGCTGCTTCTGAGAGGGGCCCTGCAGCCGGACGATCGCGTTCGCGTTGACTACGACGACGTCCAGCTCACCTTCGACGTCGACAAGGGAGCCGCCGAGGTGATGGGGGAGGTCGAGGAGCGGGAGTCGCAGCCGGCACAGGTCTAGCAGGGACCCGTGTTCGGGTGGCGTATCGGCGCAGCGCACCGGGCCCTCGTAGCTCCGGTTAGGGGAGTGCCACCGGTCCCCGGCGGGATCGGCCAAGGGATGCCCTCGCCGCCAAGCGGCTCAGCCGATCTCGCCTCCCCGGTGGCCTCCTCAGCGAAGTGCGCGAGCGTCCCCGTTAGCGCGACCCCCAGAACGACGAGACCGAGAACTACCAGGTCCTTGCGGCAAACGGATCTGCGAGGAAGCTGGTCGGAGCCCGACGCGACTACCGTTGTTGGCAATGTCCCCAGACGCGGGACGAAGTTCAAGACGTCCTCGGGGCCGATGAGTATTGCCGAATCGAGTAAGCAAAGCTCTAGCCAACTCTCGAAGAGTCCAAGGCAGCTCCTCTTCTTCATGCCACCTTACTGAGCTTTGCCGATCAGGTGGTGGCGTGGGTTCCACCACCGGATGAGCCGGGCGTGGTCGCTTCCACCCTCGGTGGCAATGGCGAGGATGTCCCGGTGGGAAGGCTGTCCGAGGCGAAGGTGGGTCCACACAATGACGGCGTTCTCGCCGCTGAAGTAGCAGAAGAAGCGCCCGCCGGGTTGCCCTGGCCCGTGCTCCCACGGTCCCTCGCCGGTCCACGTGACGCGTGAGCACGCTCCCGAGTCCTTGGCAACTCCTGCATCAGTCCGCGCAGCCTCGTAGGCAGCGCTCACGCTCTTTCCATCCGGATACATGGAGATTTGCCAGCGATCTGGCTCGAACTTGTCGGTGTTCTGGGGCGGAAGGCAGACGGCCGTTTCGAGCGCACTCGGGTCGGGCACGGTCTGCGTCTGACAGTCGGCCCACAGAAGGGCCGGGACGACGGCATCGAGCCTCGCCGAAACCTCTTTCTCAGTCGCGCCCGTTGCGGCTCCGGTATTGCCCGTGGAATCGGTTGTCGTCCCTGTCGTCTGGACACTCGGAGAGCCGGGGGGGCTCGCAGCGCTCTCGTCCGTGCCCCGCCCCGTCAGCCAGACGACGAGACCCGCGGTGAGCGCGGCAGCGAGGACGGCGAT
>DATAPE010000169.1:0-39880 GCA_036265345.1 Actinomycetota bacterium
GCAATGTGAAGCATCGCCCGGGTCTGCATATCCAGGACCCGAGGATCGTCCGAGGGATTGGAGATCTTCAACACGAAGCGGTTGCCTTCCGGGGTGGCGATGCGGAAGTTGAGATCGCGCTCGCTGTCGAGCTGCGCCGCGGCCCCCCTGATACCGAAGACCGTTCGGAGGATGTCTTCCGCGATCTCGGCAGAGAGCTCGGGCGGCGCGGTCTCCAGAGGCGCAAAGGGGGACGGTTCTGCTGAATGCTGGCTCATTGTTGCAAGCCTAGGGTGCGCCGCCTCATCGGACCCGAACCGTGCCGCCGGCCTCGCTGGTTCCCGTGGCCCGGGGTGCGCACGTTGTAAGATGCTCGTCACACCTTTAAACCCGGCCCGGTGAGGCCGAAAAGGAGCGACATTTGCAGCAGAACATCCGCGCTTCCCGCCTGACGGGAAGCGTTTTTTAGTGGCGCGGGCCGAGGAGGCGGGCGCCTCCTTCGCAGAGAAGGCCAGGGTCATGGAGCCCGAGGAGGTCCGCCGGGCCCTGACCCGGATCTCGCACGAGATCGTCGAGCGGAACAAGGGCATCGATGATCTGGTCATCGTCGGCATCCGAACCCGCGGAGCGCCGCTCGCCGATCGCATCGCTTCCTCGATCGCCGCTTTCGAGGGCTCGGATCTTCCTTCCGGAGCCCTCGACGTCACCCTCTACCGGGACGATGTGTCCCTGAAACGACCGCGCACGATAGAGGCCACCACCGTCCCGGCCGACATAGGCGGGCGGACCGTGGTGCTCGTCGACGATGTGCTCTATACCGGGCGAACGATCAGGGCTGCGTTCGATGCGCTCCTCGATCTCGGACGCCCGCGCGCTATCCGGCTGGCGGTGCTGGTGGACAGAGGCCACCGCGAGCTCCCGATCCGCGCCGACTTCGTGGGCAAGAATCTGCCCACTGCCGCCGGCGAGGTCGTGAAGGTGAAAGTCAAAGAGATCGACGGCGAAGACGTCGTCCTCATAGGGGAGTACAAGTAGATGATCAAGCACCTCTTGTCGATGGACCAGCTCTCCGCAGCAGACATAACCCAGATCCTCGACACCGCAGACTCGCTCAGACAAGTCACGGACCGGCCCATCAAGAAGCTGCCCACGCTGCGTGGTCGTACGGTTTGCAATCTCTTCTATGAGCCCTCGACGAGAACCCGGATCTCGTTCGAGCTCGCAGCCAAGCGGCTCTCTGCCGACGTCATCAACTTCGCCGCCGATTCGAAATCGAGTGTGTCCAAGGGTGAGTCGTTCAAGGACACCGCGTGGACGCTCGAGGCGATGGGCGTGGATGCCATCGTGGTGCGGCATTCCTCCTCAGGCGCGCCGCATCAACTTTCTCAATGGGTAAGGGCAAGCGTGATCAACGCCGGTGACGGCGCGCACGAGCATCCGACCCAGGCGCTCCTCGATCTTTTCTCCATCAGGGAGCACTTCAAGGACTTCGAAGAGCTGCATGTTGCCATCGTTGGGGACATACTCCATTCGCGGGTGGCGCGCTCGAACGTCAAGGGACTTCTCACGATGGGTGCGCGGGTCACTCTGGTGGGTCCGCCGACCCTGCTTCCGCCGGCCTCCGACGCGTGGGGGGCCGCGACCAGCTACGACCTGGACTCCGTGCTGGAAGACGTCGACATCTGCTATCTCCTTCGCGTTCAACAGGAGCGCCAGTCCGAGCAGCTGTTCCCCAGCTTGCGGGAATACGCGTCGCGTTGGGGGCTCGACCGCAGGCGTCTCGCCCGGATGAAGGCGGATGCGATCGTGATGCATCCCGGCCCGATGAATCGCGGCGTCGAGATCGGCGCCGATGTCTCGGAGTCGCCCCGCGCCATCATCCTGGATCAAGTGGCCAACGGCCTCGCGGTGCGGATGAGTCTTCTGTACCTGATGCTCGGCGGCAGGATCGAAGACGAGGACGAGGAATGAGCGACGTAGTGATCGCCGGGGGGCGGATCGTCGATCCCGGTAGCGGCAGAGATGAAGTGACCGATGTCCTGATCCGCGACGGCAAGGTCGCCGCCTTCGGGAACCTGGACACGAGGGGCGAAGCGGAGGTACTGGACGCGTCCGGTCTTGTCGTCTCGCCAGGCTTCGTCGATATGCACACGCACGTACGAGAACCCGGACGCGAGGACGAAGAAACGATCGCATCGGTATCGGCTGCAGCCACGGCCGGCGGCTACACCGCGATCTGCGCGATGCCGAACACCGATCCGGTGGCAGACACTGCCTCGGTCGTCGAGAAGGTGTGGGCGCTGGGACGCGAGGCCGGACTGGTCGAGGTCGCCCCCGCCGGTGCCCTCAGCCGCGGGCAAGCGGGACAACAGATGGCCGATCTCGGAGAGATGGCATTCTCGGTCGCCAAGGTCCGCCTCTTCACCGACGACGGTCATGGTGTCCAGGACGCGCTCTTTGCCAGACGGGCTATGGAGTACCTGGGCGGATTCGGTGGGATCTACGCAGAGCATTGCGAGGACGCATCGCTCGCCGAGGGCGGCCAGATGCACGAAGGCCCCCGATCGATCCGTCTCGGGCTGAGGGGGATCCCGGCGGCGGCGGAAGAGCTGATGGCGGCTCGGGATATCGCTCTGGCGCGGCTCACCGGATGCCGGTTACACCTACTTCACGTCTCCACCGCCGGAACCGTCGAGCTCGTGCGACGAGCAAAGGCCGACGGTCTGACAGTAACGGCAGAAGCGACACCGCACCACTTCACCCTGACCGACGCGGCCGTCGAAGGCTACGACCCGAACATGAAGGTCAACCCACCGCTGCGCGGCGAGTCCGACCGGGCTGCGGTTATCGCCGGGCTGGTCGACGGCACCATCGACGCGATAGCGACAGACCACGCGCCTCACGCGCTCGAGGAAAAGGATAGGGAGTTCTCGTACGCGCCCCCCGGGATGGTGGGTCTCGAAACCGCGTTGGGTCTCGTTCTCTCCGAGCTTGTCGTTCCCGGGCACCTGAGGCTCGTCGACGCGATCGATCGTCTGAGCACCGCCCCCGCTCGCATCCTCGGGCTCGATGGGCAAGGGGCGATCGCCCTCGAACGGCCGGCGAACATCGTCGTGTTCGACCCTGCCGCGAAATGGCAGGTCGACCCGTCGTTGTTCTATTCGAGGAGCCGCAACTCGGCGTTCGGGGGACGAAAGCTCACCGGCCGCGTGGTGCACACCGTGTTTCACGGACGGGCGACGGTTCGGAACGGCGTTGTCGACGGGGTCCTGGTGTGACTTCGAGCACCCCAGCGATGCTGGCGCTCGAAGACGGGACGGTGTTCAAGGGATCGGCATTCGGCGCGACAGGAACCGTAACCGGCGAGGTTTGCTTCAACACCGGTATGTCCGGCTACCAGGAGATCCTTACCGATCCCTCCTACCACGGGCAGATCGTCACCATGACCGCACCTCAGATAGGAAACACCGGCGTCAACCCTCACGACGATCAGTCGGCCCGGGTGTGGGCCGAAGGCCTGGTAGTGCGGGACCTGTCCCGGACGTTCTCATCGTGGCGCGCCGCGGGGTCGCTCGATGACTACCTCGAGGAGAGATCCATCCCCGGGATCGCCGACATCGATACACGCAGGTTGACGCGCCACATCCGGACGCACGGCGCGATGAGAGGAGCCATCGCCTCAGACGGATGCGGACCCGACGAGCTGGTGGATCGCAGCCGCGCGGCTCGCAGCCTCGTGGGTCGCGACCTCGCCGCTGAGGTCACCACTGAAACTGCCTATGTTCGCGATTGGGAGGACCTGGGTGTGCGCAGAGCAACGGGTTTCGCCGCCGGCATGGAAGGTGACTCGCGCTCCAACGGTTCGAGCAGAGAACCGGTGCTGTCGATCGCCGCCCTCGACTTCGGCATCAAACGCAACATCCTCGATCTGCTGGTCGCGAGCGGCAGTCGCGTGACTGTGCTGCCTGCCACGACGGCGGCCACAGACATCCTGAACGGGGGCTATGACGGCGTCTTTCTGTCCAACGGACCGGGCGATCCCGAGCCTGTGAGATACGGGATAGCGACCCTGAGGACACTGCTCGGAAGGGTCCCGATCTTCGGGATCTGCCTCGGACATCAACTCCTCGCTCTGGCGGCCGGCGGCAGGACATTCAAGCTCCCGTTCGGGCATCGAGGCGCCAATCACCCCGTCAGGTGGCTGCTCAGCAACTCGAACCAGGTCGAGATCACGTGCCAGAACCATGGCTTCGCGGTCGACCGCGCCTCTCTCGATGCGACGCCTGCAAGACTGTCCCATGTAAACCTGAACGACGGAACGGTCGAGGGCTTGCTGATCGAGGGAGCCGCCTTCAGTGTGCAGTATCACCCGGAGGCGGGACCGGGCCCGCACGACTCCCGGTACCTGTTTCGTCAGTTCCGTGAATTGATCGCGACCTTCGAGCCCGCCGATCTGGCGCTCGGGGTTCCGGCCTAGACAAGGGGAAGGGGGATCGAGCGTGGGCAGAGGAGACCGCAAGCCGACGCGCTGGAAGAAGGACCGCCAGCGCCGCAAGCGCGAGCGCGACAAGCGACGCGCGGAGGCAAAGGGAGCCACGCGTCGGTGACGAGGGGGGTTCGGCGGTGACGCCTGTGCGGGTTCGAACCGTCGATCACGTGACGGTAGCGGCACCGAGTGATCTCGAAGGCGCCGTTATCGGTTGGTACTCGGACGTTCTGGGGCTGGCGCGGCTGCCGAAGCCAGACGGCACCAGCTCTACGGGGGCCTGGTTTCGCGCCGGGGACGTTCAGCTACACGTGACCATCGAGGCCGCGCCCTCGGAGCGCGCCGGGCATTTCGGTGTTGTGGTCGATGATTTCGACGACGCGGTCCGGCATCTGCGCGCCGCGGGGTCGGATATCGACGCCGCTCGCACGATCCCCGATCGCCGGCGCTGCTACACGCGGGACCCCGCGGGGAACACGATCGAGATCATGCAATACGACGAGGATGCCGGTGCCCAGACGGACTGACCTCACCAAGATACTGGTGATCGGGTCGGGTCCGATCGTCATCGGACAGGCTTGCGAGTTCGACTACTCGGGTGTGCAAGCGTGCAAAGTGCTTCGCGCCGAAGGATACGAAGTCACCTTGGTCAACTCCAACCCGGCCACGATCATGACCGATCCCGAGTTCGCCGACGCTACCTATGTCGAGCCGATCACTGCGGAATTCGTGACCAAGATCATCGAGCGGGAGCGTCCCGACGCTTGTTTGCCGACGATGGGGGGTCAGACCGCGCTCAACGTCGCGATGGAGCTCGCCGGCGCAGGCGTTCTCGAGGATTACGGGGTGGAGCTCATCGGTGCAGGAACGGAATCGATCCGCCGCGCCGAAGACCGTCGTCTGTTCAAGGAGACGATGACTGCCGCGGGGCTCGATCTTCCCCGGTCGAGGTTCGCTTACTCGATCGACGAGGCTCTAGCGGTGGCAGAGGAGCTCGGCTATCCGGTGGTGGTCCGGCCCTCGTACGTGCTCGGCGGAGGCGGCTCGGGTTTGGTTTCGGATGCGGCCGAACTGCGTGCGATCGCCAGCGAGGGTGTGCGCTTGTCGGCTATCGGCGAGGTCCTGGTCGAAGAGTCGATAGCGGGATGGAAGGAGTTCGAGCTCGAGTTGATGCGCGACGCCAGCGACAACGTGGTGGTCGTGTGCTCCATCGAGAACGTCGATCCGATGGGGGTCCACACGGGAGACTCGATCACCGTAGCTCCGGCGATGACGCTGACGGACGTGGAATATCAGGCGATGCGCGACGACGGCGCCAGGGTGATGCGAGCCATCGGCGTCGAAACCGGGGGATCCAACGTCCAGTTCGCAGTACACCCAGAGACCGGCCGCCGGGTCGTCATCGAGATGAACCCGCGAGTGTCCCGATCCAGCGCACTGGCCTCCAAAGCCACGGGATTCCCCATCGCAAAGATCGCGGCCAAGCTGGCGGTCGGCTACACGCTCGATGAGATCCCGAACGACATAACCAAAAAGACTCCCGCCTCGTTCGAACCCTCCATCGACTACGTCGTCGTGAAGATCCCGCGGTGGACCTTCGAGAAATTCAAGGACGCCGACGACCTACTGGGAACCAAGATGAAGTCGGTGGGCGAGGTGATGGCCTTCGGTCGCACCTTCATCGAAGCGCTCCAGAAGGGCTTTCGCTCTCTCGACCGGGATCTACACGGGCTCGCAGGCGACGCACCGGTGGTCCTCGCCGACCTCGCTCGCGCGGTGGCGCGCCCGACCGAGCAGCGACTCCGGTGTCTGGAAAGCGCCCTCTACCGGGGGATGCAGGTCGAGGAGGCGGTGTCTCTCAGCAGCCTCGACCCGTGGTTCGTCGAGCAGATCGCGCGCCTGGCACAGGTGCGGCGTGAGCTGGAGACGATAGGCGAGTTGGGCGCTGCGAGCGAGGAGGATCTGCGCATCGCCAAGCGCTGTGGCTTCTCGGACGTGCAGCTCGCCACGGCTCTCGGCGCCAGCGAGACGGAGGTCCGCAACCGCCGTTTGCAGCTGGGGATCGTTCCGACCTTCAAAACGGTAGACACCTGCGCAGCCGAGTTCGAGGCGTCCACGCCCTACTACTACTCGACCTATGAGGATGAGGACGAAGTCGCCACCAGCGACAAGCCGAAGATATTGATATTGGGATCCGGGCCCAACCGGATCGGACAGGGCATCGAGTTCGATTACTGCTGCGTGCACGCTGCCTTCGCCCTGCGCGATGCCGGGTTCGAAACCATCATGGTCAATTGCAACCCCGAGACGGTTTCGACCGACTACGACACGTCCGATCGCCTCTACTTCGAGCCGCTCGACTTCGAAGACGTCATGAACGTCATCGAGCGCGAGCGACCGCGAGGCGTGATAGTTCAGCTAGGGGGACAGACTCCTCTGAAGCTTGCACACGCGCTTGAACGGGCTGGTGCAACGATCCTCGGAACATCACCCGACTCGATCGACTGTGCGGAGGACCGCGAGCGGTTCGGCGGTTTGCTGGCCGATCTTTCGCTACCCCATCCGTTCAATGGAGTCGCGCGTTCCGCCGCCGAAGCTCGCGCCGTTGCGGCCTCGATCGGCTATCCGGTCCTGGTACGGCCCTCCTACGTGCTCGGAGGCCGGGCGATGGAGATCGTGTACGAGGAGTCCTCTCTCGATCGCTACATGGATACCGCGGCGGCGGTGTCACCCGAATATCCCGTGCTGGTCGACAGGTTCCTCGAGGGCGCGATAGAGGTCGATTGCGATGCGGTTTTCGATGGCACCCGGCTGTACGTGGGTGGAGTCCTCGAGCACATCGAGGAAGCGGGCATCCATTCTGGAGACTCCGCGTGCACCCTCCCCCCTTTCACGCTGGGCGATGACGAAGTCGCCGATGTGATCGCGCATACCCGTGCGCTCGCCGAGGCGCTCCAGGTGCGAGGGTTGATCAACATCCAGTTCGCGGTCCGAGACGGGCGAGTCTTCGTGCTCGAGGCGAATCCTCGAGCTTCTCGCACGGTGCCGTTCACCTCCAAGGCGACGGGGGTCCCGGTCGCGAAGGTCGCGGCCCGCGTGATCGCCGGCGCAAGCCTGAGGGAGCTGGAAGCGGAGGGGCTCCTTCCCGCCCGGCGCCTGGGCCATGACGGCCTCGAGCACGTTGCAGTAAAAGAAGCGGTCATGCCTTTCGAGCGGTTCCCCGGCGTAGACACCCTCCTCGGGCCCGAGATGCGATCCACCGGCGAAGTGATGGGGATCGACTCCTCGTTCGGAGCGGCCTTCGCCAAGGCGGAGATCGCGGCCGGTGTGCGCCTTCCCCTCAAGGGGACCGTGTTCATCTCGGTATCGAATCCCGACAAGAGATCGGTGATCTTCCCGGCGAAGAGGCTCGAGGACCTCGGTTTCCACCTTGCCGCGACGACGGGAACCGGCAGGGTGCTGCAGCGAGCGGGCGTTGACGTCGAGATAGTTCCGAAGCTGTCCGGCCCCCAGGTCGACGGACGGAAGAACGTCGTCGAGAAGATCTCTTCGGGCGAGATCGAGATGGTCTTCAATACCCCGTTTGGAAGGGGTGCGCGTTCGGACGGGTACTTCATCCGCACTGCTGCGGTTGCCGCAGGCGTGCCGTGTATCACGACGATGGCGGGCATGGCGGCCGCGGTTCAGGGGATCGAGGCATCCGTCCTCGGGACGGTGGAGGTTCGCTCGCTCCAAGAGCACCTTGCAAGGGTGGTGGACGCATGAGCCTGCTGTCGACGGGCGAGGTGCTGTCGCACAAGAAGTACGGCGAGCACTACCACTCGCTCACGATAGTCACACCTGAGATCGGTGAATCGGTCAAGCCCGGTCAGTTCGTGAACATCAAGTGCGGCGAGAACCGTGCAAGCATCCTGCGCCGGCCTTTCTCGGTGTGCCGGGTGCATAAGCGCGGAGGTTGGTCCTCCACGCTGGAAGTGGTCTTCGACATCCGTGGCCCGGGCTCGGCTCACCTATCAACGCTGCGTGCGCATGCCAACGTGGACCTCCTGGGCCCCCTGGGGCGTGGCTTCGCTCTGCCCAACCGCCGGGCTCACTGCCTCCTGGTGGGGGGTGGGATCGGCGCGGCCCCTCTTTTCTTCCTTGCCGACGAGCTGCGTAACGAAGGACACCGAGTCGACTTCATCCTCGGTGCGCGCGAGGTGGGCCTGCTGCTCAATCAGATAGAGGCCCGGCGCCTGGCATCCGTATGCCGGATCATGACCGATGATGGAAGCGTCGGAGACCGCGGGGTGGTCACGGACGTCCTTCTCGACACCATCGAAAGATGCGGAACCGAAGTCGTCTACGCCTGCGGGCCTCACCCGATGCTCGCAGCGGTCTCGGGAGTCTGCAGCGCCAACAAGGTTCCCGTTCAGGTCGCGGTCGAAGAGCTCATGGCATGCGGTTACGGCGTGTGCATGACCTGCGTCATCCCGTTGCGGCGCCGCCTCAAGAAAGGCGAGAATCCCGAGGAAGGCGTTGTTTACGCCCGGTCATGCACGGAAGGCCCCGTCTTCAACGGCGCGAACGTGATCTGGAACGGCGCGGCCGGCCAAGGTGCCACCCAGCCCTCCGAGCTGTCGCCCAGCGGCACCGTCGGGGGTCGTGGTGCGACCGAGGAGATAGCCACCGAACACGCGCCTCCGGGTAACTGATGGCGGCTTCCGGTGACGAGGTCGCCCGGCTCACCACGCGGCTCGGCTCGATCGAGCTCGCGACTCCGGTTCTGCTCGCGTCCGGCACTTTCGGAGCCGGCCGTGAGGGGAGCGCTTTCATCGACCTCAGCACGGTCGGCGGGATCATCGTGAAGTCGATGACGGCGGTGCCGTGGAAGGGCAAGCCCACTCCGCGCATGTGCGAGACACCATCGGGGATGTTGAACGCCATCGGCATCCAGAACAAGGGCGTTGACCATTTCATCACCGACGACCTGCCGTGGTTGCTGAAACGAAAAGCGACGGTATTCGCCTCTATCGCCGGGAACACCGTCGAGGAGTTCGTGCGCGTGGCCGACAAGCTCAGGACCGGCGCCGGCGGGATCGCCGGGGTCGAGCTGAACATCTCGTGCCCCAATCTCGAGGATCGCAACAACATGTTCGCCCACTCAGAGGAGGCAACCGCGGCCGTGGTATCCAGCGTCAGGAAGGCGCTGCCGCGAAAACCTCTGTTCCCGAAGCTCTCGCCGAACGTGACCTCGCTGACGGCGATCGCGGCCGCAGCCGTCGATGCTGGAGCCGACGGCCTATCGCTTATCAACACCGTCTTCGGCATGGCGATCGATGTCGAAACGAGGCGTCCGAGACTGGCAGGAACAGTGGGCGGGCTCTCGGGACCTGCGATCCGTCCTATCGCCGTGCGCGCGGTGCACGAGGTGCATCGCGCCTTTCCCCACGTTGCCATCATCGGCCAGGGCGGCGTTAGCTCTGGGACCGACGCGCTCGAGCTGATCCTTGCCGGTGCCAGTGCAGTCGCCGTGGGCACCGCGAACTTCCTGGATCCCCGCGCCGGGATCCAGGTAGCCGGCGAGATCGGCCGCTACATGACGAGTCACGGGATCGATGACGTAACCGAGCTTGTGGGGGCGGTGAAGCTCGAAGGATGAACCCTCTCTGCCTCGCCATCGACACGAGCGACGGATCGGTCGTCGATTCTCTGGTGCACGCGACTCGCCCGTACGTTGGCATGTTCAAAGTGGGCGCCACCACGTTTGCGGCCTTGGGTCCTCCCGTCGTCATCCAGGTGGCGGCTTCCAAGCCGGTGTTCTGTGACCTCAAGCTGAACGACATCCCTTCCCAGGTCGAGGGTGCGATCGCCGCGCTGGGTGGGCTGGGTGTCAGCTACGCCACGGTCCACGCCCTGGGAGGGCCCGATATGGTCCGGGCCGCCGTCAAGGCCGCGCCGGAGAGCTTGAAGATCCTGGGCGTCACCGTGCTCACGAGCCTGGAAGCAGGAGATCTGGCGCGGCTCGGGATCGAGGGCTCGATCCCGGAGACGGTTCTGCGTCTGGGGGAGATGGCGCTGGAGGCCGGCGTTTCCGGTCTTGTGTGCCCGGGGAGAGAGGTGGCCCTGCTCCGGGAGCGCTTCGGTCCCACCACCGCCGGCGGGCCGATCCTTGTGGTCCCAGGGATCAGGCACCAGGAGGGCCCCTCCGGCGATCAGCAGCGCACCTCCCGGGCCCGGGCCGCCATCGACGCCGGCGCCGATGTGGTCGTGGTGGGCCGGCTCATCACCCACGCCGCCGACCCCGGGGTCACGGCGAGGGACATCCTCCACAATCTCACCGCGTGACCGAAGCGGGTCTGCTCGAGTTCCTGCAGGCGAACGGCGCGGTGATGCGCGGCCACTTCCGTCTGTCATCGGGGCGCCATTCCGACACGTTCGTGCAGAAGTTCCGCCTCTTCGAGGATCCCGTAGCCACGATCCGTACTGGCGAGATGCTCGCCGCGAGGTGGCCGGAGGGATTCGATGTGGTGGCCGCCCCCGCAGTGGGGGCAGTGGTGTTCGGTTTCGCCACGGCGCTGGCGGCAGGCGCGCGCTCGATCTTCTCCGAGCGAGTCGATGGAGAGATGAGGTTTCGCCGCGGGTTCGACATCTCCGCGGGCGAGAGAGTGCTCGTAGTGGAGGACGTCGTGACCACGGGCGGGTCCGCCGCCGAGGTAGTGGAGCTGGCAACGCGTACCGGGGGAACCGTGGTCGGCGTCGGCGCTCTCGTGGATCGCGTCGATCCATCGCGGCAGCCCTTGGGAGCGTCTCTGAGGGCCCTGATCACGCTGGAAGCAAAGTCCTGGGCCCCCGATGAGTGCCCCCTCTGCGCGGCCCGGATCTCGCTTGACGATCCCGGAAGCCGAAGGTTGGGCGGCGAGAACCGTGCCTATAATCCGCCACGACCCACCCCGTGACGAGTTGCGGGGCCACCAACACCGAGCTCGACTCTTATAGGAGGATCGCCGCATGCCTTTGCCACCGCCCCTAAGCGAAGAGCAACGGCGAGACGCTCTTGCGAAGGCGGCGACCGCTCGACGTAAGCGAGCGGAGTTAAAGGAGCAATTGAAGAGTGGGCGCACCTCGCTTAAGGAGCTCCTCGAGAGGACTCACGACGAGATCGTGGGAAAGATGAAGGTTTCGACCGTTCTCGAATCGCTGCCCGGCGTCGGCCGGGTTCGCGCACGCAAGATGATGGAGCGCCTCGATATCTCCGAGTCGCGCAGGATGCGCGGCCTGGGGTCCAAGCAGAAAGAGAACCTGCTCGGCGAGCTCTCTCGTAGATAAGCGCGCGGTCACGAACGGCCCGAATCCCAACCACCTGTCCGGCGAGCGCTAGACCGCGCCGTGTCGAGGAGCAGCGGACGGGGCCGCCTCTTCGTAATCTCCGGACCTTCCGGAGCGGGCAAGGGCACGGTAGTGGCCGGTCTGCTGAAAAGGAAGCCCGAGCTGGTGCTCTCGGTCTCGGCTACCACGCGGCCCGCGAGACCGGGCGAGCGTCAGGGGGTCGATTACGAGTTCATCTCCCGGCCGGAGTTCATGGCCCGCCGGTACCGGGGCGGCTTCCTCGAGTGGGCCGAAGTCTTCGACCACCTCTACGGCACGCCACGGGCGCCGGTGGACGTGGCGGTAGCTCAGGGAAAGGACGTCATCCTCGAGCTCGACATCCAGGGTGCTCTGGCGGTGAAACGGATCCGACCCGAAGCCGTGCTGGTGTTCATCGAGCCGCCGTCGTTCGACGACCTACTGCTGCGGCTGCGGGGACGAGGAACTGAAGACCCCGAGACCATCTCGAAACGGCACAAGGCGGCCTACGAAGAAGTCAAGAACAAGGGTCTTTACGACCACATCGTGGTCAATGCAGACGTAAACAAGGCTCAGGAAGAACTCGTCCGTATACTGGAAGAACAAGAGTAACGAAAGGACTGAAACTTGATCGAGCCAAAGATCGAAACGCTTCTCGAGCACGTGGACTCCAAGTACACGCTCGTGATCCTGGCGGCCAAGCGCAGCCGGCAGATCAACTCCTACTTCACGCAACTGGGCGAGGGAGTCTCGGAGTTCACGCCCCCGCAGGTGCCGCTCGCTGCAGACCGTGCCCCCAAGACGCTGTCGATCGCCCTTCAGGAGATCGCTGAGGGCAAGGTGGCGTACGAGCGCACCATGGAAGGCATCAAGTAAGACGGTGGTGACATGGAACCGACCGCATCTGGCGGGGCACGTGTAGAGAGCGGCACTTCGTCGCTTCAGGGCAGCAAGATCCTCCTCTGCGTCACCGGGAGCATCGCTGCTTACAAGGCTGCCTATCTGGCGCGGGCGATGGCCCAGCTGGGCGCCGACGTGCGGGTAGTCATGACCCCATCGGCCGAGAGATTCATCGGAGCACAGACGTTCGCAGCGGTGACGGGGAACCCCGTGATGACCGAGCTGTTCGGCAAGACCGCCGATGTTCCACATGTAGAGCTTGCCCGGGGCACACAACTTGCCGTGGTTGCTCCCGCCACCGCGAACTCTCTGGCCAAGCTGGCGTACGGCTTCGCCGACGACCTCTTTTCGGCCACGCTCCTTACCGTGTCCTGTCCGATATTGATCGCACCGGCGATGCACACCGAGATGTGGGAGCACCCCGCGACCATCCAGAACGTCGCGACGCTGGCGAGCCGCGGCGTGCGATTCATCGGCCCCGAGGAGGGTCCGCTGTCGTCGGGTGACACGGGCGCCGGACGGATGGCAGAGCCGGACGACATCGTCACGGCCGCGGCACGGGTGCTGGCGACGGCTCATGACCTTGACGGCCTGCGCGTGCTGGTGACCGCCGGCGGAACCCAAGAACCTATCGATCCGGTGCGATTCATCAGCAACCGGTCGTCGGGACTGATGGGGATCTCGATCGCGAAAGAAGCGCTGGCTCGGGGGGGCAAGGTGACCCTCGTGACGGGGCCCACCCAGGTGGCCATTCCAGGAGGCGCAGATGTGGTCCGGGTGAAGACCACGAGAGAGATGCGAGACGCGGTCGTTGGGGCAGCGCCGGATATGGACGTCATCATCAAAGCTGCAGCGGTGGCCGATTTCACGCCCACCAAGAGCGCCCCTCGTAAGCTCAAGAAGGCACAGGGACCACCGGAGGTAACCCTCGTGGCAGCCCCCGACATCCTCGCCGAGCTGGGCCGGTCTCCGGAGCTGCGCAAGCCGGGCAGCATCCTGATCGGTTTCGCCGCTGAGACCGAAGACGACCCCGCGCGTCTAGGCGAGCTTGCGCTGGAGAAGCGCGCGTCCAAAGGCGCGGACGTGATCGTGGCCAACGACGTGCAGAGCTCGGACTCCGGTTTCGATGTACCGACCAATCGGGCGGTCATCGCCGCCCCCGACGGGGTAACGGAGGTTGGTCTGGTTACTAAAGAAGCCCTTGCCGAGGCGTTGATCGACAAAGTCGTGTCGTTGCTCCGACATCGCGCCTAGCGATATGAAGGGCAGCGAAAAGAGCCCGTTTGTGACCCGGTGGCATCATGGTTGGGTGCGGACCCTGCGGATGGCGGCGCTGCTCATGATCGCCCTGGCCGTCGTCCCAAGCGCCCGAGCTGCCGGATCGAATGAGGTTGTTTCCCTTCACCTCCAGGGCGTCGTCGATCCCTTCGAGGCGTCCTATCTGACCTCTCAGATACAGGGGGCGAGCCGCGACAGCGCGTCGGCGGTTCTGATCACGATCGACACGCCCGGCGGTCTCGATTCCTCGATGCGCGACATCATCAAGTCGATCCTCAACTCTCCCGTTCCGGTGGTGTGCTACGTGTCGCCGGAGGGAGCCCGGGCGGCTTCGGCGGGAACGTTCATCCTCACCGCATGCGACGTCGCGGCGATGGCTCCGGGAACCAACGTCGGCGCGGCAAGTCCGGTCGGGGTGTCCGGCGCCATCGAGGAGCAGAAGGTCAAGAGCGACGCCGCCGCATTCATCCGCAGCCTCGCCCAACAGAAGGGCCGCAACCCGGATTGGGCGGCCAGCGCTGTGACCCAAGCCGCCAGCGCCAGTGCCGACGAGGCGCTGCGGCTGCATGCCATCGATCTCATCGCGGTCGACCAATCTGCGCTTCTCGGTCGCATCGACGGCGAGACGATCACCAAGAATGGAAGCTCCATCACCCTGCACACGAGTGGGGCGCAGATCGAGGAGCGGTCCATGCCGATCGCCTCGAACATCTTTCATCACCTGCTGACGCCCGATCTCGCATTCCTGTTCTTCTATCTCGGTATCGGACTGTTGATCGCCGAGCTTCTGCATCCGGGGATATCGATCCCTGGGATCCTGGGCGTGCTGTCATTGGTCGCAGCCGGCACGGCATTTGGGATGCTGCCCGTGCAGCTCGTCGGGGTCGTACTGCTGGTCGCCTCGGCAGTATTTCTCTTGCTCGAGCTCAAACATCCCGGCATCACGTTCGCAGGCATCGCCGGGATCGTGACACTGGTCTTGGGCGGCCTCCTCTTGTTCAACAACAACGTTCCCGGTGTGGGAGTGTCGCCGTGGACGATCATCCCCGTAGCAGTCGTGATGTCGTTGTACCTGGTCTTCGTGGTGCCCGCGGTGGTCCGTGCGCGGAGGCTTCCGGCCCGGGTCGGGTCGGAACGATTCATCGGAGCCGAAGGGGTCGCTACCACCGCCATCCGGCCGCGCGGCACCGCGCGCGTCTCGGCAGAGCTCTGGACCGTGGACTCGGTATCGGGGCCCATCCCTAAAGGCGCTCGCGTCCGGGTGGTCGGCGCGGAAGGTTTGCGTTTGAAGGTCGAACCCGTCGTCGAAACATCGAAAGCTCCGGTAACTCCTTTAGAGCCAATGGGAGGCTAAACATGATCGCGTTGATCGCTCTAGGTGTCGTCGTGGTTCTGCTACTGCTGATCTTGGCCACCGCAGTGCGGATCGTGCGTGAATACCAGCGTCTGGTGGTGTTCCGGGTGGGCCGTGTCATCGGAACCAAAGGACCTGGGATCGTGCTCCTGATACCGCTGGTCGACCGAGCCAACACGGTGGACCTTCGTGAGCTCTATCTCGAGATCCCTCACCAGAGTGCCATCACGAAGGACAATGCGACGATCTCGATCGACTTCATCATCTTCTACAAGGTTGTTGACGCGGTGGCGTCGGTGGTGGAGGTGCAGTACTTCGCGGGGGCCGCTCAGAACATCGCCGCGACGACCCTCCGTTCGGTAGTTGGAGATATGTCGCTCGACGAAGTGCTGGCAAAGCGCGAGAACATGAACGAGATCCTGCGAACGAAGCTCGATGAGGTCACCGAGCGCTGGGGCGTCAAGATCACCAACGTCGAGATCCGCGAGATCATCCCGCCTCCGGCCGTGCAAGAGGCCATGACCAGGCAGATGTCGGCGGAGAGGACACGCCGCGCGGTCGTGACAGAAGCGGAAGGGGCGAAGCAGGCTTCGATCACGGTGGCGGAAGGGAACAAGACGTCGGCCATCCTGAACGCTGAAGGCAACAAGCAGTCGGCCATCCTGAACGCCGAGGGTGGTCGTCAGGCGGCGATCCTGCAAGCAGAGGGCTTCGCCATGGCTCTGGCCCGGATCTTCGAGGTCGCCCGCACGCTCGACGCCAACACGATGAGCCTGCAATACCTCGACGCTCTAAAAGCGCTGGGCAGCTCGGATGCGACGAAGTTCGTCATCCCGCTGGAGCTTTCGTCCCTGCTGGCAAACGTGACGGGACAGGCGGGGCGTTCCTTCTCCAACGGCGCCGGAGAGGCCGCGCCCTAAGCGCCCACAGGGGGCTGGAAGTTCCGTTGGGCGAGCGCAGGCCCGTCTAGGATGACCTCCATGACTATCAAACCTTTCACCTCCGAATCCGTGACCGAAGGGCACCCCGACAAGATGGCGGATCAGATCTCGGACGCCGTCTTGGATGAGATCCTGGCCCACGATCCCTACGGCCGCGTGGCATGCGAGACGTTGATCACCACCGGCTTCGTTTGTGTAGCGGGGGAGATATCGACCAAGACTTACGTCGATATCCCTGCGGTGGTGCGCAGGGTGGTGACCGATGTCGGCTATACGAGCTCGAAGATCGGGTTCGACGGTGAGACCTGCGGTGTGGCGGTGGCGATCCAGGAGCAGTCGGCCGACATCACCGCAGGGGTCAATCACGCCCTCGAGGAGCGTCTCGGCGAGATGATGGACGACAAGGAGAGCCAGGGGGCGGGCGATCAGGGGATGATGTTCGGGTTCGCGTGCCGCGACAACGACGATCTGATGCCGATGCCGATCTGGCTCGCGCACCGGCTGGCGCGCAGGCTGGCCGAGGTCAGGAAGGCCGGTGTTCTCCCCTACCTCCGGCCCGACGGAAAGATCCAGGTCACGATCGGGTACGAAAACGGCAAACCTGTCGAGCTGGACACGGTGGTGTGCTCGTGCCAGCACCAACCGAATGTCGATATCGAGACGCTGTTGAAGCCGGACCTGATGCAGCATGTGATCGAGCCCTTGATCCCCCCGGAGCTCAACGCCGAGAACATGAAGTTCCTCGCCAACCCCACGGGAGTTTTCGAGATCGGTGGCCCGAGGGCGGACACCGGCCTAACAGGGCGAAAGATCATCATCGACACCTACGGTGGCATGGCGCGTCACGGTGGGGGAGCGTTCTCCGGCAAAGATCCTTCGAAGGTGGATCGCTCCGCTGCATACGCATGCCGCTATGTGGCGAAGAACGTCGTAGCGGCCGGACTGGCGGACAGATTCGAGATCCAGGTCGCATACGCCATCGGAGTGGCACGGCCCATATCCATCTCGATCGACGCGTTCGGCACCGAAACCGTCAGCACGGACAAGATCCTGGACGCGATCAACGAAGTATTCGATCTTCGTCCGGCGGCGATCATCGAAGAGTTGGATCTGCTCCGCCCCATCTATCGCAACACCGCTGCCTACGGGCACTTCGGACGCTCGGACAAGGACTTCACCTGGGAGCAGACGGATCGAGCCGAGGCGCTGCAAGAATTGTGCGGAAGGTCCTGACTTTCCCGTAGAGCCCCGCTCGTCCGCCGTTCTGCCTCTCGTACGCGCGTGGGGACTGGACAGGTCTTTCCAGTACTCGATCCCAGCCGATCTCAGCGAGGACGTCGGGGTCGGCTCGCTGGTTCGGATCCCCCTCGGCAGCAGAAAGGTCCGCGGCATCGTCCTGGACGTGGGCGGCGATGATCCCGGCGGCCTCGCGCCGATCCAGGCCGTCATCATCCAGGCGTCGCTGGCTCCGCCACCGTTACGCGATCTTCTGAAGTGGATAGCAGCTCGTTATGCCGCGCCTCAGCCCGCCGCATTCGAGCGCGTAGTTCCGCCCCGCGTGCGCGTCAAGCCCAAGCCGGCGGTTCCCCTTTCCGGTGGCCCTCCGCCCGACTTGTTGCTCGCCTACGACGGGGGAGCCGAGCTAGCCGACGCGATCGCGTCCGGCAAGGACGGCGTGTGGTGTCTGCGGTCATTACCGGGTTCCGATCGCGGCCCCCTCATCGCGGAGCTCATCGCCGCCGCCGGCCGGGCCGCCGCCGGCGCCGCGCTGGTGCTGGTTCCCGAAGTGCACTACGGATCCCAGGTCTTGGACAGGATCCAAGAAGCGTTCCCGGACTGTGCCCGCCTCGACAGTGGCCAGACCGATGGGGTCCGGGCTGCCGGCTGGCTGGCGATGGCCGCCGGACACGGCCTCGGGGCAGGTGGTCGCGGGACGGTGCTGGCGCCGTGCCCGCACCTACGGTTGCTCGTTGTCGACGAAGAGCATCATCGAACCTACAAGGAGGACCGCGCGCCGCGGTTCGACGCCCGCCGGGTCGCGATCGAGCGAGCGCGGCGTCAGGGGGCCGCCTGCGTGCTCGTTAGCGTCGCCCCTCTTCTCGAAACGGGGGCCGCGGTACGTAATGGCGCGTTCCGGCTCGCTGCGCCCCGGCGAGCCTCCGATAGAGGGGCCAGACCGATCATCGAGCTGATGGAGAAACCACGCGACAGGCAACTCGCTCCCGCCTTGCATCGCCGTCTGCATGACTGTCTAGGAACGGGAGGGAAGGCAGCCATACTTGTACCGACGCGCGGGTATGCGCGGTCGTTGTGGTGTGGAGCCTGCCGCCGATCGCTTCGTTGCCCTGTGTGCGAAGCCGGTGTCCGCCTCGAGGCGGCGGGACGGACCATCCGTTGTCCTCGCTGTGGATACGAGGCCGCTACTCCCGACACTTGTCCCACTTGCGGGGCCGCGGACTTCCACATGGTGGGCGCGGGAAGCGAACGTCTCGCAGATCAGCTCGAGTCGATGTTTCCCCGCTCGACCGTCAGCCGCGTCGACTCCGACACCCTTGCAGCCACCGAGGTGGCCCCTGCTCGGGCCGACATCTACGTGACCACGTGGATCGGGACCAAGCCCGCTCTTCGTCCAGCCGTCTCCTTGGTTGCCGTGCTGGACGCCGATGCTCTGATCCGGATGCCCGACTTCCGGGCGGCCGAGAACGCATATCGCGCCCTGGTCGAGATGGCGGAGTGGGCGGGTCCCGCTGCTCTGGGTGGCCGCCTGGTGGTGCAAACTAAAGAGCCCTCGCACCACGCGATCCAGGCACTGGTTCGAGCGGACTACGGCTTCTTCTTGGAACGGGAGCTCGAACAACGACGCGAGCTCGCTTACCCTCCGTTCTCGGAGCTCGTGAAGGTGCGTTCTTCGGGATCGAATCACATCGAAGTGCTCGACGAGGTAGCGGAGCTGTGCCGGGGCCTCGAGGCGCGCGTGCTCGGGCCGATCGGACTGCAAGTGAGGGGCGGCCGAACGCTGGAACCAGCCGCCGAGATTTTGGTGAAACACCCGGATGCGCAACGGGTTGCGGAGTGCCTGCGGAGTATCCTCCCGAAGGTACCTGCGGGCACTCGACTGCGTGTGGACGTGGACCCGAGGTGATCGAAGGAGACCAGCTTTGTCAGTCCTACCCATCAGGATCTTTCCCGACCCGGTTCTCCGCGAGCGCGCCGCAGAAGTCGAAGGGATAACGCAAACCCACCGGCGTCTCGCCGCCGACATGCTGGCGACCATGCGAGAAGCGCCCGGTGTGGGTCTTGCTGCCACGCAGGTCGGAGTCCTGGAGCGGATCTTCGTGTGGGAGGTCGACGACATCTCCGGAGTTGTCATCAATCCTCAGATCGTCTTCAGATCCGACGATGAGGTCGAGGAAGAAGAAGGGTGCCTGTCCCTGCCCGGGCTCGCCTACGACGTGGTGCGCCGGGCCCGTGTCCGGGTGGAGGGCCTCGATCTCGATGGCAACAAGCTCTCCATGGAGGCAGACGGTTTGCTTGCCCGTGTTTGTCAACACGAGATCGATCATCTGGACGGGGTTCTGTTCATCGACCGGCTGGCTCCGGACCTCAAACGTGACGCTCTGGGACGCCTGCGCGAACAGGCACTGGGCCTGCCGCCGCTTCCGGGTACCGGTCCGGCGGTTCCCCCCGAGGAGACTCTCTGAGAGCGGTGTTCTTCGGCACCCCCGAGTGGGCGGTGCCCAGCTTGGTCGCGCTGCTGGCATCCGACATCGAGATTGCTGCGGTGATTACCAACCCGGACCGGCCGGCGGGCCGCGGCTTGCGAGAGCGGGTGAGCCCCGTAAAGGAAGCGGCGCTCGCCGCCGGTATCGAGGTGCTGCAGCCGGCACGGGCACGCGACCTCAGCTTTCGGCAGCGGCTCGAGGATCTGGCCCCGGATATGGCTTGCGTCGTCGCGTACGGCAAGCTTCTGCCGGCCGACCTGCTGGCGATCCCGCCTCTGGGCTTCGTCAACGCGCATTTCTCGTTGCTGCCCGCATACCGGGGAGCGGCCCCCGTCCAGTGGGCCCTGATCAACGGTGATGCCGTCACAGGCATCTCGATCATGGTGCTATCCGAGGGGATGGATGAGGGACCACTCCTTAGCTCCGAGAAGATGGCAGTGGAACCCTCCGACACCGCGGTGACGCTGGGCGAACGGTTGGCGGGGGCCGCGGCGCCGCTGCTGGTAGAGACCGTCACCCGCTACGGCGACGGACTCATCACCCCCACGCCGCAACCGGAGACCGGCGTCTCGTTCGCTCCCAAGCTGAAGACGGACGACGTCCGGATCGATTGGTCCCGGCCCGCACGGGACATACACAACCTGATCCGCGGGGCGAACCCCGAACCGGGAGCATGGACCACCTGGCGCGGGAAGCGCATGAAGATCCTGGGATCGGCTCCCTCGATGAACGATGGACAGTCCAGGGTCAGCTTGCCGGAGGGTCACGTAGATATCGCCTCTGATGCCCTGATCGTGGGATCCGGTTCCGGTGCTCTGCTGGTGACGCGAGCGCAGCTCGAGGGTAGGCGGCCGCTGCCCAGCGCGGAGCTCGCGAGAGGTCTGCATCTACACTCCGGCGACCGTTTTGAGTGAGGATGATGGTCCCGTGCACAGATTGCAATTGTTCCCGTCGATCCTGACTGCGGATTGGAGCCGGATCGGTGAGGAGATCCGAGCGGTCACTCCTTACGTCGACGGTTTCCACCTTGACGTCATGGACGGTCACTACGTCGAGAACCTGACGTTTGGTCCGACACTGGTTGAAGCCGTCCGCCGGTCGTGTGATCTGCCGCTGCACGTTCACTTGATGATCACCGATCCTGCGAAGTACGCGAAGGATTTCGCTGACGCGGGCGCAGACAGGATCTCGTTTCACCCTGAAGTCGTTCCGGACGCGGCTGCGGTAATAACCACGATCCGTGATGCAGGGGCCGGCGCGGGTATCGCGGTGTTGCCCGAGGGAAAGCTGGGAGCGCTCTCCCAGAACCTGGCAGAGATCGACGTGGTGCTTATGATGACCGTACGGCCCGGATTTGGCGGCCAGGGTTTCCTCACAGAGGCTCTGCCGAATGTGGCCCGTGTAAGAGCGATGATCCAGGAACGTGACTCGAGCGCCGATATCGAGGTCGATGGGGGAGTGAAGCTCCCCACGCTCGACGCGGCAGTCCAGGCAGGGGGAAACATCATGGTCTCCGGAAGCGGGATCTACGACGGTATCGACGCGCGGGCCGCGGCGCGGACCCTCAGGCAGCGGCTCGATCAATTGGATGCAGCGGCGGCAGGATGAGCGTACAAGAGCGCGATCGCGAGCTGATCTTGGTGGCCGACGATGACGAGGACATCGTCCGTTTCGTCGAGATCAATCTGCGACTTGAAGGGTTCGAGGTCGCGACCGCGTCGGACGGCGAGGAGGCTCTCCAGATAGCCTGCGACGACCTCCCAGAGTTGGTTCTCCTCGACGTGATGATGCCGAAGATCGACGGATTCGAGGTCTGCCAGCGGCTTCGCAGTGACGCTCGGACCAAGGGCATCTCCGTGATCATGTTGACTGCTAAATCTCTTTCCGCGGACAAGGTGCTGGGCCTGACCATGGGGGCTGACGATTACATCATCAAGCCCTTCGATCCGACGGAGTTGGTGGCGCGCGTCAAATCCGCGATGAGGCGGACGAAGCAGATGCGGGACATCAATCCTCTTACCCAACTGCCCGGCAACGTTCAGATCCAGGCCGAGGTTCAACGTCGCGTGGAATCCGGGTCCCCGTTCGCCTTGATGCATGCCGACCTCGACAACTTCAAACCGTTTAACGATCATTACGGTTTCCTCCGAGGCGACGGCGCCATACAGCTCCTGGCCTCGACGATCGACAACTGCGTTCTACGAAACGCGGGTGAATCAAGCTTTGTAGGCCACATCGGGGGAGATGATTTCGTGGTCCTTATGGATCCCGATGTCGCAGAGACCGTGGCCAAAGACATCTGCGAGGAATGGGACCGTCGGCTGGCGAGTCTCTACGACTCCGAAGACTTCAAGCGCGGTTTCATCGAGATAGAGGACCGGCGCAAGGAGGTCCATCGGTTCGCGCTTGCCACGGTCTCGATCGGGATCGCCACGAACCGGCGCCGTCCCATCCAGAGCCACTGGGAAGCTGCGGAGATCGCCGCCGAGATGAAGAGCTTTGCGAAACGCGTCGATAACTCCCGCTATGCCATCGACAGGCGCGGCCCGACGGATACGCAGAGCGATTACGACACCGGCGACTCCCCGGCGCGGCCAGACAGCCCGTGACCGAAGACGAACGCTTCATGCGGGAGGCGATCGCGCTGGCCCGCACGGTGCAAGAAGCTTCTCCCAATCCCCGGGTGGGAGCAGTCGTCGTAAGGGATCACAGGGTGATCGGAAGGGGAGCGCATCGCGGAGCCGGAACCGCGCACGCCGAGACCGTCGCGCTGGGCGGGATCGATGCGACCGGCGCCACCTTGTACGTCACTCTCGAACCATGCAGCTTCTCCGGGAGGACCCCGCCCTGTGCACCCGCGGTGGTTGCTGCAGGCATAGCCCGAGTGGTGGCGGGAATGGAAGATCCGGACGGTCGCGTGCGCGGACGCGGGTTTGCCACGCTCACCGAGGCGGGCGTCGAGGTCACCGTGGGGGTGCTGGAGGACGTCGCCCGCCGGATCAACATCCCCTTCATCCACCAACGGAGCACGGGCCTTCCGTTTCTCGTCCTGAAATTGGCCCTCACCCTGGACGGCCGTCTCGCGGCACGGGACGGTTCCTCACGCTGGATCACCTCGCCGGAAACGCGGGTTCTCGTACACGAAGAACGCGCGCGCTCCGACGCCATCCTGGTGGGATCCGGAACGGTGATCACCGACAACCCAAGTCTTTCGGTCCGCCACGTCGACGCGGTTCGCCAGCCCATCCGGGTGGTGGTGGACGCCCGTGGGCGCGTGCCTGCTTCGGCTGC
This sequence comes from Actinomycetota bacterium, assembly GCA_036265345.1. GTDB lineage: Bacteria > Actinomycetota > CADDZG01 > CADDZG01 > WHSQ01 > DATAPE01. The sequence continues at coordinate 23,278 of DATAPE010000169.1, forward strand.
GCTCTTCGCATCGACGGACGATGACCCCGTCATCGTGGCGACGACGGACTCCTCGAGCCACGATGTGCAGACGTCATGGAAAGAGGCGGGGGCGGAGGTGCTGGTGCTGGAACGCTCCGATGAGGGAGTCGACCTCCGGCATCTGCTACGGGTGTTAGGGAGCCGCGATCTTCTCCAGGTGTACTGCGAAGGAGGAGCCGCGCTGGCCACTTCTCTGATGAAGCAAGACCTGGTGGATCGCCTGCATCTGCATTACGGTCCGAAGATCGTAGGAGGCGACGGGCCCTCGATCGCGAACCTCGGGGTAGAAACGATGGCCGACGCGATGGGTTGGACAACCACCGAGGTGGCACGGGTGGGCGGGGATCTGTTGGTCACCTTAGAGCGCGGCTCTTAGATGTTCACCGGGATCGTGTCGGAACGCGGCCGCGTGCGCCGTGCAAAGGAGCGCAAAGGCGTGCTCGAGCTCGAAGTCGAAGCACCAGAAACCTCCAAGGCGCTCCATAAGTCGGATTCGATCTCGATCGACGGAGTTTGCCTGACCGTGGTCACCACCTCGCGCAAACGCTTCGGTGTCCAGGCGATGACAGAAACGCTGGAACGCAGCAGCTTGGGGGCCTTGCGCCCGGGGTCCGAGGTGAATCTCGAGCTTCCGGTGCGCCTGATGGACAGGCTGGGAGGCCACCTCGTCCAGGGGCACGTCGATGGGATGGCGACGCTCATCCGGCTCGAGGACGAGGAGGCGAGCCGGCGGCTATGGTTCTCGGCCCCCCCGGAGCTCCTGCGCTACTTGGTTCCGAAAGGTTCGGTTGCGGTCAACGGCGTTGCTCTTACCGTGACGGAAGTGGGCGTGACGAGCTTCGGGGTAGCCGTCATACCTCACACGCTGGACGTCACCACGCTGGGAAGCATCACCACCGGTGCGGCCGTCAACATCGAGGTCGACATCATCGCCAAATACGTCGAAAGGCTGGTCGCTCCCACGCAAAGGGCAATAGGAAACCGGCCCTGACCTCGAGCGACGGCTCCTCCACTTCAGATCAAGAGCCGCTCCCCGGCGGCGGCAAGATGCATGTGGACGAGTTGGACATCGACGTGGCTCTGGCGCGCAGATTGCTCACCAAACAGTTTCCAGAGTGGGCGGACCTCCCTCTACAGCGGGTCGCGTCTGCCGGGACGGTCAACGCGCTCTTTCGGCTCGGTGAGGAGATGGTCGTTCGGCTGCCGCGGCGCCCGTGGGCAGACAGTGGAGTCCAGACGGAGCAAGAGTGGCTGCCCAAGCTTGCGCCCCACCTGCCGCTCGCGGTCCCGGTGCCGCTGGCGAAGGGTGCTCCCGATGACGAGTTTCCGTGGCCGTGGTCGGTGCTCAGCTGGCTGGAAGGGGAGGCCTGGAGGGCGGACCGAGTCGTCGATCTGGGGGACGCGGCAGCCGATCTCGCAAGCTTCGTGAATGCGCTCCAGCGCATCGATGCGACGGGCGGCCCCGATCCGGAACCCACCGACCGCGGCGCCCCGCTGGCAGACCGAGACGCGGAGGTACGCAAGGCCATCGCGGAGCTGGGCGCAAGGATTCCCACCGCCCCCGTGACTGTGCTGTGGGAGGACACGCTCGAAAGCCCTGTATATATGGGTCCACCGTTGTGGTTCCACGGTGATCTGCTACCCGGGAACCTGCTGGTGGCAAAGGGGCGCCTTCACGCCGTCATCGACTTCGGCGGTGCCGGGGTCGGCGATCCGGCATGCGATGTGATGCCTGCATGGATGCTTTTCTCCGGTGAGAGCAGGGAGGTCTTCCGAACAGAGCTCTCGGTGGACGAGGCATCGTGGACGCGAGGTCGCGGGTGGGCCTTGTCGGTCGCGTTGATCGCCCTGCCTTACTACTGGGATACCAATCCGGTGTTCGCCGAGGTCGCCCGCAACGCGATCGCCGAAACGCTCGCCGATGTCGGCTACGAGGCATGACGTATCCGATCTGACTCGCTTTAAGGTGCCGGTGCTCCTCTGATACCGGCCTCTCGACGCTGCCCAGGCGCAGTTCGCAGTGTGGGTGGGCTTGTACAGTAGAGGGATGCCCTTTGCCCCCATCGAAGATGCCATCGCCGCGATCGCAGCCGGCCGAGCGGTGGTTGTCGTGGACGACCAGAATCGCGAGAACGAAGGCGATCTGATATTCGCGGCGGAGAAGGTATCCACCGAGCTGGTTTCGTTCATGGTGCGACATTGCTCAGGGATCATCTGCGTCCCGATGGAGGCCGAGCGGCTAGAAGCGCTGCACCTTCCTTTGATGACGCCGGAGAACTCGGAATCGATGGGAACCGCTTTCACTATCAGCGTTGATGCGCGGGCGGACACGACTACCGGGATCTCGGCTGCAGACAGGACCGCCACCATCAAGTCACTCGTACACGCCGACACCAAGCCCAACGACCTTCGGCGCCCCGGCCACATCTTCCCGTTGCGTTACATGCCCGGCGGGGTGTTGCGGCGGGCCGGGCACACCGAGGCGGCCGTCGACCTCGCCCGGCTGGCCGGTCTCTACCCCGCGGGGGTTCTGTGTGAGGTCGTCAACGAGGACGGCACCATGGCGCGGCTGGACGACCTACAGCGTTTCGCCGAAGCGCATGGCTTGTCGGTCATCTCTATCGCCGACCTGATCTCGTACCGGCGGCGGTTCGAGAAGCTGGTTCACCGCACCACCGGAGCGCGGATCCCTACCCCGTACGGGACCTTCGAGGCGGTCGGATACGAGTCGTTCGACGGCCGGATGCATGTGGCGATGGTCAAGGGCGATCCTGCCGGCAAGCCGAATGTGCTGGTCCGGGTGCACTCGGAGTGCTTGACGGGCGATGTGCTTGGCAGCATCCGTTGTGACTGCGGTATCCAACTGTCCGAGGCGCTCCGTCGGATCGGCGAGGAAGGCACCGGGGCTCTCGTTTACATCCGCGGTCACGAGGGGCGCGGGATAGGGCTTCGTCACAAGCTCGAGGCCTACGCGCTTCAGGACGAGGGCATGGATACGGTAGAGGCCAACGTAGAGCTCGGATTCGCTCCTGACTCCCGTGATTACGGCGTCGGGGCGCAGATCCTCGTCGACCTCGGCATCTCCACGATGCGGTTGCTGACCAACAATCCGACCAAGCGCGCCGGATTGGAGGGCTACGGCCTCGAGATAGTCGAGCGGGTGCCATTGGAAAGCAGCCCGAACCCCGAGAACCTCCGCTATCTGCAGACCAAGAGGGAGAAGCTCGGCCATCTGCTGAATGCCCTCGCCGAGACAGTCGAGGCCGAAGGCGACGAGGCGTGACCGTGCGCACCTTCGAAGGATCGCTCGATGGAAGGCACCTGCGCATCGCAGTGGTTGCCAGCCGGTTCAACGAGACCATCGCCAAACAGCTGGTTGAAGGGGCTCTCGATTGTTTGCGCAGGCATGGGGTGGAGGAACACGATCTGTCCTTGACCTGGGTGCCGGGCGCGTTCGAGCTTCCTTCTGCTGCTGAGCGCATCGCGTCCTCCGGCGAGGTCGACGCCGTGGTTTGCCTGGGGGCCGTGATCCGGGGCGAGACGCCACACTTCGAGTACGTGTCTTATCAAGCAGCTCGCGGGATCGGCACCGCGGCGCGCGTCACCGGGATCCCGGTGACCTTTGGCGTCCTCACCACCGATGACAGCGAGCAGGCGGCCGAGCGCGCCGGCGGCAAGGGCGGAAACAAGGGATTCGATGCGGCGATGGCGGCGATCGAGATGGCGAACCTGTTCGCGGCGCTGCCCAAGCCGGCCACCGACCTCTAACCCTTCCCTCCGCCCGCCCGAGCTTTCCTGAATCGTCGCAGGCGCTGTGCTAGCTTTCGGCCGTGCGGCGGGGGTTGACGGCAGGAGAGCTGCCGCTCCCGTGTGAAAGGAAGTGGCGAGGTGGCGGAAGGCACCGTGAAGTGGTTCAGCAACGAGAAGGGCTACGGTTTCATCTCTCAGAACGAGGGCGAGGACGTGTTCGTCCATTTCTCGGCCATCGAATCTGATGGGTACAAGTCTCTCCAGGAAGGCCAAGCGGTGGAATTCGAAGTGACCGACGGCCCCAAGGGCAAGCAAGCCGCGAACGTACGCCTTCTGTAGATAGCCTCTCGCCGTCAGGCTGGTGGCGGCGCCAACCTTTGGGCGTAGGCAAGCTGCAGCTGCGCAAGGGTCTGCCGCAGTGGCGCTTCCGCCTGCTGGAGCTTGGGTCCCACCGAGTTGACCAGCCCCGCCAGCGCATCGATCGCGAGTTGGGCATCGGCCCCGGTCCCGAGCTCCAATTTCGTCGCCGCCACATTGGCGAGGGTGACGGCAGTGTTGACCACCCACTCGAGGCTGGGAGTGTCGGCGATCTCCTGGGCCATCCTCGCGGCCTCGGCCTCCTGTTCGGGGGTCCAGACCTGGGGGCCCTCGCCCGCAGGCGGCGGTGGGGTGGCCGGCTCGGTGACAGCGTGAGCGGGGGCCGGCTCCCGTGAGGTTGCTGGGGGATCGGGAGGGGGGCCCGCTGGGGACCTGGTCTCCGTAGGCGCGGGCTCGGCAGGTGGCGGGCCTGAGGTGGTCTCGGCGGCGGATCGGGCTGATATGCGCTTGTCGACGACGCGCGGCCGGCGAGGGCTGCTTTGCTCTTCGTCCCGCTCTTCTTCGTTCATAGGCTGGTCGTTATACTCGTTTCTGTGCCATTGCCGTCAAGGAGGGATCCGGAATCTCGCTAGAGCTTTCGGAGATCGGCACCGATCGGGCCCGCCGCATGGTCCGAGGGGCGTTGGATGATCCTTCATCTCCACCGTTGGTGTCCTTGGCGTGCGTGCAGTTAGGTATCGGGACAGAACGGACAGGATAAGGAGACACGGATAACGGTAGAGCCACGGATAAATGACCAGATCCGGGCCCCTCGCGTGCGGGTGGTGGGGGCCGACGGAGCGCAGGTTGGAATCATCGAGATCGAGAAGGCCCTCGCGATGGCCCAAGATCTCGATCTCGACCTGGTGGAGGTCGCGGATCAGGCCGACCCGCCGGTGTGCCGGATCATGGATTACGGCAAATACAAGTACGAGCAGGCGGTTCGGCAGAAGGAAGCCCGCAAGAAGCAGTCCTTGATCGTTGTTAAAGAGATGAAGATGCGGCCGAAGATCGACCGCCACGATTACGAAACCAAGAAGGGCCACGTCGTGCGGTTCCTGCATCAGGGTGCGAAGGTCAAGGTCACGATCATGTTCAGGGGACGAGAGATGCAGCACACCGAGCTGGGCCGCAAGCTTCTCGACAGGCTTGCGACGGATGTTGCGGAGATAGCGAAGGTGGATACGCCACCCAAGGTCGACGGTCGTAACATGACGATGGTCTTGGGACCTTACCGGGAGGCGATCACACCCAAAGCGGCATATGTGCCCAAGCAGCGTGCGCCGCGGCAACAGCGAGAGGAACCGGCTGAGGTGGCTGCTGCACCCGCAGCGGCCCGCCCGGTCAAGGTGACACGGGCAGAGGGAGGGTGACGAGATGCCGAAGATGAAATCGCATCGAGGCGCTACTAAGCGCTTCAAAGTCACGCCCACCGGCAAGATCCGGCGGCGCCAGGCATTCCACAACCACATCCTCGAGAAGAAAGCGCCCAAGCGGAAGCGGCGCCTCAAGGCCGCGGACGTTGTGGCGAAGAGCGACGAGAGACGGATCCGTCGCATGCTGGCGAAATAGGAGAGGGGACAGGAGCAAGAGATGCCACGCGTTAAACGAGGGGTGACCGGCCGCAACCGGCGCCGTGAGGTTCTGAAGAAGACCAAGGGGTACTACTCGTCCCGGGGCCGGCACTACCGCGCCGCCCACGAGCAGCTGCTGCATTCCGGCGTGTATGCGTATCGGGACCGTAAAGCGCGCAAGGGCGACTTCAGACGCCTCTGGATCATGCGCATCAATGCCGCAGCCCGCACGGACGGCCTCTCTTACAGCCGCTTCATGGCGGGTCTGCGTACCGCCGATGTCGATATCGACAGGAAGATACTCGCCGAGCTCGCCGTCCACGAGCCCGACACCTTCTCGGAATTGGTCACCGTAGCGAAGAGGTCGCTCGAAAAGGCCTCCTAGCACGCGCACCATCTTCAGCACGAGCAACCCGCGCGTGTCGGCCGCGCGCAAGCTCCACCGGCGCAAAGGCCGCGCCGCTGCCGGGGCCTTCCTGATCGAGGGGCTAACCCAACTCCACGAGGCCGTCGCGTCCGGTGCTGACGTTCTGGAAGTGTTCGTGGAGGACTCTGACGACGCACATGACGCGGAGCAGCTTTGCCTCGACCATGATTTTCTCTGCTTTCGGATCGACCGTGGTGTCGGCCGCGCCCTCTCCCAAACGGTCACCGCACCCGGTGTTATCGCGGTCGTGCGCAGCCCCGGAGTTGCTCTATCGGACATCCCCGCAGGAGCCGACCTCGTGCTCGTGTTGGCCGAGGTTCGCGATCCGGGTAACGCCGGCACGCTGATCAGATCTGCCGCCGCAGCGGGGGCAGACGCCGTGATCTTTTCAACCCGAGCAGTCGACCCGCTGTCGGCCAAGACGGTTCGGTCTGCCGCGGGAGCCGTGTTTCGCATCCCGCTGGTGCTGGACGTCGAGCTGGAAGAAGGCGTCGCGGCTCTGCGGGGGCGTGGATTCTCGATGGTGGGCGCGGACGCTCATGGGGGCGTGACTCCCGAGGTATGCGATATGACCCGACCGGTCGCATTGGTGTTGGGCAACGAGGCGAAGGGGATCCCCGGCCCGATCGAAGGGCTGGTCGACGAGGTGGTGGGGATCCCGATGCCGGGATCGGCAGAATCTCTGAACGTCGGGGTTGCGGGCTCGATCCTGTTGTTCGAAGCGGTGCGTCAGCGCGGACACTCCGCGAACGAGCGTCACCACACGCCGGCTTCCTGACGCTGCGGCGTTTATCCTCGCCGGCATGGAAGATGCAAGATTCGCCGAGTTGATCTCGAGGATCGCCCACGAGCTGCGGTCACCGCTGACCTCCGTGAAAGGGTTTTCCTCCACGCTGGTCAACAAATGGGACAGATTCACCGACGAACAGCGGTTCCAGTTCGTGGAAACGATCCACGCGGATGCAGAGCGGATGGCCAGGATCGTTACCGAGGTGGTCGATCTCGCACGGCTTGAAGCGGACCGGCTCGAGTTGCACCCGCAACGCACGGAGGTTGCCGGCGTCGCGAACCGGGCGATCGAACAGCTTGCCGAGCTGCCGGGGGCCGACCGGATAGCGCTCGAGGTGGAACCCGAGTGCCATGCCTGGGCAGATCCGGCCCGCCTCGAGATAGTGATCTTCAACCTCGTCGAGAACGCCATCAAGTACTCGGATGCGGGACCGATCCACATCACCGCCGGAGACAGCGACGGCAAGCTGGACCTGATCGTTGCCGACGAGGGCATCGGGATCGATCAGTCGAGGCTGCCGGGTCTTTTCGACGGACCTGCACCTCCCGGACAACACGCGGCTCCATCAGGCACTGGGCTGGGTCTTCTGCTGACGAAGAAGCTCGTCGAGGCGCACGGCGGCACGATCGTCGTGGAGAGCCGGCCCGGCGCGGGCTCCAGCTTCACCGTGCAGCTCCCGGCCGAGGCGTCTGATGATCGGAGCTAGCGATCTCCGCGAGCGGCTCGGCGGCGCGCGCGCCGATGCGTTGGAGAGGATCGAGGCGGCTACGGACGTCGCTTCGTTGGAGGAAGCCCGCATCAAGGCTCTGGGCCGCAGATCGCCCCTAGCGCAAGCGCGCTCCTCCCTTCGGGAGCTCTCCGAGGACGACCGGAAAGCCGCGGGCCGGATCGTCAACGAGATCCAGACCCAGCTCGAGAACGCGATCCAAGCCAGACGCGACGCGCTCGAGGCCGGCGAGCTGGAAGGGCGGTGGGAACGGGAACAGATCGATGTGACCTTGCCGGGCGAGCCCATCGAAGTGGGTTCCCTGCACCCGTTGACGAAGACGATCTGGGAGATCGTGGACATCTTCATCGGTCTCGGCTTCCGCGTCGCAGAAGGGCCCGAGGTCGAGCTGTCCAAGTACAACTTCGAGGCCCTCAATTTCCCCCCTTCGCACCCGTCGCTCAGCCCGCAAGAGACGTTCTTCATCTCGGGCTACGGCGACGAAGTCTTGCTTCGCACGCACACTTCGCCGGTGCAGATAAGAGTGATGGAGGCTCAGCAGCCCCCGGTCTACGTGGTGATCCCCGGGCGGTGCTATCGCCGCGACCTGCAGGACCCCACCCATCTGAGCTGCTTCGCCCAGTTCGAATGTCTCGCCGTCGACGAGGGAATCACGATGGGCGACCTGAAGGGTGTGATCGAAGCGTTCGCCGGGCAGTTGTTCGGGAAGGATCTCGACATCAGGCTGCGCCCGCACTACTTCCCCTTCACCGAGCCTTCTGCCGAAGTGGACGTGCAGTGCTTCGTTTGCGGGGGCAAAGGTTGCAGGGTGTGCAAAGGAGAGGGCTGGGTCGAGATCCTGGGTTGCGGGATGGTTCATCCGTTCCTGCTGGAGTGGGTGGGCTATGACCCCGAGCGCTACACGGGGTTCGCCTTCGGAGCCGGGCTCGAACGCATGGCGGCGCTGGCCCTCGGCGTGACCGACATCCGTCTCTTCTGGGAGAACGATCTGCGCTTCCTCGGATATGTCCGGGGGCTGGCGTGAGAGTTCCTCTGAACTGGCTACGGGAATACGTTGCGGTCGAGGCTTCGGTTTCGGAACTGGTGCGCCTGCTGAACTTCTCGGGGACCAAGGTTGAAGCTGTTCACCGATCCCTCGGTGACGTTTCAGGGGTGGTTACTGCGAAGGTGGTCGCGATTCAGCCGCATCCCAACGCCGACAACCTGATCCTTGTCGATGTTGAAGCTTCCAGCGGCGACGTCGAGCAAGTCGTCTGCGGGGCGAAGAACTTCTCAGTCGGGGATCTGGTGCCCTACGCGCAGGTCGGGGCCCGGCTCCCCGACATGGTGATAGCGGAGCGCAAGATCCGGGGCCAGATGAGCCGCGGGATGCTGTGCTCGGGCCGAGAGCTCGGGGTCGGCAAGGACCACTCCGGGATTTTGGTTCTTCCCCCCGATGCAACCGTTGGCGATGATGTGGCCGATGTCTTGGATCTCAACGACACGATCGTCGAGCTGGAGCTGACGCCGAACCGTCCCGATTGCATGGGCATGGTGGGCATCGCTCGCGAGGTGGCCGCGCTCACCGGCTCCAAGATGACGACGCCCGAGGCGGACGTGCCTCCCGCCTCGTCGTCCTCGCATGTGTCGGTGGAACTTCAGGATCCCGCGGGGTGTCCACGCTATGTGGCCCGGTACCTCGAAGGTATAACGGTTGCGCCGTCTCCGCGATGGATCGCAGCGCGCTTGTTGGCCGTGGGCATACGGCCGATCTCGAACGTTGTCGACGTGACGAACTACGTGATGATGGAGTTGGGTCACCCGCTACATCCGTTCGACGCGACGCAGGTCCGCGACCGGTCGATAATCGTTCGCCGCGCTGCAAACGATGAGTGGCTGAGGACGCTTGACGGGGTCACGCGCTCACTCGCCCCCGAAGATCTGCTGATAACGGATCCAGATCGCATCCTGGCGCTTGCGGGAGTCATGGGAGGAGCCGATTCTGAAGTCTCCGGAGAGACCTCATCGGTGATCCTGGAAGCTGCATACTTCGACGCGCCATCCATAGCCAGGACCAGCCGCCGGCACCAGCTTCGCAGCGAAGCCTCCGCCCGGTTCGAGCGCGGCATGGACCCCGAAGCGCCACCCTTCGCGGCCGCCCGCGCCGCAGAGCTCATCGCCCGGGTCGCGGGAGGCGATGGCTCGAACGAGGCTGTCGATGTGTATCCAGCCCCCGTTGTGCGCCCGCGGATCTCGCTGCGTTCGGCGCGGACCGATCGCCTGCTCGGTGTGGCGGTGGATCCGCAACGACAGGGCGAGTTGCTCAGGTCGGTGGGCTTCACGGTGGCCGAAGGGCCGGAGGTCCTCGAGGTGGATCCTCCCAGCTTCCGCCCGGACGTCACCCAGGAAGTAGATCTCATCGAAGAGGTGGCGCGGCTCGAGGGATTGGACAAGTTGCCTTCGACCCTGCCCCCGGGACGGGTGGGGGGCCTGGACCCCAGCCAGGGGGCCGATCGAGTCATCCGCAGGACCGTCGCCGGCCTCGGCGTACGCGAGGCGTGGACATCCACTTTCATGTCGCCCCGCGATCTCGACGCCCTGAAGCTGGATGCGAGTCATCCGGCAAGGAGCGCGATCGAAGTGGCCAACCCGATGTCCGAGGAAGAGAAGCTTCTCCGGACAACGCTCCTTCCCGGCTTGCTCAACGCGACCCGGCACAATCTCGCCAGGGGCGCGGGGGGAGCAGCTCTGTTCGAGGTGGCCAGCGTCTACTTGCCCAGTTCTGAACCATTGCCGCACGAGCCCACCATGCTCGGGGGGGTCTTTTCGGGGGCCCGGCGCCACCACGCTTGGGATGCCGGCGCGATGGACTGGGATTTCTTCGCCGTCAAGGGGATCGTGACTGCCCTGCTCGACTCTTTACGGGTGGCTCCTCCGGCCTTCACGCGCATGGGGGACATGCCGTTCCATCCCACCCGCGCGGCGCGCTTGACGTGGGGGGATACGGCCTTTGGGGCGCTGGGCGAGCTTCACCCCGACGTGTGTGAAGCGTTCGATGTTGCTCCCGGAACCATCGCCTTCGAGGTGGCTGTGGAAACGCTGCTGGCGGCTCTGCCCGGCCCCCCCACGCCGCCCTCCTTGCCGCGCTTTCCTGCGGTGCTCATAGACCTCGCCATCGTGGTCGACGCGGCCCAGGAGGCGGGCGCGATAACAGATGCCATCCGGTCCGCCGGGGCACCCGAAACGACGAACGTCCGCCTCTTCGATGTTTATTCCGGCCCTCAGGTGCCCGAAGGAAAGAAGAGCCTCGCTTTTGCCCTGGCATTGCGGGTACCCGATCGCACGCTGACCACTGAGGACGCCGCGGTCGTCAAGGATCGGATCGTTGCCGAGCTTGCGGAACGATTCGGCGCGAGGCTCCGCGCATGATCACCGCCTCTCGCGATTTCCTCTCCATGGATGACATCTCCACCGCGGAGCTGACCGGCCTGTTGAACGACGCCGACGAAGTCAAGCGGGCACCCGAAACGTGGAGCACACGCCTTGAGGGAAAGCAGATAGCGCTGATCTTCGAAAAGCCGTCGACACGAACGCGGGTCTCGTTCGAAGTCGCAGTTGCGTCTATGGGCGGTCACCCGATAGTCCTGCGCGGTGACGAGTTGCAACTCGGCCGCGGTGAGACGATCGAGGACACCGGACGTGTGCTGGGCGGCTATGTCGATGCGATAGCCGTGAGGACCTTCGGGCAGGAACGGATCGAGCGGTTGGCGGAGTCGGCGCAGGTCCCCGTGATCAATGCCCTCAGCGACCTCGAGCACCCGTGCCAGTGCCTCGCCGACCTGCAGACGATCCGTGAACAGCGCGGCGAGCTGTCGGGGCTCGTACTGACCTATATCGGAGATGCAAACAACGTGGCCCACTCGCTGATGCTGGGTGGCGCCAAGGCAGGTATGAACGTTCGGATCGCGGCCCCGGCGGGCTACCAGCCTCTGCCGACGGTGCTGGAGCGTTCGCAGCAGCTGGCCCGCGATCACGGAGGAAGCGTCACCGTCCTGGAGGATGCCTCCGAGGCCGCCACCGGCGCAGACGTTTTGTACACCGATGTGTGGACCAGCATGGGGCAGGAGGAGGAAGCGATCCAACGAAGGACTGCGCTTGCCGGTTACCGGATCGATCAGGCTCTGGTCGATAGAGCGGACCCCGAGGTCATCGTCATGCATTGCTTGCCCGCTCACCGCGGGGAAGAGATCTCGGCCGACGTGATCGACGGTCCCCGAAGTTCCGTGTGGGACCAGGCCGTAAACCGGCTGCACGCGCAGAGGTCCCTGCTGAGGTGGCTACTGTCATAGGTAGTCCGCTTCGCCGGCACTGATGGCACGGCTTCCGAAAAGCTTCTACGCCCGCGACGCACTCGCCGTTGCCCGCGAGCTGATCGGTTGTCTCTTCGCGCATCAAACGAGGGACGGTCTGCTGTGCGTGCGGCTCGTCGAGACCGAGGCCTATCGCGGCCCCCAGGATCCGGGTTCGCACGGTTATCGGGGCATGACCGAACGGACCCGCGTCATGTTCGGGCCGCCCGGCCGGCTCTACGTCTATTTCACCTATGGGATGCATTGGTGCGCCAACATCGTTTGCGGCCCGGAGGGAACCTGCGAGGCGGTCCTCCTGCGAGCCGGCGAACCCGTCTCGGGGATCGAGGAAATGACACGGCGCCGGGGAGTGTCTTCGGCGCGGCTTCTCGCCTCGGGCCCGGCTCGGCTGGCTCAGTCTCTGGGCATCGGTCGCGAGCACAACGGCGCGTCGCTGCTGCGCGGCGGAGAGTTCTGGTGCGCCGATGACGATCAGACTCCCGGTTACCGCGCGGGGGAGATCGCCACGACCGTGAGGGTGGGCCTGGGGCCCGGTCGAGGTGAGGATCTCCCGTGGCGGTTCACGATGCCGAACAACCCCTATGCGTCCCGTCCGCGCTGAGGCGGTTTATGACGGAGTCAGCCGGAGGGGTTGACCCAGATCGTGACCGTTGAGTCGACCTCCGCCTGAACTCCTCCGCCCGGAGATTGCTTCCACACCTGTCCGCGGTGCTGCCTCCAGTGGCCGGGTTGCTTCTCGGTGATCACTGTGATCCGGAAGTTCGTATTCAGCGCGTGCTCGGCTCCCTTTCGGGACGATCCCACCACGTTCGGCACGGTCGCTCGCGCCGCGGGGGCCGCGCCGTTAGTGCCTGGTTTGACGGACACGACGAGGGTCACTCGCGCACCGGGCTTGACGCGCGTGCCGGCGGGTGGGCTCTGCGCCAGGACCCGTCCCGGGGGATGAGTCCTCGACACCCGCTTCTGCTGGGTCACTTCGAAGCCGGCGCTGGTCAGCCTTGCGGTCGCCGCAGCGATCGGAAGCCCTGTCACATCCGGCATGGAGCCTTTGTCTCCGGGCTGCGGACAACTCCTGGTCGGCTGCGCGCCCGGCTGGAAGGTGGCTTGCGACTGATCGGCTGGCGGAGTGAAGGGACCGGCCAGGCATCCGTTGCGGGTGTCTATGGTCACGGTTACCAGTCCTACCGCCGGCTTCGGGAAGTTGTGCGGAGGCACGCCGCTGAGCGCTTGAAGCATGAACGAATGCCAGATCAGCGCGGGGAAAGAGCCACCGACCACGCCTCCTGAGGTGAGCGATCGAGTGGTGTGGCAGGTGCCCACGGCGCCCACACACGAGGGCTTCATCTCGATCTCGCCTTCCGGATAGCCCATCCACACGGAAGTGACCAGGTCCGGCGTGTAACCGACGAACCATGCGTCGCGGTATTCCTCTGCGGTTCCGGTCTTGCCCGCCTCGGGGCGACCGATCGCGGCGGCCACCCCGGTGCCGCGCATGATCACCTGCTCTAGTGCGGTAGTCGTGAGGTAAGAGACTGCCGGTTGCAGCGCCCGGACGGGACGGGAACGATCCTCATAGAGCACCTTGCCGTGAGAATTCTCGATGCTGGTGATCGCGATCGGTGGGTGGTGCACCCCGTTGGTGGCGAAGGTCCCGTATGCCGACGCCATGTCAAGAGCGTTGACGGGGTTGCTTCCGAGGACCGCCGAATCCGAGGGATACAGAGGCGTGCGGATGCCCATCCGCGCCGCGGTGTCGACCACGTTCTGGGCCCCCACTTCGATGATGAGCTGGGCAAACACGACGTTTACGCTGTTCACCGTCGCCTCCAGCAGCGGCATCCGCCCGAAGGCTTCTCCTTCGTAGTTGCACACCCGCCAGGGCCCCCCGTTGTTCGCGTGCGGGAACGTCATGCAGGGAGCCGCCGGATAGGTCTTGGACAGTGGTATCCCTTTCGCTATAGCGGTTGCCAGTGCGAACGGTTTGAAAGACGAGCCTGCCTGGCGACCGGTCCCCGGCGCGCGGTTTGCGGCCGTCGAACCGTCCTTCACATTGCCCACGTTCGGTTCCGCGAGGATGGCCAGATTCAGCTTGGAGAAGGGGTCGGACTTGGGGGGCGCGAACCAGTTGCGGCCGCCCACCATGGCCTTTATGTAGCCGGTCTGGGGATCGATGGATACCAGCGCCGCATGGGGATCGGCGCGGTGGGGAAGCTCGGCTTTGATCGCGTGTTGGGCCGCAACCTCATCTTTCAGGTCGACGGTGGTGTGGATCCTGAGCCCGCCTTGGAACAGGGCCTTGGTGCGCTGCGCGACCGTCTTGCCCAAAGCAGAAAAGCGCGGATCGTAGGTGATGAGTCGCTGGACGTAATCGACGAAGTAGGGGGCCGGATAGCGGTTCTTACCTTTGGTCCGCTTGAGGTCAAGATGCTTCGTCTCTGCCCTTTGCGCTTTGGTAGGGCTGGTCCACCCTAGCTGAACCATCTTTCCAAGCACCACGTCGCGGCGCGCCTTTGCGGCCTTGGGGTCGTTGTAGGGATCGAAGTACTCGGGTGATTGCACCATCCCCGCGAGGAGAGCTCCTTCTCCCAGCGTGATCTTGGGAACGGGCTTTCCGAAATAGGTGTTGGCGGCAGCCTGTATCCCGTACGCGCCCTCGCCGAAATACACCGTGTTGAGATACCGATCGAGGATCTTTTGCTTGCTCCACCGCTCTTCGAGTTGTCGCGCCAGAGCAGCTTCATCGAGCTTGCGGGTCAGTGTGCGAGCTGCTTCCTGGCCGGGGGAGATGATGGCATTCTTGACATATTGCTGCGTGATGGTCGAGCCGCCCTGCTGCACCGATCCACTGTCTACGTTCGTGACCAGAGCCCGGATGATCGCGTGCACGTCCACGCCGTTGTGTTCGTAGAAGCGCTGGTCTTCGATCGCGATGATCGCTCTTTGTACATGCTCCGGAACCCTGCTGAGAGGAACGTCGGTCCGATTCTGCTCGCCGTGCAGGGTCCTGATCACATGCCCCTTCGCGTCGAAGATCTTGGAGGTCTGTGCCTGAGCGCGATGGAGCTCGGCGTTGGTGAGATGAGGGAGGTGGGTCAACTGGGACGTCAGACGCGCGCAGGAGGACAGGCATAGGGCTGCAAGCGCGCATATGGCCAGCAATCTGCGAGAGGGAGAGGTCGACATGAGATCCGTGTCATTTTAGCGGTGACGCCTGCAAAAGCCTCGAATACCATCGCCCGATGATGGACGCAGCCCAAGGTGACGCTCAGCTACAGCGTCTTCTGGACCGTGCCGAGCACGTTGTCCGCAGGGAGGATCTGGAGGCGCGCCTGAGTGAAGGGCGTCCCCTTCGGGTGAAGCTTGGACTCGACCCGACGCGGCCGGACGTGACTTTGGGGTGGGCAGTGCCTCTCAGGAAGCTCCGCGAGTTCCAGGACGCCGGGCATACCGCGGTGCTTATCGTGGGTGACTTCACAACCCGCATCGGCGATCCGTCGGGACAGAACCAAACCCGACCCCAACTGTCGAAAGAAGAAGTCAAGGCTCATGCCGAGGGCGTCCTCGATCAGTTCATGACGATCCTGTCTGCCGACAGCCTCGAGGTTCGCTACAACTCCGAATGGCTCGAGACCCTGGATTTCGCCGCACTTTTGCAGCTCACCTCGAAGTACACCGTTGCCCAGATGCTGGAACGCTCCGATTTCGCGAAGCGTTTCCGCGAGCGCCGGCCGATCTCGATCATCGAATTCCTGTACCCGCTGGCTCAGGCTTATGACTCGGTGGCGGTCAAGGCGGATGTCGAGCTGGGAGGAACCGATCAGTTGTTCAACCTGCTGGTGGGACGCGACATCCAGCACGCCTATGGACAGCAGCCTCAGATCTGCATGACCATGCCGCTGCTCGAGGGCACCGACGGCGTACTGAAGATGTCCCAATCTCTAGATAACTACATCACCATCCGCGAGCGGCCCGAAGAGATGTTCGGGAAATTGATGAGTGTTCCCGACAGCATGGTGGGCCGCTACGCCTACCTCGCCGCGGACTTCGAGCCGTCGGAGATCGCGCGACTCGATGCGGCGGCTCGCGCGGGTGGACCCGAGGCCGGAGCGGCAAAGAGGGAGATGGCCCGGCGTGTCGTGACCCTCTACCACGGGGACCGGGCCGCGCGCGAGGCGGAAGAGGCGTTCGATCGCCTCTTCAAACAGAACGAAGCTCCGGAAGAGATGCCGGAGGCGGCCATCCCGACCACCGCTGTCGACGGCGGCTCCGTCTACCTGCCGCGAGCGCTCGTAGAGCTGGGGCTCGCAGGGTCTCGCTCCGAGGCCCGCAGGCTCATCTCGCAAGGGGGCGTCAGGATCAATGGGGATCCCGTCACCGAAGACGACCAACCCCTGGAAGACCTCGTCGGAGCGGTCTTACAGGTAGGCAAGCGTCGTTTCGTGCGCATCACTTGACCGGCGTCCGCGCCACCGCGATGATGTGCGTACCGCCGTCGACGGCTCCCGATTCGCCCGCGAACCTCTCTTCGAGCCTCACCACGAAGCGCCAGAAGTCCGAAGACTCATCGACCGCACCGAGCCAGTCTTCGTTCTGCACCGTGATGAAGTT
>DATAPE010000170.1:0-9106 GCA_036265345.1 Actinomycetota bacterium
TGATGCTTTGCCGGAAGAGGTCGCCCTCAAGATGAACGCCACGATCGAACCTCTGGGCAAGAAGACGTGCCACCTTGGATTTTCCAGCCGCCATGGGACCGCTGATGAGGTAGACCGCGCCTGGGTTAGAAATGGGCTTCACGACGGTGAGGGTAGTCGCAGTCGAGTCCCGAGCATCCCGAATCCGCATTCGACTGCTCTGACAGGATGATGCATCTAGTCTTCATCGAGGATCCGGACCCCCGCTCCATCAGCCAACACTGCGGCGGATCGGAGGATGTCGAGCCACGGCATAGTGACACCGCGCAGCCGATCCGCGCCGGTGATGCCGCTCAGCTCACACTCCCGCATCTCGCAGCGTTCGAATGTGGCTCTGGCGAGGGTGGCTCTTGAGAGCTCGCAATACGAACGGCGGCGCTACCTCGCTCATCACGTCGCTTCTGAGATTCGAAGCGCTCTCACGCAGGGCACCTTGGCCAAAATTGACCCTAGGCACTAAGAGGCCAGTCTCGAGCCTTGATCGCGCCTGTGCAGACGCTTCTTGGGATGCTCAATGCGGGAAAGCCATCGTGTTTTGCAGCCCGCCGAGCTTCATCTGGGTTAGGTCTGACGTTCGAGCCGGACCCGAGGGATGACCTCAGCGATGAAACGTTCGAGAGTCTCGAGATCCTGGACCGCAACCTGAAAATGTGAAACGCCAAGGTCTACCAATCGCTCGACTTCCGCAATCACCTCCACCGCCGTTGGCCCTAGGTCGTAGAAAGTCTGGCCGGGGTAGAAGCTGTGCTCGAAGGCAGGCTCAAATGTTGAAGGATCAGCGGGCAGGTTGACAGGGAGTCCGGCGGTAAGAACGATGTCGTCGAACGAGCGGCCGATCGAATCGCAGTGGGCGCGGAGCTTGGTGTACGGCTCGCGATATACCCCTTCCCAGGGCGCGTCCCAGTTCCACCAGTCCGCCAGCCGCGCGGCGACTTGGAGTGCTTTCGTACCACTCGTACCCACCATGATCGGGATCGGTGGATCGGGTCGTGGTTCACAGTAGGCGTTCTCTATGTGGTGGTAGGTACCGTGGTAGGTCGCGGGGGATTGCATCCACAGCGCTCGGATCACTTCAATCGTCTCGGCGAGCTGTGCTACCCGGATACCGCCACTGGGGTAGTCGTACCCGTAGGCGTGATACTCCTCTTCATGCCAGCCGGCACCAATCCCCAGGATGAACCGGCCACCGCTCAGGTGTTGGAGTGTCGCCGACATCTTCGCGAGTAGAGCCGGATTGCGAAAGCTTTGACTCAGGACGAGGTGACCGAACCGGTACCGCGGGAACTCAGCGGCGAGGAAGGTAAGAGCGGTCCATCCCTCTAGCTGGGGTCGATCTCCAAACTGCAGGTGGTCAGAGATCCAGGCGGTCGAGAACTCCGGCGGCAGCATCTCAAGGACTCGTCGGTAATGCTCTGCCCGATCAGCACCGGGGGCAATGCCGAAGTCGAGCCCGATTCCGAAATCCGCCAACGACCCACCTCATCTCGTAAGGCTGATCTTGGTCATCGCTGCCTCGGGGTGAGACTAGCCTCGGTCGCGGGCTTTGGCTATCGTCTCTACTCTGACGATTCTCGATCCAGGAAGCCTGTTCGCAGGAGAGTTCAGTAGCCGCTCGTGATTCCCCCGTCGAGGCTGATGATTGCCCCCGTCATGAAGTCCGTCTCTGCAGCGTAAACAGCGGCACGAGCGACCTCTCCTGGGGTGCCAAGACGCCGTAGCGGTGTCGCCTCCGTAAGACTCTTAATCACCTCATCGGCGTCCACGCGTCCCAGGAGGTGATCGGTCGCGATAAAGCCGGGGGCGATGCAGTTGACGCGAACATCGGGTGCAAGATCGAGGGCGAGTTGTTTGGTCATATTGACGATGCCCGCCTTGGCGGCACCGTAGGCGCTGCAACCTCCCCGCACTCCAACAAGGCCAGCATCCGACGCCATCGTGACTATGACGCCGCCTGCGCGCCGAAGGGCCGGCAGTGCTGCTTGTATGCAGAAGAACGTTCCCCTCATATTGGAATCTACGATCGAATCCCAGAGCTCCTCGGACATCTCCTCGACGGGGGCCGTGCCGTAGAGCCCAGCGTTGGTGAAGAGGACATCGATCGCTCCGAAGGCTGCCTCCGCGACTCCAGCCACCGCCCGGCAGCCGTCTACCGTCGTGACATCAGACGCAACCGTCGCAAGACGAGCGCCACCCTCCAGTGCCTCGACTGCCGAGGCGAGACTTTCGGAGCGACGGGCACCGATGACCACGCGTGCCCCGCGCTCCAAGAAGAGTTGCGCCGCGGCGAGACCGAGGCCGCGAGCTCCTCCGGTGACCACAACCACTCTGTCGACGAGATCCACTGACCTCCAGCTTCCTAGCCGTTGTCGACGGTCACGGGTGCTACCTCGTAGAGAGGGCAGAGTCTCACATGTCATTGGACTCCTTGGCGCTCCTTTTGGCACTAGAGCTCGGCGACGCTCGGGAGCACAAGCAATTCGGCGACGAACCTGAGGACACGTCTACCGCTGACAAGCGCACCTTGACCTGCACTTTCGCGTCGAGCGGGCGACCGGATTCGAACCGGCGACCCTCACCTTGGCAGGATTTCCACTGTGATTTCCTGACGAGGGCTAACGCGCCGACTTACTGGTCAATGCGTGTTTCGGTGTCATCCAGACACATCGATATGCACTAACAATCAAGAGTGATGTGGACAAAATGTGGCCAAGATCGCAGCCGGGTTAGGCAATCATCCTGAACCACAGAACCCGGCTGAGGTTCGGTCCAGGTTGGGTGGGGCAATCAGGACGGTGACTGTGCCACCACGGAGTAAGCAAACGAGCCCCGCGGGCTGGCGCAGCCGAATGCAGGTCCTTTCAGCTGGACTGGGATCCTAGGCATAGAGACGAGAGCGGTCATTGCATCGCAGAAGAAGCTCCCGAGGTCTTGCAGCCAACTGAGATCCTTCCTGGCCTAGCACGGGATCTGCGATTCCATTTCATTAGTCCACGCGTAGTCGTTCCTCGAGTTTTCGGGGCCACTCAGGTTTTGGGTGATGGGAGGCTCCGCCCGAGCCCCGGGGACGAAGAAATGGCTGCGAAGGCAGGTGCAGCAGCGAGATGGCTTATCGTCGGAGCGACGATCCTACAAGAGGAAGATCAGCTGCCAGGAGAAGAAGGATGACGTGGGATCCGAACACATACCCAACCACGATTCGCGCCGAGATACACCACTATGAAGAACTGCAGGACCAAGTGGCCCAAGCCACCGCGGGTATTTCAGCCCGCACGATCCTCGACCTTGGCGTTGGAGCGGGAGAGACTGCGAGTCGTGTCCTAAAAATGCATCCCGCGGCCCGTCTCATTGGGATCGATTCCAGCACCGAGATGCTGCGCGGTGCTGCGCAACGCCTCCCTCAAGATCGCGTTGAACTCCTGCAGCAGAACCTAGCTGCACCGCTCCCAGACCAAGCCTTCGACCTCGCTATCTCCGCGCTGGCGGTCCATCACCTTGCAGGCGAAGATAAAGCGAAGCTTTTCCTAGATCTTGCCCGGCATATCCGCCACGATGGGTATCTGGTGATAGGGGATGTTGTTATTCCTAGCAACCCGGCCGACGCCCTCATTGAAATCGAGGCCGACTACGACTTCCCAAGCTCGATCGATGACCAGCTAGGGTGGATGGAGGAGGCTGGCTTCTTGCCGAGAGTTGTATGGGTTTGCCAGGATCTTGCTGTCTTCAGAGCGCAACTATCGGGAGCTAAGTAGCGTCCCGCAGGTCGCCGGCCCGCCGTCCTCGACGCGGGCTTGGGTCGTTCTCACGGACCCGATGCTTCAGCTTGCGACGTTCGACCTCGAGTTCCAACATCAGGGCAATGATGCAAGACGCAGAGAACCGATCGCGTGCGGTCGTTCTGCGATTTCTAGAAGCGCATGACCTCGAGCGGAACTGCGCGGGTTTTCCCGAGCTTTAGGCTCGGGGGGAAGTAGCCGAGTACCTGCTCAGCGGTGTCGCCCTCAACAATCATGTAGTAGCCGTGCTCGCCAGCCGGACATGTGCACAGGAAGTCCGTATTTTTGAGCTCCGGTCCGATCTTGGCCACGTCGGCTTCCATCGCCTCGCATTCCTCAGGGAGGTGAGCATTTACGACGATGTACTTGCCCATCTCAACTCCTTGATCGACTTTAGCGACGAGGATGACAGAAGCTGCAACAATCGGCAAGCTCCCCGGTACGCGTTAGGGCGTCGTCTCTCTGGAGTTGGCCTCGCTGGCGAGCCCGGAGCGTGTTTGCACACCGAGCTTGCGCATGAGGCTCGCTACGTGGCTTTCGATTGTCCGACGCGAGAGAAAGAGGCGGCCCGCGATGTCGCCATTGCTGAGGCCTCGTCCCACCAGACGAAGCACGTCCATCTCGCGGCTCGTCACCCCTTGATTCCGCAAATGTGCCGGTACTGTTGAGTCACCGCGCCCCTTCCGCGGAACAGGCGCGCCCGACCTGCGAAGGATGGCTCTACACGCGGACGCGAGACGATCGTGTCCAGCCTCCTCAAAAAACGTCAAACTCTCCCGGATCCACCCAACATCGATCATCCCCGTGGCGATCGCAGCCTCGCCGATCAGGCGGCGCACAACGTGACGCCACCACGGAAACCGCGCCAGCAGCGCGTCCGCTTCCCGGAGGAGGCGCGCGGCCTCGTCGTCAGCGGGTATCGAGAGCGCGTCTGCGACAGAGGACAGACACGAGGCGAGGCTTTGCGCGGTCGGCAGGGGAAAGAAAGGAACCCCATCAAGCGCGGAAAGCAGGTTGCCCGTGGCGACCACCACATGATCGGAGGGAAGTGCTGCAATCGCCCGCCGAGCCCCTTCGCGGTCCTCGAGGCGTACCGCGAGAACGAGATTCGCGCATGCTGGCGAGGCCAGGTCGCACGTCGCTCGCTCCGCCTCGTCGTCCCCCGGCAGAAGGGCGCGTCGCTCTGCCTCGGCTGCAAGTGCTTCATTCAAAGGTGCAAGTTGGTAGCGGCGCGCCGATTCAATCGCTGGCGCGAGCAGGATTTCGGCCTCATCTAGCGCGAACCTGTCGACAGCCGCCTTTGCCATCAATACTTCTGCCTGTGCGGCCGAAGACACGGCGCCGGCATCATGAGCCATACGAATCGCTGCCTGGAGACTTTTCGTGTCTCCTCGGGTCGCGGTTTCCACACGGCCAAGATCGATCGATGCCGAAATGCGTGCGACTAAATCGTCACCGGCTCCCTCGAGTGCAGCTTCGAGCAATCGAATCGCAGCGTCTCCGTCACCGGCGAGAAATGCCGCGTTCCCTTGGATGGTGAGCGCCTCGGCGTGTACATCCGGCAAGGCCAGCCGTACCCCGTCGGCGGCGACTCTCTCCGCCATGGACAATGCATCCGCGATATCGCCCCGCGCCAGAGTGAGCGAAGCCTCCACCACCCGGACGCGCGCGAGAAGCTGCTCGTCCGCAGTTTCTACCCCGACCTCATGAGCTCGCGAAAGATGCTCGTCCACACCGACGCTATCTCCTGCCGAGGCGAGACCGCGTGCAAGTCGGAGGTGAAGGTCTCCCAGTCCCAAGACCACGAACGGGATCTCGCGATGCTTTCCGCGGACCCACTCCACCGCCTCCACAGCGATCTCGCGCAGACGATCGAGCTTTCCCGCGGAGGCCAGCACTTCGACGAGTTGGCGATCTATGCCGATCCGGTGCCAGCGATCCTCGCTCACCAACACCCGAGCTCGTTCGAGCATTGACTCTGCCGAGGCGAGCGCCCCATGCGCCAGAGCCCGCCGGGCAGACTCCTGGAGATGCCTAGCTGCGGCTGCACCGTCGCCCGCGGTCTCGCGCAGGTCCGCAACGCGCTCACACCAATCACCGGGCAGGCCCGTGTATCGGTCCTCGATAACGTCGGCCGCACGTCCGGCCAGCTCTTGCCGTTCGGGTGGGAGCATCTCCGCGAGGATCGCCTCCCGAACGAGCGCATGACGGAAGCCGAACTGCACGTCGAGAGTCGCCGCGGGATCGATAATGGTCAGGTTCTCGCGCACGCTCCTTCGGAGCGCGGCCAGCACTTGAGTCTCGTCGTAACCGGTGATGCTTCCCAGTAGGGACCAGTCAAAGCGCCGGCCCACAACCGCGGCGGCAAACAGGATCTGCCGAGCAGGGTCATCCAGAAGCCGCAGACGTGTATGCACCAGCTCGCGATAGGTGCGTGGGAGGGCGGCCGGCGATGTTTGGACACCACCTGACGAGACATATGCCGTAAGCATCTCTTCCGCGACGAACGGCACTCCCTCTGCGCGTGTCCGCAAGGTGTCTACCAGCTCTGACGAAATCTCGTTCGTGTCCAGTGAGCATCGTGCTAATTCCGTGACCTCGTCTTGAGACAGGCGTTTGAGCTCGAACCGATGCGCTGCGCGCCGTGTCGCCATCGCCTCGACGACATCGAGACCAAGACTTGGGTCGTCGCGCACTGTGACGATGCATAGGACGGGTGCCGCTGAAAGCTTGTCGCCAAAGTAGTCAACTGCGCCGAGGGAATCCGGGTCGGCCCATTGGGCATCCTCGAGTATGAGAAGGACACCGCCAGTCCCCCGCGCGGTCGCGATCAGCACTCGTACTACGGCCTCGTAGATGACAGGCCCAGACGCCTCAAGAGCGCGCTGGCCCGACGGCTCGTGAAGGATCCTCTCGATGATGAGGAGGGCTGTCTTGAGCTCGGCATCGCCCTTGACGCCGTTGCGCCGGAGGGCGGGAATGAGAGCTTGGGCCAGAACGAAGTACGGGGCGGGCGAAACGCCCGGTGCCGCGCGCCCCTTTAAAACCAGCATCCCCTCAACTTCGGCGTCGGCTTCGACCTCGCGTGCCAAACGTGACTTCCCAATGCCAGGCTCCCCGATGAAGGACACCACCCCACCGTGACCGTCGCGAGTCTGCCGCAGGAGCTCGGCCAGGCCGGCGAGTTCGGCGTCTCGCCCAATGACGACCGGACACTGGACGGGGCCCAAGCCAGAGCGGCTCATGGGAGAACAGTAACGAGGGTTGTCGGACCGATCCGCTTAACTCCGTGCGTCTTACGGATGTGGCGAGCCTGCGGATATGGCGAGATAGCTCACGGCCCGGAGAGCCCGGCCGAGGATAGAAAGGGGGCCGAAAATGGCCAAAGCATCAAAAGCGGAGATACCGGTGGCGCTGGAGCTCGGAACGTTCGAGAAACGGCGGGTGGATTGGGGCGGTACCGACGCGTCGTTCGAGACGGTGGGTGAGGAAATGGATTGCAGGGGGATCTTCGGTGGCCTCCCCGACAACCGCTGTCCGTGCCCACACTGGGGGTTTCTGTTCAAAGGGCAGATCACCGTTCACTACGCCGATCGCGTTGAGGTCATCGAGGCTGGCAACGCGTATTACATGGAGCCCGGACACGAGCCGGTCTACACCGCCGGCACCGAGGTTTTGGAGTTCAGTCCCACCGACAAGCTCGACGAGGTGATCGACACTGTCCTCAAGAACGTCGGAGCAGAACAGCCTGCCTAGTTGAGACTCCCCGACTTCCCTCCCACGCCTCGGGTTCGAGCGACGCCAGGGGTGCCGCTGGGCCCGAGCGTGGCCATAGCGTAGTCCACTGCGGCACCCCTCCGGGGAGCAGTCAAGGCTAGCGGCGAGTCACAACTGGGCGATACCGTGGACGTTGCCGTCCGGGTCTTTGAACCAGGCCACCCGGTCGTTGCCCAGCTCGGCAATCCCCTTCTCGTTTGTCTTGATCTGATCACTGTCGTATCGCTCGAAGCTGACGCCGTTGGCGGTGAGCTCATCCACCGTCTTCTCGAGGTCATCCACGTCCCAGGCGGCGATCGTGCCACCTGACTTGCCTGCGTTGTCGGGCGAGGGGTAGATGTGAATCTCGCGGCCCCCGCCGCACGGGTACGTGATCCCGCCGTCGCCGATCTCCCTGCCGCCGGAGAGGCCGAGCTTGCCCTCGTAAAACGCCTTCGCCTTCGCCATGTCAGACACCGGTACTGTCGGTTCAACCTTTGCGCCACTTAGACCCAATGTCGCTCCTTCCTTCTTCCCAGTGACGAAAGGCTAGTCGGATAGCCGAGCCTCAGTCAACAAGGCCCCCTTTATGCATCCATGCTCCTGCGCGGTAGTCCCCCGACCAACAAAAGGTTTCAAATGGGGAGATGTGTGCGGCTCCCGGCGCCGCTCTGCGCGGCCCACAGCCACGTCGCCTGCATGACGAGCTAGTGCGGCTGGGGCGTATCCCGGTGATGATCATCGACGACGTCGGCTACATCCCCTCCGAAGCGGAGGCCGCCAACCTATTCTTATCGTCGCGTTACGAGCGAACGAACGTGATCGTGACCTCCAACAAGCCCTTCAGGCGCTGGGGCGAGGTCTTCGGGGCTGCGGCCGGTTCACCACTCGTCGAGAGCCAGCGCGACGGCCCGCTCCCCTATCACCACCGCCGCGAGTAACAGCGGGGCCGCCATGTAGGAGCGGCGCTGGCAATAGTGATCTGGCGGAAGGACTACAGAGTGCTTCGGGAGGCAGGCCTTCTAAAATACTGATCTAGTGTGCGTATCCCGGTTTCTGTGCCGAAGTAAAATGATGGAATCGTGTGGAAGTTCATCTTGAGACGGCTGATCGAGGCCGCCGTCGCCGTCTCGGTCATCATCTCGGTGGTATTGGTGGCCGCCTCCATCCATCCCAGTCGTCCGAATACCGGGAGCCTGCCCTACGGGCGACTCGGCGGACCCATGCCCTACGTGAAACAGACGACCATGGATATACGCCGTGGGCTGTTCGTGCGCTTCGACCGAAACGACTATCAAGGCTTCTGCTCGGGCTGCTAGGCGTTAGCAGGATTCAATGTCATCGTCGCTCCGATGGCACCTTTTCAGATCGTGGATCATCCGGAGCTGAGGCCACCCCGGGCCTATGAAGGTCACGACGTTGGTGGGGTGACCTTCGCGCGTACCTATTGGATGCTCATCCCGGTCGGCAAGCAGCAGGAAGTGATGGAATTCTTTACGCTAGGGTCGAGCTGTGCGCGCGAAGCTGAAGCAGGCGGC
>DATAPE010000171.1:0-3034 GCA_036265345.1 Actinomycetota bacterium
TTCATGCCGAGCTGATGGGCCTTGTCGACCATCTCCTTGAAGTCGGATGCGGGCTGCCAGCCGGGGTCCAGCTTGTAGTAATCGTCGATGGCGTACTCCTCGCCGGGGCTTCGAAGCTCGGCAGGGGGCCACAGCCACAGCGCGTCGACGCCCAGTTTCTTCAGGTACGGGAGCCTGCGAGTCACAGCCTTGGGGCCGCCTCCCCACAGGTCGGGGATCGGCGCGTAGATCACCGCCTTGTTTATCCACGCCGGGTGCTCGTGCGCCATGTCGACGACTCTCGGCGCGCCGCCCTTGACCTCGAAGTAAGTGACGCTTCGGTCCGTTCTGCCCTTGGAGTCCGTAACCTCGAGGGCGACGTAGTACTCGCCGTCGGCGCTGGGCGCCCGCAGCCGCAGCTGCTTGCCAGTGCTGTGGGTCAAGGTCACACCGGCCGCGGTGGTCAGACGAGCGGGATGGCGGGGATCGGGCCCCCACCGGTAGCTCTTTACTGTGGCGCCGTCGGGGGCCGGGCGACTCTTGGAGCCGTCGAGGGTGACCGTGTCCCCGGACACCGAGACGGAGATGTCCGCCTGCGGCACGTCGCGTAGACGCTCGTTGAAGGTCACCGGGGCCGAGAAGATGCCACCGGATGCGCAGTCGGCACCAACCTTGTTGACTCCTGGGCGCAGCTGCAACGAGGCACTGAACTTAGACCCGTTGACCTGCACCGGAGAATCTACCGGCGCGCCGTTGACGTACAGCGACACATTGCTGCACCTCGTTGTGCCGGTCAGCTTTTGCGTCCACGACCACGTGTCGCCGCCACGCGTCGCAAAAGTGCTCGTCGGCCCTGCTGGCCTTCCCGAGGGAGATCGCGAGCGCCCTGTGCACGACGCTGCCAACACCACCATGACCGCGAGCGCGCCGGTGCAACGCAGGGCCCTCGAGCGAACCATCGATGCGATCAGCCTTTCGACGGGGAAACCGAGATGCCCCGTATGAACTGCTTCTGGAAGATGGCGAACAGGAGAACCATCGGAATGGTCGCAAGGACGGATCCCGCCACCACCAGATTCCACACGGTTCGGTTCTGCTGGACGAACAAGGCCAGCCCCAAGGGCAGCGTGAACAGGCTGGGGGTGCTGATGAAGATCAGTGGCCCGTACAGGTCACCCCAGACGGCCTGGAACTGGAAGACGGCAAGCGCGGCGATCGCCGGGAGCGACAGCGGAATGATGATCTTCCAATAGATCTTGAAGTGGCCGGCCCCGTCGATGCGTGCGGCATCGATGAGAGTGTCGGGGATCGACTTCATGTACTGGCGCAACAAGAAGATGCCGAAAACTCCGGTGATGTTCGGCGCGATCAGCACCCAGTACGAGTCGAGCCATCCGTGACCGCCCTGTCCGGAGATGTTGTTTCCGCCGAACAGCGGCATGTGCAGCATGATCAGGTAGTTCGGGATAAGGGTGACCTCGGCCGGCAACATCAGGGTTGCCAGTCCGAGGAAGAAGAGGAAGTCACGCCCGGGGAAGACTCTCTTTGCAAATGTGTAAGCGATCAGCGAATTGAAGAACAGCTGCAGGAAAGTAACGGTGACAGAAACGTAGAGGCTATTGCCGATCCACCGTGCGATCGGACGATCGGAGGTCAGGAAACCCTTGTAGTTGGCCAGAGTAGGACTGCTCGGGAGCCAGGTGGGCGGATAGTGGAACATCTTCGACAGCGGTTCGAGAGAGGCCACCACCATGTAAACGAAGGGGGCGACGAAGACGACGGCGATCGCCGACAGCACGATGTAACGGAGGATCCTTCCGGGCGTGAGGGGTGCCTTGCGCGGCTTCGGGAGCTCCGGTCCCCAATCCGCGGGTACCGGCTCGCGTACCTCCGGGACTTGGCCGGCGACGGTGCTCATGAGTTCGGCTCTTCTACTCGGTGCATGTACCACCGGAACTGAGCAAACGAGATCACGAACAGCAACACGAAAAGTGTGTAGGCGAGGGCCGACGCGTAACCCATGCGGAAGAACTTGAACGCCTGCGTATAGATGTAATAGACGACCGTCGTGGTGGCGCCACCTGGACCGGGCGGTCCACCATTCGTCATAACGAAGATCGTTGTGAAGTCCTTGGTCGCTCCGATCGTGTTGATCACCAAGAGAAAGAACGTCATCGGGGCCAACAAGGGAAAGGTGATGCGGCGGAAGCGCTGCCATGCGCCCGCCCCGTCGACGGCAGCAGCCTCGTAGAACTCGTCTGGGATCGCCTGGAGACCGGCGAGGTACATGACCATGTTGAACCCGGCGCTCTTCCAGATGATCATGATGATGACGGCGGGCATCGCGAGTCGCTCGCTGGACAACCACAGCAGCGGATGGCTGATCAGGTGCAGCTTCAACAGATAGAAGTTGGCCAGACCGAAGTCGCCGTTATAGACCCACTTCCAAATGATCGCCGCCACGACGAAGGGGGTGACGACCGGAAGGTAATAGGCGGTGCGGAAGATCCCCATGGCGCGGAGCTTGGCGTTCAGCAGCAGCGCGAGAGCAAGCCCCAGAGCCATCTCCGCCGGCACCGTCCCCACCACGTAATAGATCGTGTGGCCGATGGAGAGCCAGAACGCCGTGTCGTGCAGGACCTCCCGGTAGTTCTGCAGGCCGACGAACGGCTTGGCCGGCTGAAGGATGTCCCACTGACGGAACGAGAGCGTGAACGAGGTGTACAGCGCGTAGATAACGAACACGCAGAAGAGGATCAGGCCGGGAGCGTTCATCAGATAGGCCGTCCACTCCCGGCGCATCTCCTTGAGCACACCTTTGAACCCCCGTTTGGGGGGGGTGTACTCGATCCCGTCTATGACCGCTTGGGCCACGTCTCTATCGCCCTAGCGCGCGATCAGTTGTGCCGTGCCTCCGATGACGTCGCGGGCCACTAGCCGCCGTTGCCCTCGAGGATCTTGGTGCCCTGATCGGCCGCATCCTTCAGTGCCTGGGTCGCCGTCAAGTCGCCGTACATCGCCTTGCCAAGGTCGGTGTTGAGGGCTGCGTCGATCT
>DATAPE010000172.1:0-2803 GCA_036265345.1 Actinomycetota bacterium
CCGAGGCCGATGGAGCACTCGTGCACCATGGCGGGCAGCGACCTCCGGCGACTCGTCGGTACTGGCGAGATCCATGACCAGGATCTCGTCGGTCCAAGCCACGGACGCCAGACAGTCGCCCAAACGATCCGCCTCATTGTGGCACACTACACAGGCCGTGATGGAGGGCGGCTCTATGCTGTCACCTCGGTTGCGGTCCATCATGCTCTCCGTTCATCCGCAACGCCTGGCGGACGTGGCCTTTGACAGATCTCAGGGCGGATCTCGGCAACTCTCGCAAGAGGGCTCTCAAACTCGCCCGCCGAGTCACGACCTGCAGGTGAACCCATTCGAACGGTGCCGACGCCGACAGGGCGGCCTCTTCCTGGAGTGCCGGGCTGCGGCTCAAGTGCGGCCGGTCGACATAAAGCACGAGGTTCTGGCGGTACCACCACTTCACCTGCTGATTCTGCCGGATGTGCCGACGAATCGGATCCAGCCGCTGAAACCCGTGTTGCGAAAAGAGTCCGTCCCAATACCAGGGCCACTGCTCGTTGACGTGGGAGGTGCCCCCCTGACCGGGGATCGCCGCAGAGAAGAGCACGAGAGGTGCAGCGGCTGTGAGCGCCTGCACCAGCCGCCGCCCAGCTTTGGGGGACAGATGCTCCGCAACCTCGAGACAGAGGGCGAGGTCGTAGCGTCCCTCCAATCGTAAGCCCGCTGCGAGATCAACGGCGGTGAAGCGATCAGGATCGATCAGAAGTTTCGAACGGTCAACGTGACCGCCATCGAGCCCGCGAACAGCGGGCACCCCGTGCTCTTGAAAAACACGCAACCAGGCCCCGCGGCCACATCCGACGTCCACGACGCTGGAGGGCTGGATGAGCCGTAACAGGAGTGGGACAATGGTCCGCGCCGAGGCCAAGGCTGCATCGTCGTGATATGCGAAGAACTCCTCGTCGTATCGTGCTGTTCCTCGACCCCCCGCGAGGCTCACGAGCCGGCCCCTCGCGACGGCGGTTCCAGGAGCTCCACCTCACAACGGACCACCCCGTCGAATCTCGGGCGGCGGTTCAGCAGGCTGCCATCGCGCTCGATGACTTCGATGTCCACCGAAGCCTCCACCGAGTCGAACACCATGGCAGAGGAGTCGGCCAGCCACCAGCCCAGTACGTAGACGCCGGGATTGAGATACAACTCGGTCACTCGGAGTCGGAGGAGCGT
This sequence comes from Actinomycetota bacterium, assembly GCA_036265345.1. GTDB lineage: Bacteria > Actinomycetota > CADDZG01 > CADDZG01 > WHSQ01 > DATAPE01. Next base: position 1,204 of record DATAPE010000172.1, read on the forward strand.
TTCTCCGGCCTGAAGGGCGAGCGCACGACCCAGAGTGACGGTGTCGGCGTTCACCAATTTGGTACCAGCCTTATCGAAAAGGATGATGGCAACCCGCTTCAGGCTGCGCGACGTGTCAGAGACGACCTTGAGCCTGATCTCGAGGGGTCCACCCGAATAGGGCAGCATGTTGGTCGAGGAGTCGCCGCTGGCAAACCACACGGCGGCGACGCGGCTCCGTCCGCTGCCTCGTCGACTGCAATGGGAGACGTCGATCCACTCAGCCGGAGTCGTCGCGCGGACGCCCGCGCCCAGATATCTCGAGATGATGGCCTCGGTCTCATCAAAGGCAAGCAGCCTCCCGTGCTCGAGCAACAGGGCTCTCGGGCAGAGGCGGCGCACTGCGTCCATGTTGTGACTCACGAACAGCACGGTTCGACCCGCCCGGGCCACGTCGCTCATCTTGGAGAGGCATTTGCGCTGGAAGGCGGCATCGCCCACGGCGAGTACCTCGTCGACGATGAGAATCTCGGATTCGAGGTGGGCGGCGACGGCGAAGGCGAGCCGCATATGCATCCCGCTCGAATATTGCTTTACCGGGGTATCGATGAACCGCTCAACCTCGGCGAACCCGACGATCTCATCGAAATTGCGCTCGATCTCCGCCCGGGTCATTCCCAGTATCGCACCGTTCAGGAAGACGTTTTCGCGGCCGGTCAGCTCGGGATGAAATCCGGTGCCGACCTCCAGGAGGGAGCCCACCCGGCCGCAGATGCGGGCGTGGCCGGTCGTGGGCTCGGTGATCCGCGACAGAATCTTCAGCAAGGTGCTCTTCCCCGCCCCATTGCTGCCCACGATGCCGACGATATCACCCCGAGCGATGTCGAAGGAAACGTCTCGAAGCGCCCAGATCTTATCGGGAGGAGGTCGGTGAACCGGCCGAAAGCGGGCGAATCCCTTCAGGGCCTCTACCGACGCGTGGGCCCGACGCACGAGGTAGTCGCGCAGGGTGGGATATCTCTGCTGACGCGCTCCCAGTTGATACTGTTTCCCGAGCAGCGCACTGTGAATGGCGATGTCGGTCACCGGCTACACCAGATCCGCAAACGTGCTCTCCATCCGACGGAAGTACATCGCCCCACCCAGGAAGATGAGGAGCGTTGCCAGCGAGGACACGACGAGCATCCCTCCAGGAGCGGTGTCGGTCCGCAGCAAGGCCCAGCGGAATCCTTCTACCACGCCGACCAACGGGTTGACGGCGTACACGGTGCGCCACGGCTCATGAAGAAGGCTGCGAGGGTATGCGATGGGCGTTGCGAAGAGCCACAACTGAATCAGGAAGGGGACGATAAATCGCACGTCACGGTACTGGACATTGAGCGCTGAGAGCCAGAACCCAACCCCAAGAGCGGTCAAAAGCGTGAGCAGCAGGAGTGGAAGGGTCCAGAGTGCCCTCCAGCCTGGAGTGATGCCGTACGCAAGCATCATGGCAAGGAGCACCAATAGCCCAAGGCCGAAATCGACCAGGCCAGAGAGCACGGTTCCAAGTGGGATGGCCAGACGGGGAAAGTAGACCTTCTTGATCAGATTCTGGCTGCCCACCAAACTGTTGGCCGACTGC
>DATAPE010000173.1:0-21729 GCA_036265345.1 Actinomycetota bacterium
CGTACCTCTCTCGGATCTGACGACGGGATGGCTTTCCTGTTCTTTCAACCGACCCGACAGGGCTTCTGGATGAGGAACACGCTCATCCCTTTGACCGTGGCCTTCTTCAACGACAAGGGGCGGATCTTGAAGATCTTGGACATGAAGCCATGCGATGCCGCGCCCTGTCGCATCTATCGCCCCGGCGTGACCTATGACGGCGCGCTCGAAGTGAATCGCGGCGCGCTCGAGAGTAATGGGGTCGACGTGGGAGACATCATCCATCTCGCTCCGTGAGCTAGGACACCGCGATGCCGTAACCCGCGCGGTGACATACGGCCACCTGCCGGTTTTCCTGCCGGCTCTTGAGTTTGGAGGTGTGCCGAATGGACCGTCTGAAGCAGACGGCTTTCTCCCAGCACGGGCAAACGACTGCCGAGTACTCACTCGTGCTTCTGGTGGCGGGGCTCGTCGTGGGAGTGTTCGCTGCATTCGTCAAGTCCGGTGAGTTGCAACACATGTTCCACATCATCATCGCTGGCCTGGTTCAGCGCGCGCAGGGGTGAACCGTCTTTCCGCCACGACGCAGTTCTTCAGAGACCGCGGGCAGGCAACCGTCGAGCTTGCGCTGTGCCTGCCCCTGGTCGCCATCCTGCTTGCTGTCCTGTTGCAGGTGGGAGTTGTCGTCTGCGATCAGACGCGGCTCTGGCACGCAGCGGGTGAGGCCGCTCGACAGGCAGTAGTCGATCCCGATCCCCGTCAGATAGCACAGGCTGCTAAACGTTCGGGCCTGGCCCCCATCTCGCTCTCGGTGCGTCCGCAACCCTCTTACCGTTCTCAGGGCCGGCCCGTGACCGTGGCTCTCGAGTACAGCCCTCGCTCGATCCTCCCGCTGTTGGGCCCGCTCGTCGGGGGCATCCGGCTACATGCAACGGCCACCATGAGGATCGAGCAACCGTGAGCATGGTGGTGGTCGCGCTGAGCCTGCTTCTTTCGATGGCCGCCGGCGTGTTCACGGTGGACCTGGGCCGCATCGCGTGGGACAGGGGCCGGGCGCAAACGGCTGCGGATGCCGCGGCCCTGGCTGCAGCCGCCGAATCCGGTCCCTACGGTCACGACCAGCCCTCGGAGCAAGCACGGATATTCGCCGAGGCCAACGGAGCGCGGTTGGTCGATTGCCTCTGCGAGCGAGGTGCAACCGCGATGCAAGTGAAGGTATCCGTGGGTGCGACCTCCGCCGAGGCTCGCGCGGTGCTGGATCCCTCTCTTCTTCGTCCCGCTTCCACGGCCGTTGATGTGGGGGGCCTGGACCCGCGGCTCGCGGAAGCGGTTCGCCGGCTGCTCGAAGCCGCCCACGGAGACGTGCGGTTGGTCTCGGGGTACCGCTCGGCCGGTGAACAGGCGGCGTTGTGGGAGCAGGCGTTGAACCGCTACGGCAGTGCGGAGGTGGCAGACAACTGGGTGGCGCCTCCTGGAGCTTCGATGCACGAACGCGGGTTGGCGGTCGATCTGGGTGGCGATCTCCCCCTCGCGGGCAGCCGCGCCGCACGTCTGCACTTGCCGCTGTGGCGACCGCTCGCGAACGAGCCATGGCACTTCGAGCTCGTGGGCAGCCGCGGGTGAGCAATAGGGTTGAACTCATGGCCCCCGCCCCGCACGAGCTCGTCGGCGCGCTGGAAGAACGATTCAGGACGCTCGAGACCGAATTCGCCAAGGCGTACTGGGACTCCCAGATCGATGCGAGCCCCGAGACTGAGGAGCGAAGAACCAAGCTGGAGCTCGAGCTGAGACGCGTCAAGGGTGATCCAGACGTCCTGCAGGATGTCCAAACGGCGCTCGATCAGGAGCTTCACGATCCCGTCGTGCACCGTCAGCTCGAGTTGTTGCGGTTGTCGCTGCTCGAGAATCAGATGACCGAAGAGAGCAGGACCGAGATCGTCGAGCTTTCGAGCGCGGTGGAGAGCGATTTCGCCTCTTTCCGCCCCGTCGTCGGCGGCAAGGCGCTCAGCGACAACGATATCGATGACATCCTCGAAACTTCGAACGACCCTGATCTCAGGCGCGCCGCATGGGAGGCGTCGAAGGAGATAGGGGGTCTGGTGGCGGATCGGGTGCGCGAGCTGACTCGGGCGCGTAACCAGGCGGCGCACGATGCCGGATTCGCCGATTACTTCCGGATGTCGCTCGAGCTTCAAGAGATGTCTGAGGACTGGTTGTTCGACGCCTTGGGCGAGATCGAGACACTGACCGAGGAGCCTTTCGCCAGATGGAAGAGCGAGCTCGATCGGTCGCTAGGAGCGCGCTTCGATACGACCGCTATCTATCCCTGGCACTATGCCGACCCCTTCTTCCAGACCGTTCCGCGCGAGGCGAAGGTATCCCTCGACGAAGAGCTGAAAGGTGCAGATGCGCGCGAGCTGGCGCGGGCGACCTTTGCCGGTTGGGGGATCGATCTGTCGCAGGTCCTCGAGCGGAGCGACCTCTATCCGCGCGAGCGCAAGTGTCAGTCGGCGTTCTGTATGGACGTCGACCGATCGGCAGACGTGCGGATCCTGGCCAACGTGGTGCCGGGCGAGCGATGGGTCGAAGTGATGCTGCACGAATCTGGCCATGCCGCTTACGACGTGATGATCAGCCCCCAACTCCCATACTTTCTCCGGGCTGCCGCCCACACCTTCGTTACCGAGGCCATCGCGCTCCTCTCCGGACGTTTGTTACGCGACCCTTCGTGGCTCGTCGATCTTGCGGGCGTCGAGAGGGCCCACGCGGACGGGATCGCATCTCGGTTGCGCCGCTCGAACGCAGCCCAGAGTCTTATGTTTGCCCGCTGGGTCTTGGTCATGACGCACTTCGAGCGCTACCTCTACTCGGATCCAGAAGGTGATCTGGATGCGCAATGGTGGTCGCTGGTCGAGAGGTTCCAACTCGTCACACCGCCGCCGGGCCGCTCGGCCCCCGATTGGGCGGCCAAGATCCATGTGTCGGCCGCTCCCGTCTACTACCACAACTACTTGCTCGGTGAGGTCCTGGCCTCGCAGTTGACGGCGGTCATCGAGACGCAGTGCGGGGGCCTCGTGGGAGTGCCGGCGGCAGGAGAGATGCTCATCGAGCGCGTGTTCCGTCCGGGCTCGTTGCTGCGGTGGGATTCGTTGATCGAAGAAGCTCTCGGCGCCCCTCTGTCACCAAAGGCGTTCGTTGCCGGGCTGGCCCTCTGACCTAAACGGGCGGAGCGCGGCGCGGCTAGAAGTGCGCCTTCTTCTTGAACCTGGCGTAGATCGAGGTTGCTTGAGGCGAGATGAAGACGACGCTCTGGGGCCCTTCGAAACCGAACGACACCGGGACCGTGACGCTGCTTACGTCTTTCGGCGAGACATCGGACGCAAGGATGGCCAACCGGAAAAGCTCGCTCAGTGAGATGTCCAGCCTCGTATAGCGCCGGGCGATCGACATCCACTTGAGCAATGAAGCTGGGTTGCTCGCGACCTCGTGGCGAAGCTTCCTCAGAAGCGCCAGAAGGAATCTGGCTTGGTTGGCGGTGCGCGAGACGTCCCCATCCGGGAAGTCGTGGCGGTCTCGTACGAACGAGAGAGCCTGAAGGGGCGCGAGCTTGTGCACGCCTGCGGACATGACTGCTCCCGAACCACTGGGGTCGTTCAGGTTGATGGGAACGTCGACCTTGACTCCTCCCACGTTCTTCACGATCTGGTAGAAGCCTCCGAAGCCGGTCATGACCCAGTACGCGATGCGGATCCCGGTCAAGGATTCGACCGTGCGTGCGACCAGCTCTGGGCCCCCGTCGACCAGGGATTCGTTGATCTTGCCCGTGCCGTAACCAGGGATGGTGACCCAGGAATCTCGCGGAAGGTTCAGTATCCCGGCCTTCATCGAGTTGGTATCGATCCCCACGAGATGGATCGCATCCGCCAGCGCGCCGTTCGGATTACCGTGCCTGGCATCGTTTCCGATCACCAACACGAACAGCTTGCCTGTGGTTGGCTGGAAACCCGCATGGACGCGCCCTATTCTTATCGCGGCCGCGCTCTTCCGAACGGGCCCCACGATCGGGAACAGGATCGCGATCAGGCCGACCGCGACCACGAGCGGAATCACCACCAGGGCCTTCTTCATCGGTGCGGCCCCTGGCGCGCTCGCCACGCCAACACCCTCCAGGAATGATGGATGCGTTCGAGCCAGAGCGTCGACTGAGCCCTAAGCCTTATCCGCCGCGTCTTTCGTTCCCCCTTCAGCTGCACTCTTACGGTCGCGACTGCCTTGCGCGCGTTGAGGGCGTCAACGCCGATGCGCACGGTCCGAGCCGTCGTTCTTACGAGGGTGATCCGTCCGGGCAACCGAGATCGTGCGCTCAGGAAAGCACGCGCGGCAGCGGGCTCGAAGTGAGCCCTGATGACGCGCTCGGCAGCCGGGGGATCCAGCAAGAGCGCGTTGTAGACGTTCTTGATCGCCTGAGATGCTCGGCGGCCCTGGATCCGGGCCGCTTTCAGTTGCTTCTTCGTGGTCTTGCCGGTCACCGCTGCGGGAAACGCACGGACCCGCCACTTCGCCTGAGGCAGAAGCGTGGGCGCGGCGCTGGGGGTGTGGTTCAACGAGCCCGACGCGGTGGGACTCGACCCCCGATCCATCAATATGAACGCGGCGATCCCGGCCGCCAGCGCCACCAGCCCGACGATCGCGGTGATCTTGAGGACGGTGTTTCGGCTCGTCCCGGCAACGCTCAGAAACATCCTCCTTTAGAGATGGTGACGTCGTGAGGGTAGCGAAGAAGGGGTCGCATGCCCGGGATTCGCTCGGTCCCAGGCCGGAGTCTCTCGTATACGATGCCGCTTTCAGCAGGGGGTTGGCGAGGGGGTGTCGATCATGGAGTTAGTGCTTGATGTCCGCAAGACGGATTCTGTTTCGGTCGTGGATGTCAAAGGCGAGATCGATGTTTACACCGCCCCCAAGCTCCGCGAGAAACTGATCGAGCTCGTATCGGAAGGCTCCTACAACGTGGTGGTCAACCTCGAAGGCGTCGACTTCCTGGACTCCACCGGACTCGGAGTTCTGGTCGGCGCGCTGAAGAGAGTCAAGGCGCATGACGGGACGCTTGCGCTGGTTTGCACTCAGGAAAAGATCCTGAAGATCTTCAAGATCACCGGGCTCACCAAGGTCTTTCCGATCCACGACTCCGTTGAAGCGGCCGCTGCATCGGGAGACGAGGGGGCCTAGGCCCCGTGTCCACCTTTTCGGATCCAAGGGTCGTTGAGCTGGAGTTCCCATCGGGGTCGGCCTACGTCGCGATCGCCAGGCTCGCCGTCGCAGCTCTGGCCCGAGGCGCGGGCTTGGAGGAAGAAGCGGTCGAGGAACTGAAGATCGCTCTGTCCGAAGCAGCCACGAACGCGGTGTTGATCCACGAAGAGTCCTCGGTGGCCGCGCCGGTCACCGTGCGCTGGATCGAGCAAGCCGACCGAGTGATCGTCGAGGTCGCCGATCGCGGCCCGGAGCCGGGGGAGCAAGATGAGATCGATCAGTTCGACAGCCAGGGGTTCTCGTCGCGGATGGTGATGTCGAGGGCGCTCCTCGAGGCGTTGATCGACGGTTGCGAGTTCGTCTCCCGCCCCGACGGAGGCACCGTCACCCGGCTGATGGTCAACCGCTCCCCGGCCTAGCCCTGGATCCCTAGGCCTCACGCGTCGGTCGGCTGCGGGGGCAACGCCTACTCCGTCAGCGGCTTCCCAGCCGTCCCCGCCTCCGGCAAAGCCGGCTGCTGCAGAGGCTTCCTCCGCAGGCGTTGCCTCCTCGTCGGATCAACAGCCCCGCCCCGTCACGATGGCCGGCGGATTTCGTGGTGACGAAAGTTGAGTTACTATCCCTCGAAATATGGATGAGCACCTATCGAAATCTGAGCGCGAGATACTGAAAGCCGTCTACCGGCTGACGAGGGACGGCAACGGCGGGGCCCACACGGGCGCACTGGCGGGAGCCCTTGAGGTGTCGCCCGCCACCGTCACGGCCGCAGTAAAACGCCTTGCCGAACGTGACCTCCTCGTCCACGAGCCCTATCACGGGGTGGCCCTCACCACGGCGGGCCGGCGCCGCGCGGTCGCCGCCATCCGCCGGCATCGGATCGTGGAGCGCTTCCTATCGGACATGCTTGGCTACCCCTGGAACGAAGCCGACCGTCTGGCGGGAACGTTCGAGCACGACCTGCCCCAGGAGGTCGAGGACCGCCTCTTCATCGCGCTCGACAGGCCACAGACCTGCCCTCATGGATTCCCCGTCCCGGGCAGGGACGTGTCGGACATCCCCGACATGCCTCCGCTGTACGCGCTGGAAGCCGGCGACGTGGCGGTGGTCGCGGTCCCAGGCTCGACCCAGCCGGAAGTGGTCGAGTTCCTGGACACCCTCGGTCTCCGTCCCGGTGTCGAGGTTGAGGTTCGCGAGAAACACCCCTTCGGTGGGCCCCTCGTCCTCCGGGTGGCGGGCAAGGACAGAACCGTCGGGGAGAAGGTTGCCAATCAGATCTACGTGAGAAAGCTTGAAAGAAGAAGGGAGAGCGCATGAGCCATCTGCTGTTGGCAAGCGAAGGGGGGTACCAGAGCTTCAAGCTGGGAGGGCCCGAATTCTTCTGGCTGTTCTTTGCGGTTGGCACCGCGATCACCGCGATCCTCGTCGGCTTCTCACTGATGCGGGGGGTGCTCGCCGCCGATCAGGGGACTCCCAAGATGAAGGAGATCGCGGCTGCGATCCAAGAAGGCGCGCTGGCTTACCTTCAGCGGCAGTTCAAGACGATCGGCATCATCCTCATCCCCCTGGTTGTGATCGTGTTCCTGACTGCCACCAAGGTCGCCCGCCCCGACGGGAGCCAGGCGTTGAGTTTCGTGCAGTCTGGGGTCTTTCGGGCCGCTGCCTTCCTCGCCGGATGTCTCATGTCCGGGCTCACAGGATTTATCGGTATGAGCCTTGCGGTGCGCGGCAACATACGCACTGCGGCCGCCGCCAAGTCTGGCTCCCTTCCTGCCGCGCTGAAGGTCGCTTTCCGCACGGGTGGTGTGGCCGGGATGTTCACGGTGGGCCTCGGTTTGCTGGGCGCCAGCATCATCATCCTGATCTTCCAGAACACGTCCTCGGCGATCCTGATCGGGTTCGGCTTCGGCGGCTCGCTGCTGGCTCTGTTCCTGCGGGTCGGTGGTGGGATCTTCACCAAGGCCGCGGATGTCGGGGCCGACCTCGTCGGCAAGATCGAGGCCGGGATACCAGAAGACGACCCGCGTAACCCGGCGACGATCGCCGACAACGTGGGAGACAACGTTGGCGACTGCGCCGGAATGGCTGCGGACCTGTTCGAGAGTTACGAGGTCACGCTGGTTGCCTCGATCATCCTCGGCGTCGCGGCGTTCCACTCGATCGGTCTCAATCCGGCATTGGGTCTCATCTTCCCGGTGGTCGCCCGAGCGATCGGGGTGCTGGCGTCGATCGTCGGTGTGTATGCGGTACGCGCCACCGATAAGGACCGCACCGCGATGGCTCCTATCAACAGGGGTTTTGCTACCGCTGGTCTGCTTACAGTCGTGGGGACGTTCCTCGTGGCCCAGTTCTACGTTCACAACCTGCGCGTCTTCTGGGCAGTGGTGTCCGGCTTGGTGCTGGCGCAGATCGCGAGCCGTTTGACCGAGTACTTCACGTCAACGGAGAACCGGCCCGTGCGAGAGATAGCCATCGCGGCACGAACGGGCCCGGCTACCACGATCCTTTCGGGGATCAGCTCGGGACTCGAATCCTCGGTGTACGCGGTCATCGCCATTGCGGGCGCACTGGGCGTCGCCATCGCCCTCGGTGGCGGGAACCTTCAGTTTTCGCTCTACCTCGTTGCTCTGACGGGGATGGGGATGCTGGCGACCACCGGAGTAGTCGTGTCGGAGGACACCTTCGGTCCGGTGGCTGACAACGCGGCCGGCATCGCCGAGATGTCTGGTGAATTCTCCGGCGAGGCCGAGAGCATCATGGTCAACCTCGACGCCGTAGGCAACACCACGAAGGCTGTCACCAAGGGTTTCGCCATCGGTTCGGCGGTCATCGCGGCAGTTGCGTTGTTCGCCTCGTTTATCGACACGATCGGTGCTCAGTTGAACATCCACGCCACTGGTAGCGCGCTCTTCCGGGCTCCCCTAACGCAGATCAACGTTGCCGATCCGAAGACGTTCATCGGTCTGCTGATCGGTGGTTCGGTCGCGTTCATGTTCAGCTCGCTGGCGATCCGCGCCGTGGGCCGCACCGCTGCTGTTGTGGTGCAGGAGGTTCGACGTCAGTTCCGAGAGAAGAAGATCATGGAAGGCGTCGACAAGCCCGACTACGGCGCAGTGATCGACATCTGCACGGCCGCCTCCCTGCGCGAGCTGGCGACCCCTGCATTGCTTGCAGTCTTGACACCGGTGATCGTGGGATTCGGCATCAACTACCTCGCCCTCGGAGCGTTCCTTGCCGCGGTGATCCTGACCGGGCAGCTCATGGCCAACTTCCTATCGAACTCCGGTGGTGCGTGGGACAACGCAAAGAAGTTCATCGAGGATGGCAACGAAGGGGGAAAGGGTTCCGACTCGCATAAGGCCGCAGTCATCGGCGATACGGTCGGGGACCCTTTCAAGGACACGGCAGGACCGTCGCTCAACCCGCTGATCAAGGTGATGAACCTCGTGTCACTGTTGATCCTTCCTGCGGTGATCAATCTGCGCGACAACGACTTCGCTCGCTTCACCATCGCGGGCCTCGCTCTAGTCGTTCTCGCCGCGGCCATCGCGTTCTCCAAGAGGAAGACCGGAAGCATCTCGGACATCAACGAAGCCGCGGTCGGCGCCGCCCCGACGCCCGCCGAGGAGGTCGTTGCCTAAACGCCGTTGCGGGCGACCGGTCCCTCCGCACACGAAGGGACCGGTCGTCACCGGGCGGGATCGACTTCGGGCGGCGGCGTCAGCTTTCGGACAGGTGGTAGGGAACGCTGACGGTGACGATGCCGGGCTCGAACAAGAGTCTGCGCTTGACCAGCAGCGCGGTTTGGTTGTGCAGGATCTGGTGCCGGCGTTTGGTCACTATGAATTCCGGCAACACCACTGTGACGACGCGGTCGAGGCCGTCCGGGCGGAACTGCCTCAGGTACTGGAGCAACGACAAGGCGATGTCCCGGAAGGGCGAATCCTCGATCTCGAGGGGATGAGGGATCCTGTCACGTAGCCAATCGTCCCCGAGGCGTTGGGTGGCCTCGGGGTCGAGTCCGAACGTTACGGCGCGGAGATCGGTCGGTCGCAGCGTTTCGGCATACTCCAGAGCTTGGAGGGTTGCATTGTGCACGCCGGAAACCAGTACGAAAGCGTAGTTGCGCGCCGGTTCGTGGGATTGGTCGATGGTGGGATCGATCTCCTTTCTCAACAGTGGGATATCGAGGACCTGGACTCCCTTGTCCCGAAGCAGGAGCGACTTCAACCGGTAGCTCTTGGGATGCCGAAACACCTCCACCAGATGCCGTGATTCGAGGATCTCCGGGATGATCACGGTGAGGAAGTCGTCTTCGGTCAGCTCGGCTCGCTTTTGATGAACGAAGTCGCGCACATTGTGGATCTCCGAGCGGCGGCTGGTTGCGAGCTGCAAGGGGATCTCGGGGGCCAGCCGGCGCCACGGGGCGGAGTACGCGGGATCGAACGCGATGGCGGTCACATCCGCGGCCCGTATCGCACGCGCGTATCCCACCGCTCGTGACGTGGCCGCATCGACGTTGGGAACAACGATGACAACGTGCTGGTTGCCCGGACGCCGGTCGAGCGGCCGGCGTTGGGGTTTTGCAAGCTCGGTTCTCACTCTCTCGTAGTGCTTGTTGACCGCTCTCATCATCGTTATCAATACGGGGATGGCGCAAACGACGATCCAAGCGCCTCCGGTGAACTTTGTGATGACGACAACGGTCAGCACAACTGCAGTCATCGCCGCGCCGAATCCGTTGATGAATGCGCTGCGCTGCCACATGCGCTCCCTGGTCTTCTTCCAATGGATGACCATTCCGCTCTGGGACAGAGTGAAGGAGATAAAGACGCCGACGAGGTAGAGCTGGATCAGATGGTTCAGGTTGGCCTGGAAGGCAACGACGAGTAGGGACGCAAGCGTGGCCAGGATGATGATCCCGTTTGAAAAAACCAAGCGATCGCCGCGATTCATGAACTGACGAGGCATGAAGCGATCTCGGGCCAGGATCGACGCCAGGCGCGGGAAGTCCGCAAAGGCGGTATTGGCGGCAAGGATCAGGATGGAGGCCGTCATGATCTGTATGAAGTAGAAGATGGGCCCTCCGTGGAACACCGCAAAGGCGATCTGAGCGATGACGCTGCGCTCGGCCTGGCCCGTTACTGCCACGAACTTCGCGGTGTCCAGGTACCTCACATTCATGACGTGCGACAACCAGGAGATGCCAAGGAACATCGAGATTGAGATCGTGCCAAGGATCGAGAGCGTGGTCGCCGCGTTTCGGGACTGTGGGTATCGGAACGCAGGCACCCCATTGGAGATCGCTTCAACGCCGGTGAGCGCGGTGGTGCCTGCGGCGAACGCCTTCAACAGGATGAAGATGCTGAGCGCACTTACCTCAGGCCTAAGAGGGAGATGGGCACTCTCGGCCGACGGGCACCCTCCCAGACACTTGACGAACCCGGTAATTATCAAGAGGTACATCGACAAGATGAACCCATAAGTGGGGATCGCGAAGAAGGTTCCAGACTCGCGGACGCCGCGGAGGTTAGCGATCGCAACGAACGCGATGAACGCAACGGAGATCTCGACGTGATAAGCCTGAAGACCGGGCGATGCCGAGACGATCGCGTCTACACCGGCGACTACCGAGACCGCCACGGTGAGCACGTAGTCGATCAAGAGCGAAGAGGCTGCTAGCAGGCCGGGGAAGACCCCGAGGTTCTCGTGCGCCACGATGTAGGCGCCGCCACCACTTGGATACGCGCGCACCGTCTGACGGTAGGAAATGACAACTATCGACAGCAGGGTTCCCACCGCCAGAGCGATGGGAAGAACGTGGGCCAGGGCGCCGACCCCGACGAGTCCGAGGACCAGAAGGATCTCTTGAGTGGCGTAGGCCACCGACGACAGCGCGTCGGAAGAGAAGATGGGGAGTGCGATGATTTTCGGGAGCAGGGTGTGCTCGAGCTCGCCAGAGGACATAGGACGGCCCAGAACCAGCCGTTTGAGCGCAGCTTGGGCGTTGCTCACCTTTTGCTAGGTCTCACCCGTGTTCGGGTCCGGGCACCAGCACGTACTCCGGATTGAGCATGACCAACATGCCGTCTGGCCCTGCCCCAGGGACGCCCTCCATGATCAGTCCCATTCCCAGCTGTATCCCGGACAGAGAGGCACGGCCCAGCCACTTTGCAACCATTCTGTCGGTTCCATCGATGATTGTGGCTTCTATGGCATCGCGGCCGTTTCGTGGATCGATCCTTATGTTTTGGATCACGCCGGCCACACGGGTTCGCTGGCGCGGCTCCACGTTCTTGATGGTGGTCACCTCGCCCATCGACGTCACCCATCGCCGGAGGTTCTCGGCCCGGATGTCCTCAGGAGAGCGACCAAGCTTTTCGATGACGTTGCTGACAGACACGACGGGCAAGTATGGCAGTATCGCAGCCGCTGCTCGGGAGATCTAAGGAGCGTTTCCGTAGGTGCACGTCATCATCGCAGGCTCCGGCCGGGTGGGTTCAGATCTAGCCACCCACGTGGAGAGTCTCGGTCATTCCGTGGCCGTCGTCGACAAGGATGGGCGTGCCTTCGAGCGACTGAAGCCGACGTTCGGCGGCAAGAGGGTTCTCGGATGGGTCTTCGATCGTGAGGTCTTAGAAGAGGCCGGCATCCGCGACGCCTCCGCCTTTGCCGCGGTCACCAACGGAGACAACTCCAACATCGTGGCGGCGCGCGTGGCTAAGGAGTTCTACCGGATCCCCTATGTGGTTGCCCGGATCTACGACCCGCGACGGGCCCAGATCTATCAGCGGCTCGGTATCCAGACCGTTGCCACGGTGCGATGGACCACCGATCAGATTCTCCGGGGGTTGCTCCCGGACGAGGAGCCCGTCGAATACACGGTGGACAACGGCGAGGTGGTGATCACGGCATTCACCGCTCCAAGCGAAAACGTTGGCAGGAGTGCTGCAACTCTCGACCGGGACGGGCTGTGGCGCGTTATCGCCGTGAGCCGCTTCGGCGTTCCGCGCGTGCCGGACAGAAGCATGACCATTCAGGACGGGGACATCCTGCATGTGTCCGTTGCCCGCGGGGCGTCGGCAAGCCTGATCGAGGAGATCAAGAAGGCGGGTGAACCAGAGTGAGGGCGCGATCGATCAGGGTAGCCATAGCGGGGGCCGGAAACGTGGGCACGTATGTGGCTCAAGACCTGCAGTCGAAGGGTCACGACATCGTTCTGATCGAGCAGGACAAGGACCTGATCGAGACTCTGCGCCCCGACCTCGAGGTCAACTGGGTGCCGGGAGACGCGTGCGAGCTTGTAACCCTCGAGCAGGCCGTCCTCTCTGCGTGCGATGTGGTGGTGGCCGCCACCGGAGACGATGAGGACAATCTGGTCATCTCCCTCCTTGCAAAGCAGGAATTCGCCGTTCCCAGCGTGATCTCACGCGTCAACCATCCCGACAACCTCTGGTTGTTCACCGAGACCTGGGGCGTGGATGTGGCGATGAGCATGCCGCACCTGCTCGCATCGCACGTTGAAGAGGCGGTCTCCATCGGGGACGCGGTCAAGCTGATGGAGCTCGAGCAGGGCAAAGTGAGCCTCTTCGAGGTGACTCTGGCCGACGGCTCTCCGGCTGCCGGCAAGACCTGCAGTGACCTGCGGCTTCCACCGGATTGCGCTCTGGTTGCCGTGGTCCGCGAAGGCCACGTGTTTCCTCCCAGTGGAGAGACCCCCTTGAGCATCGGCGACGAAGTGCTGGCTGTTGCCTCCCCGGAAGCCGAAGGCGACCTGAGACGTGCGCTGATAGGGGAGGGGTGATGGAACGAGACACTGCCCTGGCCATCGTTCGCAAGTACGCCGAGAAGGACATCACGGTGCGCCATCTCACCTCCGTAGAAGGTGTCATGAGGGCGCTGGCTAACCACTTCGGCGAGGACGAGGCGCGCTGGGGGCTCGCTGGCCTGTTCCACGACCTCGATCAGGACCAGACTCACGACACCCCCGAGCGACACGGCCATCAGTCGGTGGAATGGTTGCAAGCGGAGGGTTTCGACGACGACCAGGTGCTGAACGCGGTTCTCGCGCACATGTGGGAGGACCGGCAGACCGACCTCATGTCGCGCTCCATCGTGCACGCCGATGGGGTCGCCGGACTACTGGTCGCGTGTGCTCTGGTTCGTCCGGACAAGGCAACCGGGATGAAGGTGTCCTCGGTCAAGAAGAAGCTTAAGGAGAAGTCGTTCGCGCCGGGCGTCGAACGCGACAAGATAAGAGGTGTGGAGGAGTCGATCGGCATCCCCATGGATGAATTCATCGCCATCTCGATCGTGGGTTTGCAGAAGGTCGCTCCGGAGATCGGGTTGGCCTAAGCGACTCGCTCTCTGCGATGCCGCACGTACCACCACACGGCCCCCGCAACCAGCGCCGCAACGACTATCAGAGTGGGCAGCCTGAACCAGGTAGTCACCCGTTCCCAATGCCGTCCGAGAATGTCCCCGGCATAAGCAAAGACGAAGCTCCAGATCGCCACTCCCAGCAAAGTGAAGGAAGTGAACTTCCAGAACGGCATCCTGGCGATCCCCGCCGGAAGTGAGATGAAAGTGCGGACGACGGGAAGCAGACGTCCGAAGAAGACGGCCGCTTCTCCGTGTTGGTCCCACCACCCTTGCACGCGGTCCATCTCATGCGAGCGGATCAGGACATAGCGACCATAGCGTTCGATGAAGCCACGGCCGACGGTGGCGCCGATGCCGTAGGCGAGCCATGACCCGGCGAGACTGCCAAGCATGCCAAGCGTGCCCACCAGGAGGACGTCGAGCCTGCCTTGCGACGCGTACCACCCGCCCACGAGCATGGTGACCTCGCTGGGGAAAGGGATGCATGCCGCATCTAGCAGCATCAGGATGAAGACGGCGGCGTATCCATAGTGGGCGACCCAATGCTGGATCGTTCCCGATAGGCCGCCCACTGCCACGATGCTAGCGCCGGGTTGGTCTATACCGGCGGGAACAACCTCGCCGGGAGCAGCGTTGTCCCAAGCCGCCCCCGCACGGAGGCCGGGCCTCGCCTTGCTTGATCGGCTGAAACGGGCCTGCCCCTCCCGGCGGCATCCGGGCGGAACCATCCGATCCAAGAACCATCCGATATAAGGAGTCTCGTGAGCAAACCGTTGGTCATCGTCGAATCGCCGGCCAAAGCCAGAACCATCGCCGGCATCCTGGGCCGCGATTTCATCGTCGAGTCATCGGTCGGGCACGTCCGAGACCTACCGGCGGCAGCGGCGGAGATCCCTGCGGCCTATAAGGCCGAGCCTTGGGCCCACCTCGGCGTTGACGTCGATAACGACTTCAAGCCTCTCTATGTCGTGTCGAGCCGCAAGAAAGAGCAGGTCAGAAAGCTCAAGAACCTGATGAAGGAAGCCAGCGAGCTGTATCTCGCGACGGATGAGGACCGGGAAGGCGAATCCATCGCCTGGCACCTGATCGAGGTGCTCTCGCCGCGCATCCCTATGAAGCGCATGGTGTTCCACGAGATCACCAAGGAAGCCATCCAGAAGGCCGTCAAGAACCCGCGCGACCTTGACCGCAGGCTGGTGGACGCGCAGGAGGCGCGCCGCATCCTGGATCGGTTGTTCGGTTACGAGGTGTCTCCGGTTCTCTGGAAGAAGGTAGCGCCGAAGCTGTCCGCAGGCCGCGTCCAGAGCGTTGCAACTCGCATCCTGGTCGAGCGGGAGCGAGCCCGCATGCGGTTCCGCCCCGCAAGCTTCTGGAACGTTGAGGCCACGCTGGCGCCTGACGAAACTCCCCAGACGGCTCCATTTCTCTCTGTCCTCGTGGCTGTGGACGGCACCCGCGTGGCGGTGAGCCGCGACTTCGACGAGTCCGGCCACCTCACCAAGGACGTTCGCGTGCTCGACGAAGCAGCCGCCTCCCAACTGGCAGACCGGCTGAAGACCGCCCCGTTCGAAGTCGCTTCCGTGGACGAGAAGCCGTTCACCAGGTCGCCCTATGCACCGTTCATCACATCGACTCTCCAACAGGAAGCAAGCCGGAAACTCCATTTCGGCTCCCAGAGAACCATGCAGGTCGCGCAACGTCTTTACGAGAACGGCTTCATCACCTATATGCGCACCGACAGCGTCGTGCTGTCGCAAACCGCGATCGACGCCGCTCGGCAGCAGGCGTCCCAGTTGTATGGATCGGATTATGTGCCGTCGCAGCCACGTCGTTACAAGAGCAAGGTTCGTAACGCCCAGGAGGCCCACGAAGCGATCCGGCCTGCGGGAACGTCGTTCCGAACTCCCGAGGAGGTAGCCAAGCAGCTGTCCGGCGAGGAGGTCCGTCTCTACGACCTCATCTGGAAGCGAACGGTGGCGTCTCAGATGAGCGACGCTCGCGGGCAGAGCGTTCAGGCCCGGATGGTCGCTCGCACCTCCTCGGAGGAAGCCGAGTTCCTGGCGCGCGGTAAGACCGTCACGTTTCCAGGCTTCCTGCGCGCCTACGTGGAAGGAGCCGACGACCCCGAAGCCGAGCTCGAGGATCAAGAGGTGATGCTGCCGCCGTTACACGCCGGTCAGGGACTGCAGGCTGCGGCGGTTGAAGCAAAGGGCCATTCCACGGTCCCACCCGCCCGGTTCAGTGAGGCCTCGCTGGTAAAGAAGCTCGAAGAGCTTGGGGTCGGCCGGCCGTCGACCTATGCGAGCATCATCGCGACCATCCAGGACCGCGGCTACGTGTGGAAGAAGGGCACGGCTCTGGTTCCGTCGTTCATCGCCTTCGCCGTGGTGGGCCTTCTCGAGAGGCACTTCTCGAAGTTCGTCGACTATGGCTTCACGGCGGACATGGAGGAGGATCTCGACGAGATCGCGGGCGGCGATCAAGAGGCCATCCCGTGGCTGAACCTCTTTTACTTCGGTAACGGTCACCCCGGTCTGAAGGCGCTGGTTTCGGATCATCTCGACGAGATCGATCCGGTCGCCATCAACTCCATCCCCCTCGGAAAGGATGGTGACGGGCGGGAGATCGTCGTGCGGGTGGGCCGCTTCGGTCCCTATCTGCAACGTGGCGATGAGCGAGCGTCCATCCCAGTTGATATGGCTCCCGACGAGGTAACGATCAAGTGGGCCGAGGAGCTGCTGGCCGCCCCCTCCGAAGATCGGAAGCTCGGCGAGGACCCCGACAACCGCCGTCCGGTCTACGTCCGCGCGGGACGGTTCGGGCCCTACGTTCAGCTTGGGGAGGCTCAGGATGACGACGGCAAGCCTGCCCGCGCATCTTTGTTCTCGTACATGGATCCTGCGTCGGTCACTTTGGAGGACGCGCTCAAGCTTCTCGGTTTGCCTCGAGTGGTGGGGACGGACCCCGCGGACGGCGAAGAGATCTCGGCCCTCAACGGCCGCTACGGGCCGTACTTGAAGAAGAGCACCGATACCCGAACACTGGCCAGTGAGGATCAGATCTTCACCATCACGCTGGACGAAGCGCTCGCCCTCTTCGCGCAGCCGAAGACGGGGCGGAGGAGAGGGGCCAGCGCGGCCCTCAAGGAGATGGGGCCCGATCCCGAGACCGGATCTCCTATCTTGCTCAAGGAGGGGAGATTTGGGCCCTATGTCACCGACGGGACCACCAACGCATCGTTGCCTCGTGATGAGAGCGTCGACTCGATAAGCCTCGAACGCTCGATCGAGCTGTTGGCAGACAAGCGGGCAAACCCTCCGAAGAAGAAGAAGACGACGAGGAAGCGCAAGACCGCCACGCGCAAGACTGCCAAGCGCAAAACCTCTACCTAGCTCCAGAGGCTCCCGCTCGCCTAAATAGGATGGAGCGGAGATCGATCTCGGAGGTTGCGATCCAGGCACCAGGTGAGCGTCCGGAACTTCACGTTCTGCCCGCGTCGGGGCAAGACGCTTCCTACCTCACGCTCCTAAAGAACCGCAGTTTCCGGCGCCTCTTCCTGGCGCAATGCGTTTCGAGCCTGGGGGACTGGGTGGGAGTTATCGCTATCGCCGTCTTCGCAGATCACATCCAAGGAGCCACCGGCGTCGGCCTGGTGATGACTGCCCGGGTGCTCCCAGGGTTCGTCGTGGGCCCCCTCGCCGGCGTGCTCGCGGACCGTTTCGATCGCAAGCGGCTGATGGTGGTCGCCGATCTTGCTCGCGCTTGTGTGATCTTCTCGCTCCCGTTCTTCCCCAACATCGTTTACCTGCTCGTGGCATCGATGATCCTGGAGAGCCTGACTCTGATCTGGGGTCCGGCCAAGGATGCTTCCCTTCCGAACCTGGTTGCCCACGGTCAGCTCACGCAGGCCAATTCGCTGAACCTCATGGCGGTCTACGCGCCCTTCCCTCTTGCCTCGGTGGTCTACCTGGCGCTGTCCACGCTCGGCCGCTTCGTCGCCCACGCAGTACCGGTGCTCAAGGGCGTCACCGGCGACCCCGAAGCTCTTGCTCTGTGGCTGGATTCGATGACCTTCGCATTCTCTGCACTCATGGTCGCGGGTCTCGCGATCACGTCCACGCGCCGCCAGCTGGGGCGCATCGATCTCGGCGATGTGAAGCGGGATCTGATCGAAGGACTGCGCTTCGTGCGAGACGACAGGAAGGTTCAACCCTGGCTGATCGGTGTCGGTCTCACGTTCATGGCGGCCGGCGGCGTCTTCTCCCTCGGTCCCGACTTCGCAAAGGCGGTCCTGGGCGCAGGGGACCGGGGCTTTGCGTCGGTGATCGGCTTCCTGGGAACCGGCATGCTGATCGGGCTCGTTGCGATCACTCCTCTGACCAAGAAGGTGCAGAAGGATGTGATCTTCTCGTCCTCCATCCTGCTACTCGGGATCGGATTGATCACCCTTGCGAGTGCCAGCAGCCTGAGCCTTGCTCTGGCGGTTGCCAGCGCGCTGGGTTTCTTTGCCGGCACCGCCTATTCGACGGGGTACACATTGATGCAAGAGAACACCGCCGATTACATGCGCGGGCGAACCTTCAGCGCCGCGTACACGGTGATCAGGGTGGGCACCCTCGGCGGACTGGGATTGTTCCCCTTCGGTGCACGGATCCTGTCGGGCGTTCTCGGTGCCAACTTCAGGGCCGGCAGTTACCCGCTCCCGGGGAGCCGTCTGATGTTGTGGGCCGCCGGTGTGGTGGTGATAGGTGGCGGGCTCCTGTCGATGCGAGCCATCGGTGCGCGCGCATCGGGGCTGGAAGCTCCGGCAGGAGGTGCCGAACCCAGGCGTGCCGGACTCTTCATCGTCTTCGAAGGTGGAGATGGCGCGGGCAAGAGCACGCAGATGGAAGCGTTGGTGGGATGGCTTCGGGCGCGCGGCCAAGACGTCGTCACCACGCGAGAACCAGGAGGCACCGCAGTCGGTGCGGGGATCCGGGACATCCTGCTCGACCCGGCATCCGACGGGATGGACGCCCGGACCGAGGCTTTGCTCTACGCGGCCGATCGAGCTCAGCATGTTGCGGAGGTGATCAAGCCTGCCCTGGACGCGGGGAAGATCGTCGTCTCGGACCGGTTCATCGATTCCTCGCTGGCCTATCAGGGGATCGCCCGGGGGCTCGGCGTCGAGGAGATCCTGAGGATCAACGAGTGGGGGATCCAAGCGGTGATGCCCGACGTTGTGTTTCTGCTGCGGCTCGACGCGGCCGCTGGGTTGGCACGCTCGGGCCACGGAGATACGGACAGGATCGAAGGGGCGGGCATCGACTTCCACAAACAGGTGAGCGATGCCTATCTGGACCTGGCCATCCGCTTTCCCACCCGCTTCGTCGCTCTCAACGCAGCTACTTCTGCGGCCGAACTCCATCAGAAGATCGTGTCCGCTCTCGAGGAACGTGCCCACGACCACTTGAGGATCCCGCTGCGCGCGGACCTCGGTCCGGTGGCGCCACCCGTTCCCCGATGAGCGTGTGGGGAGCCCTCGAAGGGTCTGCGATCGAGCGCCAGTTGTCCGCGCAGGTGGTGGCGGGCGAGATCGTTCATGCCTGGTTGTTGGTGGGCCCACCTGGATCGGGTAAGCGGGCAGTTGCCTTCGGGATGGCCGCCGCGCTCAACTGCGAGGTCGAGCCGCTACACGGATGTGGCAAGTGTTCGAGCTGCATCCGGATACTTCGTGCGAGACACCCTGATGTTCATCACATCCTTCCCGAGGGGCCGCTGATCCCCGTCGATCTGATCCGGGACACCGTCATCCCCGAGGCATCGCGCTCCCCTTTCGAGGCTCACTACAAGATCTTCATCATCGAAGAAGCCGAGCGCATGAACGACGCCGCCCAGAGCTCGCTGCTGAAGACTCTGGAGGAACCGCAACCCGGCACCATCTTCTTCTTGATATCAGATCAGGAGGACGACCTCTTGGACACGATCCGCTCGCGATGCAGAACGCTAAGGCTGGAGCCGATATCGGAAGAAAGGATCGTGGAGCTTCTGCGCGACGCCGGCGCGTCGGAGCAGGTGGCGCGACTTGCCGCTCGGCTCAGCGAAGGAGACATCGAGCGAGCCCGGGCGCTGTCATTCGATGCTGCCGCCACGTCTCGCAGAGCGGTCTGGACGGGTTTGCCAGAGCGTCTCGGGACCCCCGCGGATGCCCTCGATCTGGCCGAAGAGATCATCGCCGAAGCCTCTGAAGCAGTGAAGGCGCTCGAAGCCACCCAGAAGATAGAGGTCATCGAGTTTGCGGAGGCCATCGGTGAGGGGCGCGGAACCGCAACTGCACGCAACGCCTTAGCGAACCGGCACAAACGAGAGCTGAGGCGCCTGCAGGAAGAGATATTGGGCGAAGCGCTCCAGCACCTGGCGTCTTTCTACCGGGATGTCGTGGTGCTGCGCCGCGGGGGCCGGGAGGCAGTAACGAATGTTGATCTCCTCGATGCGTTGGAGTCGTGGTCGCGCTCCGACGTATCCGAAAAGGACTTGATCGGCGCGGTCGAGGCGTGTCTATCCGCCAGGGCGGCCCTCCCTCAGAATGCTAATGCGTTGCTCACATTGGAGTCGACGTTGGTCTCGATCGCGCGTGTTGCTCCGGCGGGGGTCAAACAGCCGAGCGGGTAATGGTCTACTTCCCCCTCACGATCGATGGCTGCATTGGGTGGCAGGAGCCAGGGAAGGAGGGGCGGATGGACGATGAGTTGAGCAAGGTCCGCACAGAGGTTAGAGAGTTGATCGATACGGAACAGCGTCTCCACGACGTCATCAAGCAGTTCGCTTCGAAGGAGACTGAAGGCACCGTGCACTGGCTAACGCCTCCCCTCGAAAGCGCGCTTACGGAGCTCGAGCTTGCGCGCGACCGATTGGAGGCGGCATACGATCGTTTGGGCGACGCCATCCCCGAGGGAAAGGACGATCTCTAACCGGTAGCTCGGCCCGAGTCATTGTGATGGCATGAGGATCATGACATTGCAACGACGAGCGAGCCGGATGGCCCGCGGGCCGGCGTGATCGCTTATGTGACTTTCTTGGCAAGGAGATCTCGGTGGTGGCGGGCGGCTTTCCTCGGCGCACTCCTGCTCGTGATATTCGGTGGTGGCCCGGCGAAAGCGCACTCCATCCTGGTGTCCTCCGATCCCGGTGCAGGTGAGCAGCTCACCACCACTCCGGGCCTGGTAGCGCTGCGGTTCTCCGAGCCGCTAAACCGCCGGCTCTCGCGGGCGGTCGTGGTCGATCCCAGGGGCCAGGATTTCCGCGGCATCGTCGTGTCCGGGGACGCGATCGATATCAGGGTTCCCGTGGATCTTCCCGGCACCTACAGCGTTCGGTGGACGTCGGTGAGCATCCTGGACGGCCACACACTGACTGGCGGCTACACGTTCGGTGTCGGGGTGACAGCCGCTACCAACCATTCTGGTGAGGCAACGTCCAGCGCCTCCAGATTTGCAGGTGGGATCACCGCGACGCGTTTCATCGAAGACTCGGCGCTGCTTTTGGCAGTGGGTCTGCTGTTGCTCGCGTGGTTGGCGCATGCTGATCCCGCCATGCCTTGGGTGCGGCCCTTTCCTGTCCAAGTGATCGCAGTCGCTCTCGTGGCGGGCGTTGCTTCCGTAGGCCTTGAAGCCGTACGAACTTCTCCCACCATCTCGTTCAGTGGTGCGATGGTGTATCTCACCACGGGGCTGCCGGGGATCGCGCGGCTCCTCAGGTTGTGCTTCGAAGCATTTGCGTTGGGAGCGACCAAGAACCGACGCCTCGCTGCGCTCGGCCTAACGGGCGCACTGATCGCTCTGGCAGCGGGCGGGCACGCCGCCGGCGTAACTCCGGTGTGGTGGGGAGTGGGCATCGATGCCGTCCATCTCCTCGGTGCGGCTCTCTGGGCGGGCGGGATCCTCGCGCTTACGGTTCAGCATCCCCCCGGCGGCTGGCGAAGCCGTGAGGCTCGTGCGTTGTTGGATAGGTTCTCGCCCGTGGCGCTCTGTGCATTCAGCGCCACCGCGATATTCGGAGTGCTCGAAGCGGCCAGGCAGCTCGATGGGCTCCACTCACTCGTCCACAGCGACTACGGACGAGTGCTCGACGTGAAGTTGTTGGCCA
>DATAPE010000174.1:0-4172 GCA_036265345.1 Actinomycetota bacterium
GTCGTGACGGCACGTTAGGCAGCCACAGGACGATCTGGGTCGTTCGTGTCGGCGACGATCTTTACGTCCGATCCGTGAACGGGCGGAGCTCGGATTGGTTCCGCGGCACGCACGTGCGCCACAAGGGCCAGATCTCGGCCGGGGGAGTCGAGAAGGACGTGACCTTCGCCGAGGCCGACCCCGACGGCGATATGGCGGACCGGATCGACGACGCGTACCGAACCAAGTACCGGCGCTACGCCGCGAACATCATCGGGTCCACTCTTACAGCCGACGCACGATCCGCGACGCTCAAACTCGAGCCCCGGTCTTGAGAACCCCCTGATCGCCAACCGAGGATCTTCCCGACATCGAGGGACTTGGTCGGGATGGCCCAGCCAAGAGTCAGGAAGAGGTTGGTGAACAGGACTGGGCCCTGAGCAGCCGTTCCGAACTGGATGCCCCGAATAGCCAGGGACCGGTCGAGCGCGAGCAGCGGGTCACGCCGCTCGAACTCTTCTTCGATCTCGTTTTCGTCTTCGCCATCACTCAGGTCACGGGTTTCCTATCGCGCAACCCGACATGGGGCGGTGTGCTTCGCGCCTTGCTACTCCTGGGCATGCTCTGGTGGGCGTGGTCGGCGTATGCCTGGCTGACGAACACCCTCGATCCCGAGGAAGGCGCAGTCCGTCTCGCCATGCTCGCAGCGGTCGCAGGGATGCTCATCGTGTCTCTAGCGGCACCGCGCGCTTTCGGCGCGGACGGCGTGATCTTCGGCGTCGCCTATCTAGCCGTTCGGGTGCTCCACCTCGTGCTCTTAGGCATGGCCGGTCGCGGTGACCGCGATCAATTCCACGCCGTCCTTCGAATCGTCCCGGGTGCCATCCTGGGTGCGACCCTCCTCGTGGTCGCTGGCTTCCTCGATGGTGTCGCCCAGCTCACCCTGTGGGGTGTTGCGCTGGCCGTCACCTACCTCGGTGCGCTACTCGGACACATGCGCGGATGGCGCGTCTCACCGGAGCACTTCGTCGAGCGCTTCGGACAGATCATCATCATCGCCCTCGGTGAGTCCATCGTGGCAATCGGCGTGGGTGCCAGAGGACTCCCCCTGGATATCGACGTGATCGCGGCTGCTCTGCTCGGGATCACCGTAGCTGCCTGCATCTGGTGGTCTTACTTCGACTGGGTCGCCTATGTGGCCCAGTCTCGGTTGGCCGAGGCGACCGGCGCGGCGCGCGCAACGCTCGCACGCGACGCCTATTCCTACCTGCATCTTCCGATGGTCACCGGGGTCGTTCTATTCGCGTTCGGGTTAAAGACAACGCTCCCCAAGACCGCCGAATCACTCGCAACCATCCCCGCGCTCGGCCTGGTGGGTGGGATCGCGCTGTACCTGCTCGCGCATGTCGCGATGCGGTTGCGGCTTGGCTCCGGCCTCGGACGAGGACGGCCGGTCGCGGCGGTCGTGTTGCTCGGGCTGTTCCCCGTCGCCAGGGTGGTGCCGGGACTCGCGGCGCTGGGATTGGTCGCAGCCGTCTGTGTGGCCCTCATCGCCTACGAGTTCTTCCGGCACCGAGAAGAGCGCGCCTGGATCCGCAACCGGCGCGGCGCGTTCACGAGCGAGGAGACCTCTCGCGTCGCAGCCCGACAGAGGGACCGCCCAGCTCGGGAAAGACGATGAGCTGGCTCCAAGCTCACAGCGGCTATAGCCTGCGGGTAGGAGGAGAAGATGGTGGATGCTGATCGCTCGGACAGATCACCGGTTTTCCCTGAAACGGACCCCACGGGTCCTGGGCGCTGGCTGTCCGGTCACATCTGGTGGATCTTTCTCGCGACTGGGATCGGCTTTCTTATCGGTGGCCTTGCAACATTCGGCAAGTCACCGGAGTCGCCGATCACGCTGGCCAGGATCGCTGGGATCGCGTTCATTGTGGATGGCGCCTTGGTGTGCCTGTTGGGAGGTTGGACGCCGGAGTTTCGTGGCTTCTACCTGCTGGGAGCTTTCACAGGGGTCGCTGGAGTTGCCCTCTTGATCTTCTTCGAGCAACGCGAACCCTTTCGCCTCGCCTTGGTCCTTAGTGGGGTTTTGGTGCTGAGGGGTGTTGTCGACTCGCTCGTCGGGTGGGGTGCAATAACGGAAGTCACGGATAGATCGCGCGCGTTCTGGGACTGGATCCTGTTGGCCGTAGGGATCATCAACGTCCTATTGGGACTACTCGCTCTTGCAACGAAAGGCGGGTCGACGTTCGTCCTCCTCGCGATCGTGGGATCTCTGGCTGTGGCGAGAGGGATCGGGATGCTGGCAGTCTCCTCTCGACTTCGGGTGTTGTCATAGAGAGTTAGCGCCCGGCGGCCGGAGTACGCCACATCGAAACGTTCCGCTGCCGCGCTTAGGCTGTCGCACGTGTCTCGCTTACTCCGCATGATTGCTCGGATCCTCACAGGATCGACGTATTTCGTGCTCGGTCTGGATGCGGCTCGCGCTCCCGGCCCCCGCGTCGATCAGGCCGCCCCCACTCTTGTCATGGTGCGCACACTTGTGCCGCTGCCCGATGACGACGAGCTGATCGTGCGTGGCAACGCCGCCGTGCAAATGGCGGCGGGGACGCTACTCATACTCGGCAAGGCTCAGAGACTCTCCGCGTTGGCCCTAGCAGGTTCGCTGATCCCCACCACGATGGCGGGGCACGCGTTCTGGGCGATCGAGGATCCCGCCGATCGCAAGAAGCAGCGCGTCCAGTTCCACAAGAACATGGCGATGCTCGGCGGGCTCCTCTTTGCCGTGATCGACAAGCCCTAGCACCGCCCAACAGCGGCTCAAGGCGGGCCCAGAGGCTGCCCAGCCGGCATTAATTTCCGGGCCGACCGGCCCACGGCCCGAGTAGAGGTCGCGAAAAGCTCCGCTACAGCCCTAAATCTCGAGACCTGCTTGCTTCGTATAAGCCTGCGGGCGGCACCGGGTGTGGCGCCCACTCTGTCGGTTCGACTTGGAGGGAGCGCATGGCACAGCCGGGAGCAAGGGAATCGGTCCATAGCTCACGAAGGGCGACGATCGCGGCGCTGGTGGCTGGGGCGGTGACGTCGCTGTTGATCGCAGGTCCGGGAGCGAATGCCGGGCCGGCAAGGCATCACAGGCGTCATGAGCACCGCAGCGCCTATAGCAAGGTCAATCTCGTTTCAGACATACCGGGGGCCGCCCAGATCACGGATCCCAACCTGGTCAATCCCTGGGGGATGTCGGCCAGCCCGACGAGCCCGGTATGGGTCTCCGACAACGGCACCGACGTAACCACCCTCTATGCGGGGGGCGCGCAAGGCGTTCCGTTTGGGATCGTTCCCCTGGTGGTGAACATCCCCGGTGGAGCTCCTACCGGACAGGTCTTCAATGCGTCGAGCGGATTCGTCGTTCACTCTGGCTCGGACGGTGGGGCCGCGCTCTTCATATTCGCGTCCGAGGCCGGGATAATCTCGGGATGGAGCCCCGCGGTGCCGGCTCCCGCTCCCTCGACGCAGGCGCAGGTCGCCGTCACCACTCCGGGGGCCGTCTACAAGGGCCTAGCTCTGGCCCGCGGCGAGCACGGCAATCGTCTCTACGCCGCCAACTTCAGCGCCGGCACCATCGACGTCTTTGACAGCAACTTCATGCCAGTACATCGGCATGGTGCATTCGTCGATCACCGTCTGCCGCATGGCTATGCCCCCTTCAACATCCAGGAGCTTGATGGTCGCCTCTATGTGACCTATGCCAAGCAGGACGCGGACAAAGTTGACGACGTTCCGGGCCACGGACATGGTTTCCTCGACGTTTTCAGCCCCAACGGCCGGTTGCTTCGGCGCCTCGTGCGCCGCGGCCCCCTCGACTCTCCTTGGGGTCTTGCGCTCGCACCGCGCGACTTCGGACGATTCAGCCACGATCTGCTGGTCGGCAACTTCGGCGATGGGAAGATCCATGCATTCAGCCGCCGTGGCAAGTTCGAGGGCACGCTGCACAACAGGCACCACGCGGCGATCGTCATCGATGGTCTGTGGGCACTCCGCTTTGGCAACGGCGTCGCGGGGTCACACCACACTCTGCTCTTCTCCGCTGGACCCGACGACGAGTCACACGGGCTCCTCGGAGCGATCCATCACGTCGAGCACTGATTAGGACTCAACCCTGGGGCCGCCCCTAGCGGGCCTCGGGACCATCTGCG
>DATAPE010000175.1:0-9246 GCA_036265345.1 Actinomycetota bacterium
TCCGTACGTGATCAGCTGAGCACGGTGTTCGCCGGTGACGCCAGAGGTCGCGGCACCTAGCTCGCAGGCAGTGCGAAAGAGGGCCGCCGATTTCATCGATATCACCTCGATGTAGTCCTCGATACTCCGTCCCGGATCGCCGACGGCAGTTGTTTCCACGATCTGTCCCTCACACACCTCGGAGATGGCGCTGGCGAGGATCAACGGGATCTCACCGCCTACCCGCGCGCCGAGGGAAGAACCGCACGCGAAGAGGTAGTCGCCGGCGAGCACGGCGATGTCGGTGCCCCATTTGGAATGCGTGGTCGCCACCCCGCGTCTGGTGACCGTGCCATCGATCACGTCGTCGTGGTAGAGCGTGGCCAGATGCACCAGCTCCAGGGCTGCCGCCGCAAGGTCGCTCGCCGGGCGTCCGGCTTCCCCGGCGTGCGAGGTGATCATGACCAGCGCCGGCCGCAGCCTCTTTCCCCCCGCCTTGAGCAAGTACAGCGAGGCATCGCTGACGAGGGTGTGCCGGGATCCGCCTGCCGCCCGGATCATGACGTCTTCCACCCGCAGCATGTCCTCGACCAGCCAGCTCTCGCCTGCAGGGTCGGAGATGGGCTCAACGACCATGATCGTCCGATCCGTCTAAGGGGCGCAGGCCCGCCGCTACCGAACCCAGAACGCGATGGGGCGCGACGGCGCCACCGATGCTCCTCGGGGAGGGTGGGGTCCGGCCATGTCTGATGGTCACTGCCTCGGCACTCTAATCGGGGGGAAGCTTGGTACGGCCCGTTTTCGAGTGCCGGCGGCCACTACGTGGCCCCTTGCCGGCCTCTAATCGGGGGGAGGCTGGGTACGGGCCCGTTTCGAGTGCCGGCGGCCCTTGCATGGCCACCTGCCGGCCTCTAGATCGGGCAGATACCCGTAGGGCGCCGTTTCGAGTGCCGGCGGCCCTTGCATGGCCACCTGCCGGCCTCTGATCGGGGCGCGGCCGGCTAGAGGCGCGCTATCGAACGCAGACGGCGACGGGGAGCCCGCCTAGCGGGGCCCAGACCGGACAGCTCGATGAGGCGCACGGCGCGAGCGCGCTCGCCCCGGTAGGGCTCCAGAAGCTCCATCATCCGGGCGTCGTCCGAGCGCGGCTCGCCGGCCAGGACCCAGGAGACGAGGTGAGGAAGATGGAAGTCGCCGATCCTCACGGCGTCGCGGTCGCCCAGGGCGATCCGGCCGACTTCGGCGGCAGTCCATCGCCCGACACCGGGGAGCGACATCAGTTTGCGTTGCGCGACCGAGGGTGAGATGTCCACGAGGCCTTCCACAGACGGTGCTCGACCGCATGCTCCCCGGATCGTCTCGGCCCTGCGTCTCTCGACGCCGAAGCGGTGCCATTCGTAATACGGCGTCGTTGCCAGGAGGGCTGGAGCCGGAGGCAGCCGAAGCCCTTCCGGGCCGGGGGCCGGTTCGCCCAGAGCCATAACGAGCGCTCGATACGAGCGGGTTGCCTCGATCGTGGTCACTTTCTGCTCGAGGATCTTGGGGATCAGGATCTCGCACACCGTCGGACAGCGAAGGAGCCGTAAACCGCGCGTGCGGCGATGGATCTCGTGCACGATCCGATGATGCGGCTGGAATGAACCGGGGTCGTCCCCGGCCCCCACGATGTCGGGTAGCACCTCCAGGGTCCACTCGGCCCCCGGCCCCCACGCTTGGGCCTCCACCCCGTCGTTGCTTGCTTGCAGTTGCAGTTGAGCCGCTCCTTGCGGCGTGCGCATGGCGCGTCGCACGATCGGACCGTCGAACCGCATCGTCGGGTCTCCGCGTCCGCGCAACAGCGGAGCAAGCGTGAGGCGCAGATCGATAGGAGTGTGGGATCGAAGCGAGCGGCGCACGTCCTGCAGATTAGGGCGAGGAGCCCCCCGCGGTGCGTTTTCTTGGAAAGTGGGTATGGTGGACATATCGGTTCAGTCGGCAGCCGTGACCAGGAGCCTCGGCCTGTATTGCTGACCGATGGCCCTCTCACCCCTGATTCGCTCCTGCGCTTTCATTCTTAGCGAGGAGCAGACGTGAGTACATACATAGATTCGACATCGCGCGCGCCGGCGATCCCAGGGGTCAAGGTGCTGAGCGGTAAGGCATTGAAGTTCCAGAAGGGCGCGGTCCTCGTCATCACCGTCCTTCCCTTCCTAGGTCTTGTTTTTGCTGTGTGGTCTCTCTGGGGCTGGGGGCTCAGCGGCGTCGACGCCGGGATCTTCCTCGGCACTTACATCTTCAGCGGTCTCGGTGTCACTGTTGGATTCCACCGCTTGCTGACTCACAAGAGCTTCGAGACCAAACCGTGGTTGCGAGCTCTCCTCGCCATAGCAGGCTCCCTCGCTATCGAAGGCTCCGTCATCAGCTGGGTGGCGGCACATCGACGTCATCACGCCTTCTCGGATCGCGAGGGCGATCCGCACTCGCCGCATCTGGCCGAAGATGATTCGTTCAAAGGCGTCGTCAAAGGCTTGTGGCACGCGCAGATGGGGTGGTTGTTCACTGCCGACGAGACATCGCTGGAGCGGTGGGCCCCGGACTTGCTTAAGGACCCGGTCATGGTGCGCATCAACCGCAGGTTCCCGATCTGGGTCGTGTTGTCGCTGTTCGTGGTACCCGCCGGTCTTGGATTCGCCCTTACGCACACGTGGCATGGCGTGCTGACCGCTCTCTTATGGGGGGGCCTGGCGCGCGTGTTCCTGCTGCATCACGTCACGTGGAGCGTCAACTCGATCTGTCACTTCTACGGTCGCAGAGACTTTTCGACCACCGATGAGAGCACCAACAACTGGGCGCTCTCGCTGGTCTCCTTCGGGGAGTCGTGGCACAACAATCACCATGCCTTTCCAACCTCTGCGGTGCACGGCCTCAGGCGCTGGCAGATCGACGCTAGCGCTGCGTTCATCGTGTTGCTGGAAAAATCGAAGTTGGCGTGGGAGGTCAAACGACCGACGATGAAGCAACTCACCTCGAAGCAGCAGGTCGCCGACACCGCGCGCTGAGACTGCACGCCTTCTCCCGAGTCATCCCCTTGCGATCATCAGGATGGCCACCCCCGCCAGGGTGAGACCCGAGAGCTGGACGCGTTCCAGTCGCTCCTTCAGCAACAAGCGCGCCAGGATCACGGTGGTGGCGGGATACATCGAGGTCAGCACGGCGACCAGGGATAGCAATCCGGAGCGGGTCGCCACCAGGTAGAGGAGATTCGCTCCCATATCGAACACTCCCGCGATCAAGATCAGCCACGAGGTCCCAGGTGGGACGCGCAACTTCTGCCGAAGCAGCAGGAGACCGGTGCCGGAGAGAGCCAGCGATCCCATCTTGACACCGAGAAGCGCCCATAAGGCATTCCCCTGGCTCGCGCGCGACAGCAGGATAAAGAAGACTCCGAAGCCAAAGCCGGCCCCCAGCGCATCGAGGACCCCCTCTTGGGCGAGGCCTCGCCGTCTTCCTTCAGGGTGTTCGCTGGACCAGGACACCAGGGTCACCGCAACGAAGCCCACAACGACCCCCGCCAGGGCGATCGCGCTCGGTCGCTCGCCGGTGAGAAGGCCGTACAGGACGGGGATCGCGGCCGCTTCGAGCGCGGTAACGGGGGCGATGACGGTCATCCGGCCGGTGGCAAGAGCTCTATAAAGCAGCATCACCCCGGCCCCGCCGATCAACCCAGCCCCGGCCCCCCACGCCAGATCGGTGGCGTGGAACAGGCGCAGTCCGATGACCGGGGTGAGAGCCAGCAACAGGCCGAGGCCGGCCAGCTGCGAGAGCAGCACCACCACCAGAGGCGCGACCCGGCGCGTCGTAAAACCGCCCGTGAAGTCCGCGGCGCCGTAGCTGATCGAAGCCGCGAGCGCCAGCAGGATGGCGGTCACAGCAGGAGTCTCGGGGTCAGGTGGCCCGCACCGCCCGGCTGGTCTTGAGCTGGCGCACCAGGTCTCTCGCCGCGCACTCACGGTGCCAGTGCTGGTAGAAGGGCGGGTCCGCGGAGAGGTGGTGGACGAGCGTGTGGGCCGCACCGATCTGGACAGACTCGTGGCAGCCGGGACATCGATAGAGGTTCCGCGCCACGGTGTACACGAGCCGAAGGGTGACGCCGTCGTAGGTCTGGCCCTCCAGGTCCTGGCGCCGGTTTGGGAGGTTATCCATCGGAACATCCTCCCGCGCGGGGGCCGGAGCGTCCCAGATCTGGGGGTTTGCCGAGAGACCGCGTTTCCGATCTTGGCGGTGGGGAAGGATAGTGCCTACCGTCCCCCAACGAGGGACCTTGGCAAGGAGGCTTGTTGTGTTGATGGCTGCTTCTAACATGGTTCTAGCTCTCGGAGGAGGCGCCGCCGCGATCCTCTGGATCATCGCTGTGATCCTCGTCATCTGGGGCATCGTCACGTTGCTTCGAGGCGGCGTTCTCTTGGGGATCATCCTCATCATCGTCGGACTTCTGGTCGGCCCCGGCGGCGTAAGCATCTTCAAGTGACCTGCAACTCCGCTATCCAGGCCCTGACATGGAAGGGGAGTGAACTATGAGTGGATGGGCATGGGCGGTCATCATCGCCGTGGTCGTCGTCATCATCCTCGTGCTGGTCTATTCCGCATGGCAGAAGCGCAGGCGGACGGCGCTCCAGAGCAAGTTCGGCCCCGAGTACGGCCGGGCCGTAAACGAGAGCGATAACCGTCGTCAAGCCGAGAAGGAGCTCCTCGAGCGGCAGAAGCGCCACGAGTCGTTGGATCTCAAGGAGCTCGATCCGGCCACGCGCGAGAGGCACATGCAGTCGTGGAGCCAAACGCAGGCACGGTTCGTCGACGCGCCCGCGGAGGCCGTTCGTGATGCCGATCGCTTGGTCGGTCAGGTGATGACCGACCGTGGCTATCCGATGGACAACTTCGACCAGCGATCTGCGGACATCTCGGTCGACCACCCGGATGTGGTCGAGAACTACCGGGCCGCGCATGCGATCTCACTGGCCAGCGACCACGAACAGGCGACCACCGAGGACCTGCGCCAAGCGATGGTTCACTATCGCTCTCTGTTCGAAACGCTGCTGGGCACCACCGCTGCCGGCGCGTCCTCGAACGGCCACGGCGTCTCGGAGGCTCCGAGCGACGGGTCCGCCTGATCCCTTAGGCCAGGCGCCGCGCTCTGCCACCAGGGCGCGGGCGCCTCTGCCTGAACTCTTGGGTAAAGAAGTGACCGCACAGGTAACCAAGCTCGCTGGAAAACGGTCAGGTGTGGAGCCAGAGAGTCGTGGTGGGGGCCAGCGTGAGGACCACGGAGTGGGGCTGGCCCTGGGCGGCTTGGGGAGTGCTCTCTAGCGACCCCGCGTTGGTGATGCCGTCGCCGCCGTAGGTCGCGGCGTCGGTGTTGAGGACCTCCTCGAGGGGGCCGAGCGTGGGCACGCCGATGCGAAAGCCGCTCCACAGAACACCGGTCAGGTTGCAGACACAGATGACGTGCCTACCGTCGGCGCCGGAACGGCTAAAGGACACGATGCCGTTGTCCGCTTCGGTGGCTGCGGTCCACTGAAAGGCATCGGCGGAGTGATCTTGCTGCCACAGCTCGGGCAGATCGAGGTAGAGACGGTTGAGGTCGCGTACCAGCTGTTGGACGCCGGCGTGAGATCTGTCCTCCAGTAGATCCCAGTCGAGGGCCGCGTCGTGGTTCCATTCGCGCTCTTGCGCGAGCTCGCCGCCCATGAACAACAGCTGCTTCCCGGGGTAGGCCCACATGTAAGCAAGAAGGCTTCTCAGAGACGCGGCGCGCTGGGTCTCGTCTCCGGGCATCTTGACGAGGAGCGATCTTTTCTCGTGGACGACTTCGTCATGCGACAGCGGGAGGATGTAACGCTCGCTCCACGCATACATCAAGGTGAAGGTCAGGTCCTCTAAGTGACCGCGCCGCTGGGCGGGTTCCCTGCCGAAGTGCTGCAGCGTGTCGTGCATCCATCCCAGGTTCCACTTGAAATCAAAGCCGAGCCCTCCCTGGTCCACTGGTGCGGTGACTCCCGGCCATGCTCCGGACTCTTCAGCGATCAGTAGAACGTCGGGGTGCTCGGCGTGCACTGTCGTGGTCAGCTCGGTGATGAACTGCACCGCTTCGAGATTCTCCCGCCCCCCGAGCCGGTTGGGGGTCCATTCGCCCTTCGTGCGGCTGTAGTCGAGGTAGAGCATCGACGCGACCGCGTCCACCCGGAAGCCATCGATATGGAACCGGCGGGCCCAGAAGAGCGTGCTCGAGATCAGAAAGCTGCGTACCTCCGGACGCCCGTAATCGAATACCAGCGTTTGCCAGTCGGGATGCTCGCCCTTCCGAGGATCCGAGTCTTCGTACAAGGCGTCGCCGTCGAAGCGCGCCAGCGCCCACTCGTCCTTGGGGAAGTGTGCGGGCACCCAATCGACGATCACGCCGATCCCCGCCTGGTGTAGAGAATCGATCAGGAAGGTGAAATCGTCAGGGGTCCCATATCGAGCAGTGGGCGCGAAGTAGTTGGTGGTCTGGTAACCCCACGACCCGCCGAAGGGATGCTCCGCAAGCGGCAGCAATTCCGCGTGGGTGAAGCCGAGATCGGCTATGTACGCGGGGAGGGCTGCTGCCAGCTCCCGATAGGACAGTGGCCTGCCGTCCTCGTGCCGCCGCCACGAACCGAGGTGGACCTCGTAGATCGACAGTGGGGAAGCGAACGGATCCCAGCGGGCGCGGCGCTCCATCCATCCGTCGTCGCGGAACGCGTAGCTCGGGGAGAAGACGATCGAGGCGGTGCCCGGGGGCGCCTCGGTGGCGAACGCAACGGGATCTGTCTTGATGACGTTGTGGCCGAGGGAGGTTGTTACCTCGTAGTTGTAGGCCACTCCATCTCCGAGGCCCGGAACGAACACCTCCCAGATCCCGACCGGCTCGAGCTTGCGCATCTGATGGCGTTGCCCGTCCCCCGCCGAGACCCACTCGATAACGCTGACACTGCGAGCGCGCGGAGCCCACACCGCGAAGTTGACTCCCTCGACCCCGTCGATCTGCGCGCAGTGCGACCCGAGCTTGTCGTAGAGGCGGTCGTAGTGGCCCTCGGCCAAAAGCCGAAGGTCTCGCTCGTCCAGAGTGGGAGGGAACGAGAAGTGATCCCTGTCAGGCGATCGCGGAGTCAGCGGGTGGCCGGCCCCAGGATGCGTGCCAGCCCGTGGAGGGGGATCTGTACCCAGTCCGGCCGGTTCCGCTGCTCGTAGTCGATCTCGTAAAGCGCCTTGTCGATCTCGAACACATCCAGCATCGCTTTCAGATCGGGCCTGTTCGGGGGAAGAAACTTGCCTTCATGAGAGCGTCGCAGGTAGGCGGTGAGGAACCGGCCGCGGGCGAGGTCTTCCCAAACATCGGCCCACGGTTGCAACCGGGACCATTCCTTGCTGCCGAAGCTGGCCCGATCGGATAGGGACACGGAAGCCGCGTAGCTGAATGAACGGAGCATCCCCGCGACGTCGCGCAGGGGCGACTGCTTCTGACGGCGCTCCTCGAGCGATCGGGCAGGCTCGCCTTCGAAGTCGATGATCATCCAACCGCGCTCACTGGTGAGGACCTGTCCGAGGTGGTAGTCGCCATGAACGCGTGTCTTGAAGCCTGCCCTCGTCACTCTGAGAAAGCGCTGCGCTCGCTGCTCCAGTCGAGGAGCCCACTTCTGAACCTCGCCCACACCGGTTGCAACCACAGCCCGTACCGAAGATCGGAAGGCGCCTGCCGACCGCTGAAGGTCTTGGCGGTCGATCAACGAGGGGAGTGATTCCGGACCGAGCTCTTCTTTGGTCAGCGCCACGTGCAATCCGGCGGTGACGTCGCCAAGATCTTGCAGCGACGCCAGACTTTCGCCGGCCAGCTCTTCCGTCATCGCGGTTAGCTGCGGAGGCGAGACCGTGTCCGCCGGGATCGAGTCGTACAGGCTGTGAAGATGCTGGAGCGTGGAGGTCCAGCCCTCTACGGCGCCGGCCAGGAACCGCTGCGCCACCGCAAGATCCATGGTGATCTCGTCGTCGTCCACAGTGCCCTCGAAGGTGATCTCGCCGATGTGCTCGGGGATATGAGGGAAGCCTTGGTTGGTCAGTAGACGGGTGAGCTCTCGTTCGGGGTTCGTGCCGGGTTGCACCCTTCGTAGGAACTTCACGATGATGCTCTCGTCCATCACTACCGAGGTGTTGCTCTGCTCCGCTCCCACCAAGCGGGCAGAGGTCCAGACGTGCTCCGACAACGGGTCGAGACCGGGTCCGGAGAAGTTGAAGACGCTGCTGTTTCCTTTCAACGGGGTTCCATGGGCCATCAGGTCGCCGAGGACCGCAAGGGATTGCGGCTCTTCGCCGGCATCGCTGAAGCTCCCATCGGAGTGGGTAAGCAAAGGGAGATGGTAGAGCTCGCTGTCCCCGTCCTGGTAGTGGACCAGGACGACGACGATGACCAGCGTGGGATCGCCGTCACGGACGATGGCCTCGTCGATGAGGTCGGCCGCGGCTATCTGGCGGCCCTTGCCACCGAACCATCGCTGTTCCGGGAGCCACCTCACGAGATGGTGCAGATCGATCATGAGGTCTCCTCCCGAACCAGTTGGAACCAGTAGAAGCTGTGGGGAGCGAATGTCAAGAGATAGGGCAATTCTCCTATCCGGGGGAACCGCTCCCTACCCAGGAGCTCGATCGGATACATCCCCTCGTAGGGAGAGAGATCCAGCTCTGCAGCCCTCGCCCGCGAGGAGAGGTTGTTGACGCACAGGATGACATCGTCCTGGAGTGTGCGGATGAACGCGAAGATCGCTGGATTGTCGGGGCTCAGAGCTTCGAACGATCCCAGCCCGAACACCGGATGCTGTTTGCGGACCGCCAGAAGCCGCCTGAACCATTGCAGGAAGGAGTGTTGGTCGCGGAGCTGAGCCTCGATGTTGCACGCCTGGTAGCCGTATACCGGGTCGAGCAACGGTGGCAGATATAGCTGAGCGAAGTCGGCTCGGGAGAATCCGGCATTCCGGTCACCGGTCCACTGCATCGGCGTCCGGACCCCATCGCGATCACCGAGGTAGATGTTGTCGCCCATCCCGATCTCGTCGCCGTAGTACACGATCGGAGTGCCGGGAAGGGAGAAGAGCATCGCGTGGAAGAGCTCGCTTTCGGGGCGCGAGTTCTCGAGGAGTGGAGCGAGGCGCCTTCTGATCCCCAGATTGAGCTTCATGCGGGGATCCTTTGCGTATTCCTGATACATGTAGTCACGTTCCT
>DATAPE010000176.1:0-2430 GCA_036265345.1 Actinomycetota bacterium
ACCTGTATTGGCCGAGCGACCGCTGGTCTCCGGACCATCTGTCTCACCTGCGCCAAACGCTTCTCCGGTTGGCCGAGGAAGAGCCACCTGACATCGTCGTCCAGTCGCTGCCCGATGAGGATTGGAACCGTCATTGGGCCGAATCCGTCAAACCATTGCGAATCGGAAAACGCATTGTCGTCAGGCCGAGTTGGGAACGCGTGCCTCCTGAGACGGGGCTGGTTGAAATCGTTCTGGATCCCAAGCAGGCGTTTGGGACCGGACACCATGCGACCACAAGCCTCCTGCTCGAGTGGCTCGAGGAAGAAATATGGGAAGGCCGATCCGTGCTCGACGTAGGTACAGGAAGCGGCCTATTGGCGATGGTGGCCCTCCGGTTGGGTGCCTGCCAGGCGGTCGGCATCGATCACGATTCCACCGCCATCATTTGCGCGCGGGAAGATGCTGCCAGGGATGGCTTCGGCCCCGAATTGACTCTCCGGTGCGGCCGCTTTACCGGTGACGGTCCCCACGATGTGGTGCTGGCCAATCTCGACGGGCGTACATTGCTCGACCTCGCCCGACCTCTGGCGGATAGTACCCGCGGTAAGCTGCTGGTTTCCGGCGTTCTCCTCGACCAGCGCGGCGAGATTGTGTCCGCCTTCGCCGAGGCAGGCCTATATTGCGGACGCCACCGCGATCGCGATGGTTGGCTTGCGCTGGAATTTACCCCCGGCGAATCCTGCGAGGTGGCACGATCATGAGCCAGTCCGGGCGGCCCTCGTACCCCCATGTGCACCAAATCAACGTCTCGGATGGCGGTATCCCAAAGCAGCCGGTTCTCGAGGCGAAGGTCGCCCAAAACGGAGTCGAAGGGGATCGGCAGCGAAATCTGAAGGTGCACGGCGGACCGGAACGTGCCGTTTGTCTGTTTTCGGTGGAGTTGATCGAACGCATGCAGGACGAGGGGCATTCCATCGATGCAGGTTCATCGGGAGAGAATCTGACCCTTGCAGGGCTTGCCTGGGACCGTCTTCAGCCGGGCACAAGGCTCAACATTGGGCCGGACGTATGTCTGGAGGTGTCCAGCTACTGTGCCCCATGCGAACTGAATGCCCGGTGGTTTCGTGACGGCGATATCACTCGAATCTCGCAGCGCGCCAATCCGGGGTGGAGCCGCCTCTATGCCAGGGTCCTTCGCAGCGGCGTCGTGCGACCGGGAGACGTCGTCCACGTGTTGCCGAGCCGTACATCCCGTGGAGTAGCCGCGAAGGAGGAACCGTAATGGACCGTGTCCTGGAACCGGAACTCATGGACGATCCGGAGCAGGCGGCGGCCTACGCGGCTGCCGATTTCAGCCAGGAGAACCAAGGTTTCGTACAGCTGTTCGAAGAAGTCTTTCCGGGTTTTTCGACCGGTCGTGTGCTGGATGGCGGATGCGGGCCGGCCGATATCCCGATTCGTTTCGCCAGGCGGTATCCGGCCTGTCATGTGACGGCGGTGGATGCCTCGATGCCGATGATCCAGTTGGCCGAACAGGCCGTTGCCGCCGCCGGCTTGAACGAGCGCATTACGCTACGGTGCGAGCGCTTCGAAGCCGTGCCGGGCGCAAACCTGTACGATGCCGTGCTGTCCAACAGCCTGCTGCACCATCTGGCGAATCCATTGCAGTTCTGGCACAAACTTCGCCAATTGGTGAAGCCGGGTGCCCCGGTGCTGGTCATGGATCTTCTCCGCCCCGAGTCGCTCGAGGAGGCGCAGGCCATCGTCGACCGCTATGCGGCCGGCGCTCCGGCCGTGCTGCGGCGTGATTTCCTGAATTCGCTCATGGCCGCCTTTACCGAAGACGAGATCACCACCCAGCTCGCCCGCCTGAATCTCACTCGACTGCTCATCGATGTCATCGACGATCGTCACTGGGTCGTTGGGGGCACCATCTACTGAGAGGAACACGCGCGGGTGGAAGATGGCACGACGGTGTCGCTGCGTGAGTCTCTTGATCGTTTTGACCATCCTTATCGGCCTCTCTGTCGCTTTTGACACGACATTGTCCCAGGCGCAACTGGACCGACTCAGAAAATCTCAATCATTGACGACAACCCCGGCGCCGCAAACACCGATGGTTGAGATCCCTGCCGGGCATTTTACGATGGGCTCGGACGGCACACAGGCGCTAGAGGACGAACGGCCGTCCCATCGGGTATGGCTCGACGCGTACTCGATCGATCTCCATGAAGTGACGACCGGGCAATACGCCGCCTTTATCGCCGCTGTGAAACGCTCTCCTCCCTGGAAATGGGAGACGGTCAACCTGGCGCAGCATGGCGATCGGCCGGTCATCGGGGTCGATTGGGGCGATGCGGACGCCTATTGCACGTGGACCGGTAAGAGGCTCCCGACCGAAGCGGAATGGGAAAAAGCGGCGAGAGGGACGGACGCGCGTCTGTATCC